>JAJYIB010000021.1 GCA_021790275.1 bacterium
TCCTCGTGCCGCAAGAAACGATGGCTATAACGATGATAAATGCCAAAGAATTGAAAGACGATTCGTTTTTTGAAAGTCATGTTTGGGCAAAGCTTAAAACTATTATCTTTTGCGCGGTGCAATGGGACGGCAAAAATACCAAAGGGTCAAAACTTTTGCGCGTAGCAAGTTTGGATTTTGCCGAGGATGATGAATTGATACAGGAAATAAAAGCCGACTATGATTTTATCCGTGCAAAACTCATCAAACACGGCTTTGGTGCACTTACCGGAAAAGACGGTAAGTGGATACAAGCTCGAACGAAAGGAACGGGTGGCGTAAACCCCAGAACTGGCGAACGCCGTCCCATTACCCGCGCATTTTATGCACGAACGGGATTGGTGAAAAAGATTTTTGAAATAGCAAGTTAGAAGTGGAAAATTTTTGATATCTTCGGCGAGGATAATTTCAAACTCCGCCAACCGACGCTTTTTTACGCGTTCGCGGCGGCCGTCTTGTTTATCCGAAATTATGATATAATAAAACTGGTTTTTAAAATTTAAAAAACAATTTTAAAACTAAAATTTAGAATTTAAAATTCTTAAATGGCGATGGCTCAAAAAATTTTTATCGTAAATACCGGCAGTGCGTCGAAAAAATACGCGCTTTACGGCGACGGAGAGCGGGAATTTTACGCGCATTTCGAAAAAGAAAACGGCGGATTTATCGTTAATTTCGTTAAAGGCGAGGCGCGGGAAAAGCGCGCCGTTTCCGATTCCGACTACGCCGGCGCCACTTTATATGCGATCAAAAAAATGACGGACGAAGGATTGATCGGCGGCGCCGGAGATATTACGGCCATCGGTTTGAGAATCGTCGCGCCGGGCGAATATTTTACCGAGAACCGGCCGGTTGACGCCGAGTTTTCAAAAAGACTGGACGAAGCGAAAGAATGGGCGCCGTTGCATGCGATTTCTATAATTTCCGAAATCGAAAATCTCGGCGCGGCTTTGCCCGGCGTTCCGATTTTTGCGGTTTCCGACAGCGCGTACCACTCGGCGATGCCAAGTCATTCGCGGTATTACGGTCTGCCTCTCGACGATGCCGAAAAATTCGGCGTTGTTCGGTTCGGCTATCACGGAATTTCTTTCAAATCCGTTTTGCCGAAGCTCGAATCCCTTTCGCGGGTGTCGGCCGATAAAGCGATTTTTTGCCATCTGGGTAGCGGTTCGAGCATTATGGCGCTCAAAGACGGAAAAAGCTTCGACACTTCGATGGGATTTTCGCCGCTTGAAGGTGTGCCGATGTCGACAAGAGTCGGCGATATCGACGCGGGAGCGGTTGTCTATCTCGAAAAAAAATCCGGCTTTTCGCCGGAAGAGGCGGAAAATTATTTCAATTCTCGATGCGGCCTTTTGGGGCTTTCGGGAAAAACCGGCGATGTGCGCGAACTTTTGAATCTCGAAGCGGCCGGCGACGAACGGGCGGCGCTTGCTTTGGAAATTTTCGTTTACAAAATAAAAAAATACATCGGTTCTTATTTCGCCGCGCTTGGCGGCGCGGACGTTTTGATTTTTTCCGGCACCATCGGCGAACGGTCGCCGATTATCCGTTCGCGGATTTGCCGCGGTTTGGAATCGCTCGGAATCGTTATCGACGGCGAAAGGAATAACGGCGTTCAAAGTGCCGACGGCTTTATTCATCACGAAACCGATTCGCCGGTGAAGATAGCCGTTATTGTTTCCGACGAAATGGGGCAAATGGCTTCGGAAACGGCGCTCGCTTTGCGGAGCGCCGCCGGCGGGCTATAATGAACGAAGATTATAATTAAATTAAAAATATGAATTTATTGGCAAGTTTGTTTTTGGTCAAATTGACGCTCGGCGTGGTTTTATTTACCTTGCTTTTGGTTTGGTCGCTTGTTTGGAAAGGAATAGCGCTGTGGATTGCGGCTAGAAAAAGCGATAAATGGTGGTATATCGTCATTTTGATAGTCAACACGCTCGGCATTCTCGAAATCCTGTATATTTATATTTTCAGCAAACGGAAAAAGGAGATTTAAACGGCCGTTTTGCTTCGTTCGATATTGTTTCGGCGCGGGCGGCGAACCGCCCGTCGAGCGGCGAACCGCCTGCGATCTCGGCGCGAAATCTTCCGCTTCGCGGCAGATCGGCGTGTTTGCGTCCGCGGCCGCCGCTTCGATAACAATGAGGCGCGAGCCGTTTTGCGATCATCATTAAATAAAAATCTATGTTCGATTTCAAAAACAAAGTCGCGCTGGTTACCGGCGCCGGGCGGGGAATGGGTAAAAGCCATGCCTTGACGCTGGCGAAACAGGGCGCAAAAGTCGCCGTTACCGATATCGATCTTGAAAAATGCCAAGCGGTGGTCGATGAAATCTCGGCGATGGGCGCCCCGCTTAGCGGGGGTGCGGCTTTTAAAATGGACGTTACGGATGCCGCCGAAGTGAATGCGGTTTTCGACGAGGTGATAAAAAAATTCGGCCGGCTCGATATTCTGGTGAACAACGCCGGCATTTATGTTCCAAAACCGGCTTTGGAAATTTCCGAAGCCGATTGGGATAAAATGATTGCCGTAAATTTAAAAGGCGAATTTCTCTGCGCCCAGCGGGCGGCAAAAGAAATGGCAAAAAACAAATGGGGAAGAATTATTAACATTTCTTCGGTCGATTCCGGCGGCGTCGGCATCGGCCTCGCCGGCGGAGCGCATTACGCCGCTTCGAAAGGCGGCATCATCGGAATGACGGAAGTTTTGGCGACCGAACTCGCTTCGCTCGGCATCAATGTCAATGCCGTCGCTCCGGGCGCCGTCGATACGCCGATGGTCGCTTCGGCGCAAATGACGGAAGAGCAGATGAAACGAATGATGGCCGGCGTTCCGATCGGAAGAATCGGCCGGCCGGAAGAAGTATCGGCGGCGGTGATTTTTCTCGCTTCGGAAGAAGCGAGCTATATTACCGGCGTCACGCTTTACGTTGACGGCGGCTGGCTGGCGTCATAATATTTCGGGATATGGGCTTCAACGATTTTCTGACGGCTCACCAGTCGATCGGTTATGTCATCGCTTTTTTAGGCATCGCTTTGGAGGGCGAAGTAACGCTTTTTACCGCCGCCTTTTTGGCGAGCCGCGGCTATTTCGATCCGGTATTTTTATTCGCGTTGGCGTTTGCCGGCGCGATTATCGGCGACAATATCTGGTATGTTCTGGGCGAAATCGCGCGGGAAAAAAACCGTTTTTCCAAAATCCGGCGGCTGGCGGAAAAAGCCACAGGCTCTTTCGATGAGCACTTAAAAAGCCATCCGATGAAAACTTTTTTCGTTTCGAAATTCGCGTGGGGTCTGCACCGGCCGATCGTTTTCAAATCCGGCATTTTAAAAGTTCCTTTCGGAAGTTTTCTGAAAGGCAACGCCATCGCGACGGCGGTTTGGATATTTTTTGTCGGCGGCCTCGGCTACTTGTCGAGCGTCGTTTTGGGCGCGAGGCGATATTTGCGGTATACCGAAATTTCTTTGCTTTCGGCGATTTTGGTTTTCGTTCTCATTTCGAAACTTTTAACAAAACTTTCCGAAAAAGAGTTATAATCATCCGATGAACGAATATTTCCAAAAAATTTCGGAAAAAATTCAAAAAATAAATCTGGTCCGTTTGGATACGATTATTTTTTTCGTTTTAACGTTCGTGCTTTTGATTCACACTTTCATCGGCCTTCCTTATAATATCGACGATTATGTTTTAATCGTCATTACGATTATCGCTACTTTGCCGGTGGGTTGGCGGGTGGTTCGGGCGTTTGCCGAAAAAAAAATCACTTTCGATTTGCTGGTGGCGATAGCGCTGGTCGCGGCGCTTGCGAGCAATGAACTTGCCGGCGCGGCGTTTATCGGTCTGATGCTGACGTCGGCCAGAATCCTTTCGGTTTATACGGAAAATCGCGCGCGCCGCGCCATCCAAAATCTGCTTAAACTGAAACCGAAAAAAGCGAAAGTTAAAATCGGCGGCAAAATCGTGGAAATGTCCATCGGCAAAATAAAAAAAGGGGACTTGGTGGTGGCGGGGCTCGGAGAAATAATTTCGGTCGACGGCACCGTCATCGAGGGGGCGGCGGCGGTCGACCAATCGTCTTTAACCGGCGAATCTTTGCCGGTGGATAAAAAAACCGGCGATCGGGTTTTCAGTTCGACCACTGTCGCTTCCGGAAACTTGACCATCAAAGCGGAGCGTATCGGCAGGGAAACGACTCTCGAAAAAATAATCGATTTGGTGGAAAAAGCGCAGGAAACGAAACCGAAAATTTCTTCTTTTTCCGACAAGCTCGCTTCGATTTACGCCATTGCCGTGATGGTTGTAATTCTGGCGGTTTATGCCGTTTCGCGCAGCGTGCCGCTGGTGCTTTCCGTGATTCTCGTCGTCAGCGCGGAAGATATCGCGATAGCGATTCCGCTGGCTTTTACGGCGGCGATAGGCCGCGCCGCCAGGCGCGGCGTCATCGTCAAAGGCGGCGATTTTTTGGACGGATTAAGAAAAGTAAAAGTGATGCTGGTCGACAAAACCGGCACGCTGACTTTCGGCCGGCTCAAAGTCGAAAACCTTTTTATTTTCGACGACATTTCCGAAAACGATGTTTTGACGTGGAGCGCGTCGGTTTCGCTTTTGTCGAATCATCCTTCGGCCAAAGCGATTTTAAATTATACCGCGGAAAAAAAGATAAAACCGTTGGATCCCAATAAATTTGAAGAATACAGCGGCAAAGGAAGCGCGGCGCTGGTGAAAGGCGAACAGATTACCACCGGCAAGGTTTCTTTTTTGCAGGAAAAAAGCATAAAAATCACCGAACACCAATTGCGCGACATCGAGCGGGAAAAAGACAAGGGACTGAATGTGACGCTTATCGGCCGGGGAGCGAGTTTGGCCGGTTTTTTCACGCTGGCCGACGAAATTCGGCCGAATGTGGGCGAGATAATTTCTGAATTGAAAAATCTCGGCGTCGAAAAAATCGTGATGCTAACCGGCGATAACGAAAACATCGCCAAACGAGTTGCGGATGCGGTCGGCATCAAAGAATATCACGCCAATCTTTTGCCGGAGGACAAATTGAATTATCTGAAAAAATACCTGAATCCGAAATATAAAGTTTTGGCGGCGGGCGACGGCGTAAACGACGCCGCGATTTTGAATGCCGCCGACATCGGCGTCGCGATGGGCGGTATCGGCTCGGATGTCACCGTCGAATCCGGCGATATCGTTTTGATGCAGGACAATCTTTCGAGAATGCCGGAGCTTTTCAGATTGAGCCGCTTTACGCTTAGCGTCGCTTATCAGGATATCGTTATTTGGACGGCGATAAACGGACTCGGTCTTTATCTGGTTTTCGCCGGCCGTCTTTTGCCGGCCGGCGCGGCGGCGTGGAATTTCATCGGCGATTTTCCGCCGCTTCTGAATTCGGTGAAGCTTCTGAAATTGCGCGGCAAAAAAAATCTGGAAATTTAAACCGATGGCGATAAAATTTACGATAACAAAAAAGTCCAAAAAAAGCGGGGCGCGGCTGGGAATTTTAAAAACTCCGAACGGGATCGTGGAAACGCCGTCTTTGGTTCCAGTGGCGACGCAGGCGGTTGTCAAAACTCTGACGAGCGAGGAAGCGGCGGCGGCCAAATGCCAAGCGCTCATTGCCAACACTTTTCATCTTCATTTAAAACCGGGAGAAAAAATCGTTAAAGCCGCCGGCGGATTGCATAAGTTTATGAATTGGCCGCGGCCGCTGATGACGGATTCCGGCGGATTTCAGGTTTTCAGTCTGGGGTTCGGCCGCGATCTGGGCGTGGGGAAAATTCCGAGCGCTTCTTTTGGCGGGCGTAAAACGGTTATCGACAAAAATGCCCAACCGCAAAAAGTGAAAATAACCGATGGCGGAGCATACTTCAAATCGCCGGTCGACGGCCGCGAATTGTTTATCGGTCCGCGCGAATCGATGAAAATACAGGAAGCGCTCGGCGCCGATATTATTTTCGCTTTCGACGAATGCACGCCGCCGCTTGCCGCCAAATCATATATAGAAAGGTCTCTTGAGAGAACGCACCGCTGGGCGAAAATCTGCGCCGACAGCCGCAAAACCGGTCAAGCGCTTTTCGGTATCGTTCAGGGTTCCAATTTTCGCGATTTGCGCGAAAAAAGCGCGCAATTCATAAATTCTTTGAATTTCGACGGATTCGGTATCGGCGGAGATTTGGGCGAAAGCAAAGCAGACACGAAAAAAATAATTTCCTGGATTTTGCCGCATCTCGACGAATCGAAGCCGCGCCATCTTTTGGGCATCGGTAAAATAGAAGACATCGAAAATATCGTCAAAAGCGGCATCGACACTTTCGATTGCACGGTGCCGACGCACTACGGCCGGCGAGGAATCGCGTTTGTAAGCGGAGGAAAACTCGATTTGAGAAAATCGGTTTTTTTGAAAGACAAACGTCCGCTCGACCTCAAATGCGATTGCGCGGTTTGCGCCGATTATTCCCGCGGCTATATCGCGCATCTTTTGAAAGCGGGAGAAATAACGGCTATGCGCCTTTTGACTTTCCACAATCTTTATTTTTTCAATTCTTATGTCGAAAAAATCCGCGAAAAAATCAAATCCGGAAAAATCTGATTTTGCTTTTCGGGCGGATTTGTGATATTTTTAAGGGGTAAATCATTTAAAAATCAATGGCAAACAGGCATTTATCGAGATCGATCGCGGTTCAGGCGCTTTACGAATGGGATTTTGACGGCCGCGACAATTCCAAATTGAATGAAATCGTCGAGCGCGATATCGCCGAGTTCGGGCCGGGACTCGAAGACGCCGATTTTGTCCGCCATCTTATAAAAGGCGTTATCGACAATCTGGAGAAAATCGACGCTATCATCGTAAAAACCGCGCCGGAATGGCCGCTTGAGCAGATCAGTCTGGTCGACCGGAATATCCTGCGGCTGGGAATTTACGAACTTTTATACGCCAATCGCAGTGAGGTGCCGCCGAAAGTCGCCATCAATGAAGCCATCGAGCTGGCGAAAAATTTCGGCGGTGAAACTTCCGGAAAATTCGTCAACGGCGTTTTAGGCACGATTTACCGCGCAATAGGCGAACCGGGAAAAAATGAAGGAAACCCCAGACGTGGCAAAGAAGTTCAAGCCGACAAAAATAACGATACGGTGGAAGAACCGCCGGTAAGCGAATAAATTTACAATTATCAATTTTCAATTTTCAATAAATGATTTAATTTTCAATTTTCAAACTTTTTCAACATTGATGTATTGAAAATTTATTGTAAATTGATAATTGTAAATTGATAATATAGATTATATGGATAAAGATTTTTCGCAATTGCAAGATCGACTGGGCGTAAAATTTAAAGATCAGAAATTATTGCGGCAAGCGTTTGTTCATCGTTCGTATCTGAACGAAAATCCGGCTTTTGAATTGGGGCACAACGAGCGGCTTGAATATCTCGGCGACGCCGTTTTGGAGCTGGCCGTCACCGAGTATCTTTTCAAAAGTTATCCCGATCTGGCCGAAGGAGAAATGACCGCCCTTCGCGCCGCTTTGGTGAACACTCAAATGCTCGCCAAAATTTCCGACCGCCTCGGATTCAACGATTTTTTGTATTTGTCGAAAGGCGAAGCGAAAGAAAACGGCCGCGGCCGGCAGTATATTTTGGCCAACACTTTCGAGGCATTCGTCGGATCGCTTTATCTGGATCAAAATTTCAAAGCGGCGGAAAATTTTATCGCCGGAAATCTGCTTCCGGAACTGAAAGACATAATCGACAAAAAATTATGGCGGGACGACAAGAGTCTGTTCCAGGAGGCGGCGCAGGAAAGAGTCGGCGCCACCCCCACTTATAAAGTTTTGAAAGAAAGCGGACCCGATCATGCGAAAACGTTTGTTGTGGGAGTTTATCTCGGCAAAGAAATGGTGGCGCAGGGTTCGGGATCTTCCAAAAACGAAGCCCAACAGCAAGCCGCCGCCGCCGCTTTGAAATTGAAAAATTGGGAGTGAAGTCGAAACAAGTAAAACGTATTATCGATGCGGTTAAAAAAGCTGGAAATATCGGGATTCAAATCGTTTGCCAACAAAACCGAACTGGAATTTCCGGCGGCGGTCAGTGCCGTCGTCGGTCCGAACGGTTCGGGAAAATCCAATGTCGTCGATGCCGTGCGCTGGGTTTTGGGTGAACAGAGTTTGAAAAACCTGCGTTCGAAATCCGGCGCCGATCTGATCTGGGCGGGTTCGCCGCTGAAAGCGGCGCAAGGGAAAGCGGGGGTTAATCTCCATTTCGACAATGGCGACGGATTTTTCCCTTTGGATTTTGACGAAGTGTCTATCGGCCGGAAAGTTTACCGCGACGGCTCGAACGAATATTTTTTGAACGGCAGTTCCGTGCGTCTGAAAGATATCGCCGAACTTTTGGCGCGGTCGAAGCTCGGCTTGCGGGGGCATTCGATCGTCAATCAGGGCTCGGCCGACGAAATTTTGAAAGCCGACGCCGCCGAAAGGCGAAACATACTGGAAGAAGCGCTTGGCCTTCGCGAGTTCCAATTGAAAAAATCGGAAGCGGAATCGAAACTGGCCGAAACCGCCGCCAATTTGGAGCAGACCGCCAATCTGATAAATGAAATTTCTCCGCATTTGAAATCTTTGAAGCGGCAGGCGGAAAAGTTCAAAAAAAGGGAATTGTTGATAAACGAGCTCGACGCTCTCGAAAAAGAATTTTTCAAAGCGAAAATAGGCGGAATTTTTTCCGAAAGAAATATCAACCGAGGAGCGCGCGCCGCCGCCGATTTTAAGATTGCGGCGGCAAAAGAAAATTTCGAGGCCAGAGAAAAATTTTTCAACGAGCAAATCGCGCAAATCTCCCGATCCGGAGAAAAAAGCGGCGGCATCGAAAACAATCTCGAAAAACTTAACGCCGAATGGAGCGTGGCTATGCGCGAATTGGGACGCATCGAGGGACTTATCGAATCGGCGAAAAGAAACGACGCCGCCAATATAAAAACTCTCGAAGCGGTTTTGGCGATTAAAATAAAATACTGGGCAAAACGACTCGATGCCGCGCTGGGGCTTGGCGGCGAAGCCGCGAATGAAGCTGTTAAAAGCGTTGCCGCGGAAATCAAGACCGTCAGCGATCATTTCGAAGGCGGTAAAATTTCGGAAATTCTGGCGATGGCCGATTTTTCCGATTTCGGCAAAAGCGAAAATCCTTACGGCAAAGAACGCGACGGCTTGAAAACAAAGCTGGCGGAAATAGAACTTAAAATCGGAGAAAATAAAGAAATATTGGGGCAAATACGTTTGGAAGAATCGGAGTGGCGCGGCCGGTACGCGGAAATTCAGAGAGATTTGGAGGCGGCGCGGCGCGAATATCTGTCGGCCCGCGAAGCGATTCGGGAGTTCGACTTGGCCGAAGAAAAAATCCGGCTTAAAGAAGAAGATATAAAATCCGAAATGTGGAATTCCGGAAAAAATTACGATGAATTTGCCGTTGCATTGGCGGCGGAAAACGCGGTTTCCGCCGTTTCGGAAGAAAGCGCGGACAAATCGGCTCGAGCCGCCGAAACGGAAAACAGAATAATAAAATTAAGGCGGGAAATTTCCGATATCGGATTGATCGATCGGGAAATAATTCGGGAATGCGAAGAAACCGAAAAAAGACATAATTTTTTGGCGTCGGAATCCGCGGATCTGGCCGCCGCCGCCGATTCGCTTAAAAATCTGATAGGCGATCTGACGGAAAGGATAAACAGCGACTTTAAAATCGGCTTTGCGAAAATCGGCGAAGAATTCGAAAACTATTTTCGGCTGATGTTCGACGGCGGTTCCGCGCGGCTTTCGCTCGCCGAATCGGAAAACGGCGCGGCCGGAGTTTTGATCAACGTCAGCGTGCCTCGGAAAAAAGTCAAAGATTTGAATTTGCTTTCCGGCGGCGAGCGTTCGCTCGCCGCCGCCGCTCTCTTGTTCGCCATCGTTTCGGCGAGCCGGCCGCCGTTTTTAATTCTCGATGAAGTCGATGCCGCTTTAGACGAAGCCAACGCGGCGCGATTCGCTAAAGTTTTGAAAAATCTCGCGGCAAAAACCCAGTTTATTTTAATCACCCACAATCGCGCGACGATGGAAATCGCCGATGTGCTTTACGGGGTAACGATGGCCGACGACGGCATTTCGAAGCTTTTTTCCTTGAAATTGGAAGACGCGGTGGTATAATCAAACTGTGTATTCTGCACTCCCGAGATATAATTCTCGGACACCGGCGGTTCGCCGCCCGACGAGCGGCGACCGCCTACGATCTCGGCGCAAAAAATCTTCCGCTTCGCGGAAGATTCCCGTGCTTTTGCGCTTGCGATAGTTGCCGAAAATTATATCTCGGGAGTATATAAAAATAATAAACGCAATGAACAAAAATGTTTTGAAAACTTGGGCGCTGATGACCGGATTTTTCGTGTTTGTGGTTGTCGTCGGATTTGTTTTTGCCCGCATTTTTGCCAGTCCGGGAATTTTGTATTTCGCCGTCGTTTTGAGTTTGGCGATGAATATCGCTTCGTATTGGTTTTCCGACAAAATCGCTTTGGCGGTTTCGGGCGCCAAACCGGCCGCCGAAAAAGATTATCCCGAATTGTTTAAAGCGGTCGAAAAAACATCGCGGCTCGCCGGCATTCCGATGCCGCGGGTGTATGTCATCGGCGATGCCAGCCCGAATGCGTTCGCGACCGGCCGCAATAAAAATCACGCGGCGGTGGCGGCGACGACCGGAATTCTTCAAACGCTTAATGCCGGCGAGCTCGAAGGGGTTTTGGCGCATGAAATTTCCCATATCAAAAATCGCGACATATTGGTTTCTTCGATCGCCGTCGTTTTGGCCGGCGTCATCGCGATGGTTTCCGATTTCTTTTTGAGGATGACGTTTTTCCGAAGCATTTTCGGCGGCCGCGACAGCGAAAACGAAAATTCCGGCATTTTGATGGTTGTCGGAATTATCGCCGCCATTCTGGCGCCGATTGCCGCGACATTGATCCAGTTGGCCGTTTCCCGCCGGCGGGAATTTATGGCCGATGAAAGCGGCGCGCGGCTGATCAAAGATTCCGGTCCGCTTGCCAGCGCGCTCGAAAAAATCCACAACAATCCCAAACAGCTTACCCGCGCGTCTTCGGCGACGGCCCATTTGTACATCGACAATCCGTTCAAAAGAAAAGACGGCGGCGGCTGGTTTATCAATTTGTTTATGACGCATCCGCCGATAGGCGAACGCATCAAGCGCTTAAAAGCGCTGTCATTATAATAATAGAAATAGGTATGGTCCGGCTTACGGCGGAACAAAAAAGAATAAAGGAGCTCGAAAAAGAAGTTATCCGATTGCAGGATTTGGCGCATCGCGATGAGCTGACCAAGCTTTATAACCGCCATGGATTCAAAAAAGAATCCGCGAAATTTGTCGACGAGGCGAAAGGATACCTGAAAAATCCGTCGCGCCGCAAGAATTTTCTGATTAAAAATTTCAGTCTGGCGATTTTCGATATTGACGATTTCAAAAAAATCAACGACACTTACGGCCATCAGGCGGGGGATTTGATTCTGAAAGTGTTGAGCAAAACGATTATGGGAAGGGTTAGGGAAGTGGATATGGCGGCGCGCTGGGGCGGCGAGGAAATCATTTTGGGGCTTGTGGGCGCCGACGAAGACCAAGCATTCAACATTGCCGAAGACATTCGTAAAAAAGCGGAAGAAACGACGGTCGTCTGGAAAAGAAAAAATATCAAGTTCACGATAAGCGGCGGCGTGGCAAGTTTAAACACCGTCAGGGAATTCGATGCGCTGTTCAAAGAAGCGGATGACGCTCTTTACAAAGCCAAAAAATCCGGCAAAAACCGAATTATCAAATCTTCGGGTTTGCAAAAGCCGGATTATTGCAATGCGCCGGCCGCCGCAATCGCGGCGGCCGGCAAAAGTGGCGGCCGGCACAAAAAAGAGGGTTCGCATAGTGGTCTAGTGCGCTCGCTTGGAAAG
>JAJYIB010000001.1 GCA_021790275.1 bacterium
AAGAATAAAAATAAACCACCTCCATGCGAAGGGGCCAGGCACTATTTTAGACTTCCAAGGCGTCAGTGCCGTTCGCCCTGGAAGCTCCCTGTCATACTTCCCCAGACCGGGAAACGTCTTTGGGGAAGCCCAACTGTTCGTAAAACTCACCCCGTCCGTTGGCGACTAAGAGGTTTTCTTTTTACAGCTGTATATTATCATATAGCCAAAATTTTGTCAATATGTCGGCAAAAAGTGATTTATGATAAAGTAAATCGTATTATTAGCCGTTTTTCACAAAAACAAAAATGAAAACCATCACAGAAGGCAATTTAACGTGGTTTGATTTCGAAAACCCGACCCAAAAAGACCGCGATTGGCTAAAAAACAATTTCAATATCCAAAAGGAAAAAATCGAGCATATAAACGAATACTTATTTCTTGAAATGCGCGCGCCCATATTCCGCCAGGAGAAAAAAACGACGCAGTCGGTCGGTCTCGACATTTTCATCAATGAAAATCGTCTGATAACCGTCCATAACGAAGCGATTGAACCGCTTAAAAATTTTTTTAAAAAATGCGAAAAAAATCCCGAGCTGAAATCCAAATACTTCGGCCAAACGACCGGCCATCTTTTTTATTGGATAAGCGAAGAAATCCTCGATTTCGCCGAAAGACAGCTGGTTCATATCGGAAAAAATATCAATCGCGTGGAAGACAATATGTTCAAAGAAACGGAACGCAAACTCATTAAAGAAATATCTTTTATCAAAAGAGACATATTGGATTTCCGAATCGCCGTAAGGCCGCTCAGCAGGATTTTCAACACTCTCATAAACAGAGGGATGAAATTCTGGCCGGAAAAAAGCGAAGATTTGAAAATTTATTTCAACGATCTTGTCGGCGACTATGAAAGAATTTGGAGCGAAATAGACAATTACGCCGACACGATCAACGCGCTGGAAGATACCCATGCCAATTTGTTGAGCAATAAAACGAACAATATAATCAAAACTTTTACGATTTTGTCGTTTATAACTTTTCCCGCGATACTGGTTTCGGATATTCTGGCGGCGAACGCGGCCGCCGTGTATACCATCGTCGGCGTTGTTTTGATAACGGCCGCATTCACCTGGATTTATTTCAAAACCAATAAATGGCTCTGAAACTTTTTAATTTTTTAACGCGCAAAAAAGAAATCTTCAAACCGCTGGTTTCCGGACGGGCGGGATTTTACGCCTGCGGACCGACGGTTTACGATTACGTTCATATCGGCAACCTGCGGACGTATATTTTCGAGGATGTTTTAAGACACGCGCTCGAATACGACGGTTATCGGGTAAAACATATAGTCAATATCACGGATGTCGAAGATAAAATTATCCGCGGCGCGCAAAAAGCCGGAAAACCGATTTCCGAATTCGTCCGGCCGTACGAAAAAGCGTTTTTCGACGATTTGAAAGAATTGAATATCGAGCGCGCGTTCGAATATCCGAAAGCGACGGAAAACATTAAGGAAATGATTGGCCTAATCGCCGCGCTTTTAAAAAAGGGTTTGGCTTACAAATCGGATGGTTCGGTGTATTTTGATATTTCCGAATTCAAAAAATACGGCCGGTTGTCGGAGTTGAAATCGCGGGAATTAAAGTCCGGCGCGCGCGTAAACGCCGACGAATACGATAAAACGAACGCGGAAGATTTTGTTTTATGGAAGGCGGCAAAAGCCGGCGAGCCGTTTTGGAATTCGCCGTTCGGCAAAGGCCGGCCCGGCTGGCACATCGAGTGCTCGGCGATGTCGATGAAATATCTCAACGCGACTTTCGACATCCACGGCGGCGCCGTCGATTTGATATTCCCCCATCACGAAAACGAAATCGCCCAGTCCGAAGGCGCCACCGGCAAGCCGTTCGCAAAATACTTCGTCGAAGGCGAACATTTGCTGATAAACGGCGAAAAAATGTCGAAATCTCTCGGTAATGTTTATAATCTCCGCGATCTCGAAGCGAAAAATTTCAATCCGCTCGCTTTTCGCTATCTCGTTTTAACCGCCCATTATCGATCAAAATTGAATTTTACTTGGGAAAGTCTGCGGGCGGCGCAAAACGCGCTGGAAAATCTGACGGAAATCGTAAAAGAAATAAAAAATTCGGCGAAGGGCGCGCGGCCGGCCGGCGCGGCCGGCCGCGCCGAAGCGAAAAAATTTAAAAAAGAATTTTTGGCGGCCATAAACGACGATTTGGAAACGCCGGCCGCGCTGGCGATTTTATGGAAAGCGGCGAAATCGGAAAAATTAAGCGGGCGCGAAAAACTCGAACTGATTTTCAATTTCGACAAGGTGCTCGGACTGGAACTTGATAAAATAAAACCGGAAAAAATTCCGGCGGCTGTTTTAAAAATGGCAAACGAACGCGAAAAATATCGACAAGAAAAAAACTTTGCCAAAGCCGACGAATTGCGCGAAAAAATCGAATCCCTCGGCTGGCTGACAGAAGATTCCCCATCCGGCCCGAAATTGAAAAAGAAATAAAAAATTCCCCCGCTTCGCGGGGGAAATTTTTCATCCACATGTTTTCAACCGTTTCGATTTGCGGCAATCCTTTTTAGGAATTATATTGATTTCACAGCCATTATTTTAGTCCCGGGGACAAATCAATTATTTTACTTACGTCCGACAGTTGCTAAATTGTTTTAAAATTTAGAATTTAGAATTTAAAATTCACCGAGATATGCCGTCGAAACCGTATTTAAAAAAATCATCGCAAATAGACCCGACCCGACTGCCGCCGCAGGATATCGAAGCCGAACAATCGGTTTTGGGCGCGCTTCTGATAGACAAAGACGCCATTGTGAAAATCGCCGATGTCATCGCCGCCGGCGATTTTTACCGCAAAGCCCACGAAATCATCTTCGAAGCGGTTGTCAGTTTGTATTCCAAAAACGAACCCATCGACCTTTTGACCGTTTCCAGCAAACTCAAAGAAAACAAAAAACTCAAAGACATCGGCGGAATGTCTTATCTGACGACGCTTATGAATTTCGTGCCGACGGCATCGAACGTTGTCCACTACGCGAAAATCGTCAACCAAAAAAGAGTTTTGCGCGATTTGATAAGCGCATCGGGAGAAATCGCTTCGCTCGCTTGGGAAGAAAAAAAAGACATCGGTCAGATTCTCGACGAAGCGGAAAAAAAGATTTTCGGCGTTTCCCAGACATCTCTCGTGCAGGAATTCCAGCACATCAAGCCGCATCTTTCGGAAGCGTTCGAGAGATTCGACCGCCTGCACAAAGGCGACGACACCTGGCGCGGCATTCCGACCGGATTTTTGGATTTGGACAAACATCTGGCCGGCTTGCAGAAATCGGATCTGATAATTCTCGCAGCGCGGCCGTCTTTCGGCAAAACGTCGCTCGCGCTGGACATCGCAAGACACGCGGCGACGAATGAAAAAATCGCCGTCGGACTTTTCAGTTTGGAAATGTCAAAGCAACAGCTGATAGAGCGGCTAATCGCCGCGGAGGGTAATATCGATTTGTGGCGACTGCGCACCGGTCAGCTTTCGGATGAAGGAAAGGACAACGATTTTGAAAAAATCGGCCGCGCGCTCGACCGTTTGTCGTCGGCTCCGATTTATATCGACGACGCCGCCTCGCCGAATGTCTTGCAGATACGCACGATGGCGCGACGCTTGCAAGCCGAAAAAGGCCTCGATCTTTTGATAATCGATTATTTGCAGTTGATGCAGGGCAGCGGCCGGATCGAAAACCGCACGCAGGAAGTCAGCGAAATTTCGAGATCGCTTAAAAATCTCGCGCGCGAATTGAACATTCCGGTCGTCGCCGTTTCCCAGCTGTCGCGCGCGCCCGAAGCCCGCACCGACCAAACGCCGAAATTGTCGGATTTGAGAGAATCCGGCGCCATCGAGCAGGATGCCGACGTCGTGATGTTCATCTACCGCGAAGACAAAGTCAAAAAAGAAACGGAAAGAAAAAATATCGCGGAAATTCACATCGCCAAGCACCGCAACGGTCCGACCGGCAAAATCGAATTGTATTTCAACGAGGATTATGTCAGTTTCAGAAATCTCGATAAACTGCATTAAGCAATCGAGCAAAATGGAAATAAAAATAATCAAAGACGCAATATCGAAAAAGGAATTGAAAAAAATCGCCGAAAATCAATAAATATCGAAAGTTTGCAAATTCAAAGAAAAATCAGAGACATAATCAGCAAAATGATTTTATAATTTTATGGAAGCGCAACATAAAAATCTGGCGGCCGGCGGCTGGCAAAAAATGTCTTTTCGCGAACAGATGGGCAATATCGGCGGCGAGATAAATCGCGCGCTGTACTGGCGTGGCAAAGACGGAAAATTGCGCGACGATTCGCTTATTCGCGCCTTCGAACTTTTGGATTTGACGATCGCCGATTCGAGATGGCGATTGCATTTGAAAGAGTTGACTAGAGTTCGTGAAGTTTTGTCTGACGCAACGCTTGGCGGCGGAGAATATGGTTCGACTTTAGAAGATTTGGACCGATATTTTTTTCATTTTGCGTTCGCCGCCCGAATTAATCGCCAATAAAATAAACCATTATGTATCCGAAACCGATACAAGATTTCATAGACAATTTTGCGAAACTTCCGGGAATCGGGCCGCGCCAGGCGGCGCGGCTGGCTTTTTGGCTTTTGAACGACAAGAAAAATACCCGAGAAAATTTAAAGCGCGCGCTCGAAGGATTGGACAAAGAAGTCAAAACCTGCAAATTTTGCCATTTTGCCATCGAAAACCTGCCTGCCGGCAGGCAGGCGCCGGAAAGCAAATGCCCGTTTTGCGATAATCCCGCGCGCGACCGCAAAACGATTTGCGTCGTCGAAAAAGAAACCGATCTCGCCACAATCGAAAAATCCGGAGTGTACAAAGGACTGTATCATGTTTTGGGCGGCCTTTTTTCCGCGCTCGATATCGCTATTCCCAAAAATCTCAAAATTCCCGAACTCGTCGAAAGAATTTCCGGCCGGACCGGCAAAGAAAAAATAGAAGAAGTGATTTTGGCGATTTCGCCGACGCACGAAGGCGACCTGACAGCGCGTTATCTGGAAAGATTGTTAAAGCCGCTCAAAATAAAAACGACGCGCATCGGACGCGGTTTGCCGTACGGATCCGAAGTCGAATTCGCCGACGCCAAAACGCTATCGGGCGCGCTCGAATCGAGAAAAGAAATAAAATAACCCTCGCGATACGGAGGTTATTTTATCGACGATATTTCGATTTCCGTAAAATGCTGGCGATGGCCGGCTTTTTTTCTGTATCGGGTTTTCGAGTGATAATGGAAAACGACGATTTTTTTCGATCGCCCCTGTTTTAAAACCTTGCCCAAAACTTTCGCGCCTTCAACCGAAGGCATACCGATTTTTACATCCTTGCCGGCTATGAGCAAAACTTCGCCGAATTCGACATTGTCGCCTTCGGCCGTATCGATTTTGCCGATCTTAAGCTTGTCGCCTTCTTTGACGATATATTGTTTGCCGCCCGTTTTTATAACCGCGAATTTCATAATAGTCGGAATATACAATAATTTCCGGCGTTTCGTCAAATAAAATCCCGCATGAATTTTAATGCGGGGGGACATTTTTAAGGTTCAACCTCCAAACGAAGTTCGAAAGCATCTACATTTTTCACAATAATACCCAATGCAACCGCAGGGTATCATTTTTTTTGTTCTACTGCTGCGATCAAATAATAATAGCAGTGGGAAAATGTCCTTTGCTCTATAAGCAATTACGCGGCGCATAAACTGGCCACAGTGCCAATGAAAAAAACTTCTTGAACCCAGCTTTTGTTTATAGTCGGGTTCTACTTGAAACACAAAATTATCAATTGTTACCATTAAAATCTCCTTTTTTAGCTTTATTTTTACCATTTTTCTCCTTAAAAAGGAGATAAAATTTCTAAATTTAAAAGACCAAGTAACCCAAATTGGGTTTATCTTAACACATATAATTTTTTTTGCAAGCACTAAATACTGCTAATCTTACACAAGATATAGAGAGTAAAGTATATTTTTTACTTATTTATCAGATACAAAGCGATGCCGGCGATAAAAAGAAAAAACTGCGCCAATACGGAAGTAGAAGACAAAAAATAAGACAAAGCGCGGTCTTTTTTCCAAAATTCGGCGGCCAGTAAAAAATTCACCAGGAAAATAATCAAACCGACGGCCGGCAGAATAAAAACGCTGCGGACTTCGCCGAAATAATCCGCTCCCCCGCCGACATTGTAATGCAAAACGACCGGAATGCCGCTTTGCCTGACAAAAAATCTAAGAAACAAAAAAAGAGCGGCGACAAGAATCAAAGCCGAGGCCGATAATATCCTGTTCGTTTTGTTATTAAAAAATTCTTTCATAATTATAAAAGCGGCCGCGTTCAAATTTTAAAAATAACCGCCAGGGCGAATCCCAAAATCGAAAAAACGGCAAGCGGCGGCAAAGCCGGCATCGGTTTCCGCACTTTTTGGGAAATAAAAATCAAATGCATAAACAAAAGCCCGACCAGCGAAAAACCGAAAACAAGCCATGCGGCGCCGACACTTACGGCGTATGCCGAAGCGGCCATAATAATCGGAAAAACAAAATCGCCGGTGCCGAGCATCATAAATCCTTCGCCCGGACGCGCTTCATTGAGCCGCGCGCCGAATCCGCGCCAATGTTCGGGAAAAATCATCGCAAAAATCGCCCTGTCGGCGATCATTGCTTTCGCCATTTTTACCATATGTTTGGTTTTATAAACCGCGATGTAATCGTAAACCGCCATAAAAATCAAAATAACGACGGCCGCCCAGGGATTTATCGAAACGCCCAAAAACGCGGCGATGCCAGGCAAAGTCAGAATCAATATCAGATCGTGAAGCCAGACGTACGGCCAGATTATGTAAAAAATGATTAAAATCAAAGAAAAAATAAGCGGCAAATTGCCCGGCAAAAAAACGCCGAGTGTTATCAATACGCCCGAAAAAATCGCGAAAAGAAAAAACAGCCGCAAAAAAAATCCGCCGTGCGAAATACGGGTAAGCCCCAAAATAATCGCCGTGCCGATGCCGAAAGCAAACACAAACTGCCACCAAGGAAGCGCGGCCGGCGCGGTCGCGGAAGCGCCGGCGGCCCATCCCGATTGGCGAATCGCGCCGGCCGAAAAAACTCCGATAACGCCGACCAAACCGAAAGCCGCCAACTCCTGCAAAAACATTTTAAAATTCAAGCCGCGCGGAATCATATTATAGTTTTCGAACGGAGCGATAAAAAAACACGGCAATCGGAACGCCGACGATAATCATCGCCAAATCGAGCGCCGCGTCTCTTTGCCGCTGGCTCGTTTGATTGGCGTCGCAAACTATTTTTTGATCAATGTCTATACCTTTCGCCGCCGGAGCGGGCGCGGCCATCGGCTGAACATAGCAATTTTGATCCGCTTTGGTGAACACATAGGTTCTTAGTCCCAAATTCAAAATGCCCACCAAACCGATAATGCTTACAACAAAAGCGACAAGAGCGAACAGCCACTTAAAAATTATTCCGATTTTACTCATTTTGGATTTTTAATAATTATATGCGCATCGATTAAAGAAAAGCAAAACTTTCTGATCGGCTTTCGCACTCAATCGCGCGGGGTGGGGCTTGACTTCGGCTCGTGGGCAAAATCTAAATTGAAATTCTGTTATATGATTTTGAAGGTCAGTTATGTTTTAAACAATTTTCTATTACTTTTGATTGTTTTGTAAGATTCTTTTAAAAATTCATCGAAGTTTTTTCCTTTCCGACAATTTTTTTGTATAAATCGGACAAATGTTTTGGAGCGGTTTTATCGCCTATTTTTATTTTCTCGTGTGCGGGATAAAAAACCGCTCTTTGTTTTAATAATTTTTGGATTCGAAAATCGTTTAAAATAATCGGAGCGATAATTTCGCTGAGGTGCCATTCAATGTGCGGAGATTCAAATTTTTTACTATCCATTTTGGGGTATAATTTTTTCCACTTTTCAAAATATAAGAAATGGCAAGATTCATGCATAATAACCTCCATCGCATGAGATATTTTTTTATAATTATAAAAAATAGAAAAACTCCAACCGTTTAAAAACCTGTGGCAGATTGGATTTATAGAAATCATAGCCCTAATCGTTTTTCTGTTTTTAGGCCAATCGATTTGTAAAATTTCCGCAAGTGCGACAAAAAAGTCTCTTTCAATTTTTTGCCATTCTTTTTGGTATATCGTTTTCTTTGTTTCTATCAGTTTCTGATTCTTAATTTTAAATTTAACGATATATCTTCTCAAGAATTCAATCCGTTCGGCTTCGGTTTTAAAATAAAAAACCTTTTTAATTTCAGGATGTTTTTTAATGATATATTTACCCCAACCCCATTTATCTTGAAACAAAAAACCATATATCCAGTCAATTTCTTTGGATAAGGGGAAGTCGGTAAATTTTACCTTAGGCGTATTCATAAATAAATTTTATCATTTTAGAGCCAAAAAATAAAGCCCAATCAAAGCTGAAATGATTGGGCTGAAATTTATTTCGCATTATACAACAAACACATTGCGAAGTCGGGCGAATTGAGGTTGTTACTTGCCAAATACGCTCGGCTTCTACATCCTCCCTTGCGGAGTTCGCGAAAATGACATTGCCTCACTTCTCTGCACTGGAACCCTCTGATTTTTTTGAAAACCAGAGAATTTTCCCAGATGTCTTTCAAAGAAGAATGAGTTGCGTTTCCGGCCAAGAATTCCGGATTTTCTCGCTGTGTCAAAGTCGGACAAAGCGATACGTTGCCGTATGCGTCAACGTACAACATTGATGAACCAACGCCGCAGGCAGGTGTTGTCCAATCCGCTATTGCATCATGACTGTCAAGAAATTCAAATACCTTCTCAAAGAAGGCAGCACGTCGGGTAAAAGAGAGCTACTAGCGAATTTAAGAAGCCGACCGAACTATAAAGACAAGAAGATAATGCTAATAGAAGATTGATAAAAACGCAAAATCGCGCTATAATTGAGGTATTAAGCGTCATCACTCCATTATGGAACGGGAATCATTTAAACCAACCATTGAAACCGAGCCAAAAGAGCAGCTGGAAGCTGCTATGCGTTCGAATCCTGAAGGAAAGAAAACAGAAACAAAAGAACGATCCCGGCAGGAGGTAATGGAACTCAAAGATCGCCTCCATTTTGTCGCTAAGCTCCTTTCTAAAAATTTTGACTTAAGGGTTATCGCCGGCAGCGGCTGGGCCGCCGGTCTTTCGGAAAAATTTCAAAGAGAACGCCAGAAACACCCCGATAAGAGCTTGGAAGAACTTGACCCGAAACTTCTTACGCCAGAAGTCATGATGTACCCGGAAAAAGATTTGCTGGAACGAAGCGAGGATTTTATCTGGGGCGTATTTCGCCATGAGATGGGTCACATCAAGCATTCGGATTATCAATCACTCATGGAAGCGCAAGAGGGCGCAAAGCAGGAGGGATATAATCCGATGGACCTTTTTGTAATCTACGACGCATGGGAAGACGGCCGCTCTAACAATATGGAGGGTCAGACTTCTAAAACAGCGCGACATCGTCTCGGCACTTATCTCAAAGAAGATATTTCGGAGGCATTGCTTCTCGATTTTGAAAAAAAGCCGCTCCCCATCCAGTATGGCGCTTTATGCTGGGCAAAAGGAGCGGAATCTTTTATTGAAGGGTTTGACTTCGAAGAACTCAAGACAAGAATAAAAGACGAAAAAGTTCTTAAGGCGTTTGAAAAAACCGAAGAGGCTTTAGATGAATACCTTGGCGAGCGAAAAGGACGCAAAGCGTTCACTGACGTTCTCTGGCAAAAAGGATGGCCGATATTCAAAGAGCTCATAGACAAACACATTCAGGATGAAGCAAAGAAAAACCACGAACGAAAACAAAAAGGAGAAGGCGCACCACAACAGCAGCAGGGACAGCAGGGAGAAAAGGGCGAAGGAAAATCAGAGGAAGGACAAGAAGGACAACAATCGCAGGAAGGCAAAGGCCAAAAAGGCGAGCAGAAAAAAGAGGGAAAGCAAAAACAGCCCGGTCAGCAGCCCGGCGAAAGCAAAGCGTGGGACGAACTTTCACAAGAAGAAAAAGAGCAGTATATCAAAGAAGCTCGCGAAAAGCTGACTGAAGAGGAGCGGGAATTTGTTAAGCGCATCCAGCCAAAATCAATGCAAATGAAAGAGCGCGAGGATGGCACGATTGAAGTTACTATGAAGGGTGTTTCTCCCGAAGATATCAAGCAAGCCGAACAGGCAGAAAAAGAATTTGACGAACAAAAAAAGAAAACCGAGCAAGAAGCCGGGAAATACAAAGAGGCAGCGGTCAAAGAGGTTAAAGAATCATTGGAGAAGCTAAAGGAACGGGAAACAGGACTTACTAAAGAAGAACGCGAAAAATACGAAGAGTACTTTTCAGAAGTGAGAAAATATGTCGGCGCGTTAGTAGAAAAATTGGATGAAGTTTTTCCACCTCAGGAAGAGTCGGAATGGGAGGGCGGCCAGCGCCGAGGCAAGAGGGTTGATACAAGAAAACTCGCACGCGAAGTTCCCACTGGGCACGGCCGCGTATTTGAAAAAAAGGAAGTGCCGGAAATAAAAGAAGCAGCCTTTACTTTGCTTGTTGATGTTTCTGGCAGCATGCAGGGCAATAAAATCGAAGAAGCCCTCAAAGCCGCCATGCTTATGGCTGAAGCGTTTTCCCGCAAAGGAGTTCCTTTTGAAATCCTCGCTTTCCATGAAAAACTTCTTGAACTCAAACAATTTGAAGATGAATACTTTGGAAAAAAGAAGCTGGAATTAATGAGGGTGCTTCAGGAAGTGCAGACATCGCACGCGCGATATAATGATGATGGATATGCAGTTGACGGCGCGGCAAGACGATTGCAAAAACGGCTTTTGGCCAATGATGCACAAGGCGCACTTATTATCTTTTCAGACGGCCGGCCGGAGCCGAGTTCGACACACAGCGGTTCGGAGTGGGAACTGCATGGAATCGTAAACAAATGGTCGAGACAAGTTCCATTAATCGGCGTCGGTATTGGCCCGGGTATGGAATCAACGATAAAAGAGTATTATGGTAAAAACGGGCTGCCGGTGCCGGACATTACCAAGCTCCCCCACGCGCTGCTTGATATTTTGCGAAAGCAGATCGCGCGTTTTGAAAAAAGAAATCAATAACATATGAACCCAGAAAAACTACAACCTACTCCTGAATCAGCCGAAACTTCCCGCGAAGAAGCCACTGCTTTCGAAGCTTTTGGAAAGCGCGGACAAAGACCCGGGGACCAGGAGAAGAAAGAACCGCAAATTGAATCCGAGCAAGCTATCTCTCTTGCCCGCGAAGTGGAAGAGGCGTTTGCTCGGAACGATTTTAACGCGGCTTTAGATAAACTTCGCGAACTTCAACGCACGACATCTCCCGAAGGAGTCGTTGAGAGCGAGCACCACGAACAGCTACTTAAAGAATTCGAACGCCAAGTCGCCACACTTTCAAAACGAGAATACGCAAAGGCGGCCAAAATGAAGCCGGATGAATTTGCAAGGCTTTTCGGACCGCTTAAAGAACATATCCGCGAAATCGCCCAGCGCGCAAAAGAAACTAAAGAAAAAGAAGGGCATATTCCATTTATTATTGTTATCAAAAACGATGTCATCGGCGGCGAAAAAGCCATGCCACTCATAGAGCTTGAGGGCAAAAAGGGATATACAGACATGAGCGCGGACGCTATCAAAGGATGTAAACCATATGAAGTAAAGCTTCCCGAAGGCAAGGCATATCTTGCGATTGATATTGAAACAGGCAAAACCACTCTTGGCAAAACTCCAGATGAAGCAATCAAACAAATCAAAAAAGACAACCGCTCGGCACTCACTGTGGAAGAAGCGGTTGCTCTCATCACTCATCACCCTGAAATTCTTAAAGATCACTATGTTTGGGCTAGTGGCTCTCGCCACGGCGCCGACAAGGTCGCGTATTTGTGGCTCTACGAGGGTGAGCCGAGGCTCCACTGGCTCAGCTCGGACTACTCGGATGCGGAGTGGGGCTCGGCCTCCTGCGGTAGTAGAGTTGGGCCTTGATGCTTGGATGCTTGTCCCTCTTGTTTCTTGATATTTGATTTCCGCGAAAATTTTTTTAGAGGATCCGCAAATCAAGTTGATAAAATAACAAAATTAAACTATAATTTAATCAATATGCGCGAAGGCTTTCCAACAATTGAACGATTTGAGGCATTCAAGCCAGAGGATGCCGAAAAACTCTCGGAGATTACCCGTATCCGAGAAGATCTTTTGAAATCCGAAGCTTTGCCAAAAGAGGCAAAGGATATTTTATCTGGCATCAAAGTCCAAGAAAAATCCAAAGAAGTTTTTGAAGCTCTGGAAACGCACGAGCAGGAAAAAGAAACTATCGGGGTAAGCGAGCAAGAAAAAGAAGTGCGTATCGGCCGGGAAACAACCCCAATTTTCGAAGGGCCGACAGAAAAGCTGACTTGGCAGCTTCAAGCCGAGCAATTCCGAGAACAAGGCCAGACAATGGTTGAGCTGGCTTTTAAGCGCAATGACGGCGTAGAGGTAAAGCCGGGCGGCGTTGCCAGAGGCAAGACAAGATTCGGCGAATATGAACGCTATCTCCCGCTGGAAGAATATAAAGCTCTCAAAAAAGAAAATTCAAAATATCTGGATGCGGTTGATAAAATAACAAGCGGCGATGAAAAAGAACGACAAGCCGCCGAAGAATATCTAACCAAATTCAAACAGGATCACCCCAAATCCGAGTGGGTGCTTCGCGCCATGCGCCATCTCAATTCCCTTGCGGTTCACGAATCCTGCGAAACGCTTGAGCGAGATCCATATTTCGTGGAAACCCCGTATGTGGTTGAGACAATGGAAAAACTTACACGCCTTATCAATCGCCAGCGCGAGCGGCAACAGGGAATCGTAATCATTGAAGGTGATGCCGGTACTGGAAAAAATAAAATCGTTGACCACCTCGCCTATCTCACCAAACGGCCGGTATTTCGTTTTACTTGTTCAGCCGGCAAAGACGAACAGGATTTGAAGTATCTTTTGGAATATGATGCCAAAAAAGGCACTTACCGCATTAAGTCCACCGTCATTGAAGCTCTGGAAACCCCGGGCGCAGTTCTTGAATTTGACGAAATCAACACCTTAAAACCCGAGGTTGCTAAAATACTGAACTCTCTTTTTGACCACGACCGCGCACTTTTCTTGGGCGAAGATCGGACATCGGTAAAAGCGGCCGAAGAAGTGGTTATGGTCGGACTTCAAAATCCCCAACACTATATGGGAGTCAAACCGCTTACCGAAACTATCAAATCCCGAGCCCGCATTATGGAAGTTGGCTATCCGCCGTTTGAAAAAGAAAAAGCGAGTCCTAACGAGCAAACACAATATCGTTCCGACGAAGCACTTATCGTTCGCCAATATATCCCCGAACTCAAAGATTTGGATCAAAGAGAGTTTCAAATTCTTTGGGATTCGGTTGTAAACAAGAAAGAAGATCCCCGGGCGCACGAACTCCTAACAAGCGCAAGAAAAGAGCGGATCGAGGATGTGAAAGAAGTTGTGGAGATGGCAAATAAGATTCGTGAGGCTTATCGGGCTTACCACGAAGGCAAATCAGATGAGCCAATCAAATTCGTCTTTAGTTTGCGCGAATCTGTTGAGTGTGCTTTTGAGCTTCCTCATGTTGAATTGACCGCCGAGGAAAAAAGAAAGGGTATTACCCGCGCTAAAAAAGCGGTGCAGGAAGTTGTTTTGCCAAAGATTCCGCTTGGCGAAGAGCGCACCTATCTTCAAAGCCTTGTTGCCGAACTCTAATTATTATTATGAGCGTTGAAAAACCACAATTTACTCCTCAAGAATCCGCAGAAGGAGAAGTCAAAACAGAATTTGAAGCGTTTTTTAAAGATAAAAGCAAAAAAGGACAAAAAGAAGAGCCGGAAGAAGTGAAAGAACGAAAAGCCGAGCTTGAACAAAAAGCCGTGACGCTCGCTCAAGAAGCCGAGCGGGCGTTTTCTTCAAACGACTTAACGCAAGCCCTCGAAAAACTCCGCGAATTGCAGCGCACCGTCGGAATGGAGATGGTTGAAAACCGCGAACAATATGAAAAATTCGAGCAGGAGTTTAATCGCCAAATAGATAATCTCTCCAAGAAAGGATTTCCCAAGCTTGCCGGCATGGATGAGAAAAAATTCGCCGCGATATTCGAACCATTAAAGGAGAAACTTAAGGAACTTTCCTCGCGGGAGTTTCAAGAAGGCCGAATTCCATTCGTAGTCGTTCCGCGAGACAAACTTCTTGCTTTAGAAAAGCAAATGCCTCTTGTTGAACTTGAAGGTAAAAAGGGATCTACGGGCTTTGACGATGTATCCGGATACTTCACCACCGCCAAGGGCGTTGAAATCCCGGAAGCGATGGCATATCTCGTAGTAGACATCGAAAACGGCAAAGTCATGCTCGGGAAAAGCGCAGATGAGGCGGTAAAACAATTCAAAAAAGAAGGACGTTCTCCGCTTACCGCCGATGAAGGCGTCGCACTAATACTCCAGCACCCGGAAATTCTTAAAGATCATTCGCTGGACTTGCCCGGCTCTCGCCGCGGCGCCGACAGGGTCGCGGGTTTGTGGCTCTACGGGGGTGAGCCGGGGCTCAGCTGGAGCAGCTCGGACTACTCGGATGCGAGGTGGGGCTCGGCCTCCTGCGGTAGTAGAGTTGGGCCTTGATGCTTGGATGCTTGTCCCTCTTGTTTCTTGATATTTGATTTCCGCGAAAATTTTTTTAGAGGTATTTCTAAAGAGCAGATAAAAATCTGCTCTTTTCGTTTGGCATAAAAGGTGGTATATTTAAATTGCTGCCTACAATATCGAATACGCGCACGCGAGGTTATCTGCCTTCTTAAGGGCCCGATTGCGGCCTGAAAGGGGCAGCCGACCTCCACAATCGGTGCGCCTCGGTGCATTCGATATTGTGGGCAGCAGGCTACGGCTGTCCCTTTTTTGTTTGGTCTGAAGGTTCTTTCACCCACTGCCAAAACTGCTGATGAAGCTTCTCTCTTAATTTATGGCTGTCGGCATGGACAAGAAACCCCATGTAAGAATCAAACGATCTCAAAAGGGATTCCTCGCTGATCAACCCAGCCTTAAATTGTTTGACCTTATAGCGCAGTTTTCTGAAAATTCTTCTGCGAACTTTTGCGCGAGGAACGCGAGCGTACGGCAAAGAAACATAACCCAAATAATCGATTCCTTGCCGCAACTTGCGAATTTCCACTTTATTGGGATGAAGGGACAGATCAAGATGTGTTCTCAAAAAATCTGAAATTTTGTCTTTCAGCGAAGCGAGATATTGATCGTCATGATGGAGAATCACAAAATCATCCGTATATCGAAGGTAATATTTCACTTTGAGGTCATGCTTCACGAACTGATCCAATTCATTCATGTAAATATTGGCGAACATCTGCGAGGTAAGATTGCCGATGGGCGCTCCTTTAATGCCGAGTCTCTGGTCGGCATCGGACGCGAAACTTCCAATGATTACTCCGACCAAATCCAAAACATCCTGATCTTTAATTTTGCGACCGATGATCTCCAGAAGGATTTGATGGTCAATGGTCGGAAAAAATTGCCGAATGTCGCACTTGAGCGCAAAGCATCCGCCTTTCGTTTGAAAAACTTTTCGTGCGTAAACGCCGAGCTGCTTCACCCCCTTATGGGTTCCCTTTTCTTTCCTGCAAGAATAAGAATCGGGAATAAAGGTCGACTCAAAAATGGGGTTAATAACGCGGAAAACCGCGTGATGGACGATTCTGTCGCGGACGGTGGCTTTGTGAATATGCCTCAACTTCGGATCGCGGACATAAAAATCGACATACTCGCCATGCCGATATCTTTTATGGATCAGGCCGCGGTGAAGTTTAAAGAGGTTATCTCCCAAATGCCGCTCAAAAAGCTGGACATCGGCTTTTTTCCGCTTTTCTCTTTTGAAATCGTCCCACGCTTCGAGGAGATTCTCTGTTGAGACGATTTGCTCGAATAGTTTTCTGTAAACTTTCATATGAGAAATTTAGATCAATTAAACAACGATGCTCCGATTCTTAAACATACCATCGATCTCTACAAGGAACTCTACGGATATCTGAAAACATTTCCGAAAAAAGATCAGTATCTGCTCGGAAAGCAAATCGAAGAGCATGTGCTGGTTTTCTTGGAGCTGATCCTGATGGCCGCCGGAATGCAAAGGTTGCAAAAGTTGGAAGTCCTTGAGCAAGCCAACGGAAAATACGAGGTCTTCAAGGTGCTGCTGTATGTGGCTCGCGAGATGAAGATGATCAACAACGAAAAGTATCTTTCGGCGGAAGCAAAGGCACAAGAAATCGGAATGCAGCTTGGCGGATGGATACGCTCTTTGAGATAGCGAAAGGCGTCCTTTCGAGGACGCCTTTCTATGATTTAAACGACTACCGCAGGAGGCCGAGCCCCACTTCGCATTCGAGTTGTCCGAGTTGTTCCAGTTGAGCTTCGGCTTACCCTCGTTGAGCCACAAATTCGCGACCTTGTCGGCGCCGTGGCGAGAGCCACACCGGCATTACTGCTTCCCAACCGAGCCACCGAAGATCGAGCTTTACTTCCCGCTGGAAGCGGACCTATAAGCTTTCACTCCTGAATTTAATACGGCGGCAGGCCGAGCTTTTGGCTCTTGCCACCCGCGCTAGGAAACAGTAAGTAGTAGCTAAAATCTCACTGCACGCTCATGACGACCGTAATCGCCATGATTCTGGCAAGTTTGCTGAGAGTTCAGGATTTCGGCGACCGCGGACCGTAATCCGCGATGCAGTAGCCTACTTTCATACGTAAAATAGCACTCCAAGATTATTTTTACAATTATAAAATAAATAAACAAAATGGCAGTAAAGTTCAACTGCTGGTTTTTATTCAACTCATTATCAGCGCAAGCCACTCGGATCACAGCTCACTCGCTATCACTCGGGTCATATCGATAATAAATTTTCTTGACAGCCCCGACGGGATTCGAACCCGTGTCGCTTGGATGAGAACCAAGTATCCTGAACCGCTAGACGACAGGGCCGGATTAAATTTGCGGAATCTTCGCCCGCTCTCCCGTTCGCGCGGATTTGAATTTCGAATCCGCGATTTATTATAAACCAAACCGGTTGCTTCCGGCAACTTTTTGTGCCATAATTTCGCATAATGGATCCCAAAAAAAATCTCATTTTTCTCCACGGCTGGGGCGTTTCGTCGAAAATCTTCAAGCCGCTTTTTTATTTTCTTAGAAACGATTTCGAAATTTACGCCGTTGATCTGCCGGGTTTCGGCGCCGCGCCGATCGAAAATCAGATGAGCTTGAAAGATTACGCCGAATTCGTCCTCGATTTCATTCAAAAAAATAAAATCAAAGATCCGATCGTCGCCGGCCATTCTTTCGGCGGCGCGGCGGCGGCCAAGTCGGCTCTGCTGTATCCCGAGTCGATTTCCAAGCTCGTTTTAATCGGCTCGGCGGCAATTCGCGAACCGGATTTAAAAATCCGCGCGCTCGCCAAAGCCGCCAAAATTTTTAAAAAATTTTTTCCGGAAAAATCCCGCGCCGCCGTTTTGAAAATTTTAAACCTCGGCGAAACCGATTACGCCAAAATCGAAAATCCCGTTTTGAAAGAAACTTTTAAAAAAATCATCAAAGAAAATCTGGCGGCGGAACTGGCGGCGATAAAAATTCCGACGCTTGTCGTCTGGGGTGAAAAAGACGAAGCGACTCCGCTCAAAGAAGGAATAAAAACCGCGGAATTGATCCGCGGCGCCGAACTGGTTGTCGTAAAAAACGCCGGCCATTTTATGTTTTTGGAAAAACCCAACGAATTCGCGAAAATAATAAAAAAATTCGCTTTATAAATTCATGATGCCGCCGAAAAATCTTTTATATCTTTTACAGCTCGAAGAATACGACTCCCGCCGGTTTAAAAACTGGCTGAAAAACAATCCCGACCGCATCGTTTCGGAAAAAAAAGGCGCGTTGAAATGGACGCCGAAAGCCCGCGCGCTTTTTTGGCTCGCGGGATTTTTTAACGCGGTTTCTCTGCGGGCGTTTCCGGATCGCGCGCTTTTGACGGCGCTTTTCGTATTGTCTCCGTTCGACCGATTGATAAAAAACCTGTCGGTTCGGCGGGCGCGGTTAAAAATCAAAAAATTTAAAAATCTTATCGTCATTGGCATTACCGGTTCTTACGGAAAAACGACGGTAAAAGACGCGATCGCCCATATTCTGGCTTCGAAATATCGCGTTTTAAAAACCGAAGGCAATTACAACACCTTGCTCGGAGTCGCGAAAACCATCGATGAAAATCTGCGGCCGGAACATGAAATTTTCGTCTGCGAAATGGCCGCTTACGGGCGCGGCGATATTGCGGCGATAGCGGAGCTTGCCAAACCGCGAATCGGAGTAATCACCGCCGTCGGCCCGATGCATTTCGAAAGATTCGGCTCGATGGAAAATATTTTAAAAACGAAAATGGAGCTTATCGAATCTCTGCCCGCGGATGGCGCCGCTTTGCTGCCGCGCGAACTGGAAAACGAAATTAAAAATTTCGTTTTGCGCGTTAAGCCGGATTTTTTCGAATCAAAAGAAGATTTGCTGGAAAAAATCGGCAAAAAATTCGGGCTTGATGAAGCCGAAATCGCGGAAAACATAAAAACGATGCCGCCGACGCCGCACCGGCGGGAAATAATCAAAGCTTCGGGCGGCATCACGATTATCGACGACACTTATAATTCCAATCCGGCCGGTTTCGCGGCGGCTTTGGAAACACTGAAAAATATCGGGGCCGAAAGAAAAATCATCGTTACTCCGGGGATGGTCGAACTGGGCGAAAAGCAATTCGAGCTGAATAAAGAGGCGGCGCTCCGCGCCGCCTCCGCCGCCGATTACGCGATAGTAGTCGGCGAAACCAACAAGGCCGCGCTTGAAGAGGGTTTTAAAGCCGGATTAAAAAACGATTTCGACAAAAAAATTTTTTGGGCGAAAGATTTGGATTCCGCCAAATCGAAACTTTCGGAAATCGCGGTTGCCAATTCGGCCGTCCTTCTCGAAAACGATTTGCCGGACAATTATTTTTAACTTTTCGCGTTTTCGGCGGCGGTTTTCGAAATCAATTCCGAATCGTAGCTGAACATCAACGCTTTGCGGTTTTTATGTCGCTCGAATCCAAGCTCTATCAATTTATCCAATAATTCCGGAAAATCCAATCCGCTTTTTTCCCAAAGATAAAAGGCCAGCGAACCGGGCAGAGTGTTGATTTCGGTTATCCAAAATTCGCCGCTTTCCGGCCGCGCCATAAAATCGACGCGCGCCAATCCCGAAGCGCCGATGGATTTAAACGCCGCGAGCGACGCCGACTGAATTTGTGCTGTCAGCGCTTCGTTTATCGGCGCCGGCACAAGCCGCGAAAGCCCCGCCATCCCTTTGGTTTTGCCGCCCTTGAGATATTTGTCTTCGTAAGTCAAAACGTCGCGATGTTTTATCGGCTGTTCGCAAACCGAAACTTTCAAATCTTCGTTTCCCAAAACCGAGCAATTTATTTCGACGATATTTTCTTTACCTTCTTCGATCACAATCCGTCCGTCGAAATTCACGGCAACATCTATCGCCTTTCCCAGCTCCGAAACATTATCCGCTTTTCCGATGCCGACACTGCTTCCCGAATTTGCCGGCTTGACGTAAACGGGAAATCCTAACCGGCTTTCTATATTTTTTAAAATCTCTCCCCTGCCATTTTCCCATTCGCTTTTCAAAAATCCAAGATAATTAACGACCGGCACGCCGGCATTTTTAAAAATCGCTTTTTGAATTATTTTGTCCATTCCGATCGCCGAAGCCGCAACGCCGCAGCCGGTGTAAGGAACGCCGGCCATTTCAAAAAGTCCCTGTAAAGTGCCGTCTTCGCCGAAAGTGCCGTGAATCGCCGGAAAATAAATATCGGGGCGAATTTTGCCGGAAAAATATCCGGCGGCGCCGGCCGGCGCGAGCGATCCGCCGGTTTTCGTCGATGCCTGAAAAACATATTCCGGCGCTTTGGTGCCAAGCTTCAAATTTTTGAAATTTTCTACTTTTTCAAGCCGCTCGCCGGCAAACCAGCGGCCCGATTTATTTATGTAAACGGGAATGACGTCGTATTTTTCGCGATCGATGCTCGCAAAAATCTGCATCGCGGTAACGATGGAAACTTCATGTTCGACCGACCGGCCGCCAAAAATCACGGCAACTTTTATTTTGGAATTTTTCATACGCGGTTATTATAATTCGCAATCGCGAATTTCAGCAAATCATTGCGCCGCCGGCGCGACCGGCCGATCCGGCGGAATACTCCAGTAATTGAAAATAAATTGAGCCAGATCGTGGAAAACCGGAACGGCCGTGCTTTCGGCGAAACGAATGCCTTTGGGTTTGTCGATTTTTACCAGCGCGATGAATTTCGGATCGTAAGCTGGCGCAAAACCGATAAAAGTATGGATATTTTCGTCGGGATTGTATTTATGCGTTTTCAAATCCGGAATCTGCGCCGTGCCGGTTTTGCCGGCGATGGAATAGCCGGAAACGGCGGCGCGCCGGCCGCTGCCCTTTTCAACCACATCGACCATCATCGAGACGACTTTCGCCGCGGTTTCCGGAGAAATCACCCGCGATCCTTCGTCGCCGCGCATTTGGCGTTCTTCGCCGCCGCGCGAAATTATTTTGGCGACAAGATGCGGCCGGACCAGTTTGCCGCCGTTCGCAATCGCCGCCAGCGCGCGAATAAGTTCTACCGGCGTAAGCGCCACGCCCTGTCCGAAAGAAGCGGTGGCGAAATTCACGTTTCTCATCGACGACAAAACCGACAAATCGCCCGAAATTTCCCTGACATCGATTCCCGTTTTATCATCGGCGCCGAAATTTTTAAGATATTTCAAAAAAATGTCTTTCGGCACTTTTTGCTCGACAAAAACGGCTCCGGTGTTAAGCGATTGCTCCAATACAACGGGCATCGTCTGCCAGCCGAGCATTTCGGTCGGCAAGGCGTTGGAAATCGTCCGGTCGTCGACTTTCACAGTGCCGGTATTTAAAAATTTCGTTTCGGGAGTAACCGCGCCGGTTTCAAGACCTATCGCCATCGTTAGCGGTTTGAAAACAGAACCGGGTTCAAAACGCTTTAGTGTGTCCGGATTGACGAAAATGTTCTGATCGGGAACGGCGGCATAATCGTTGGCGTCGAAATTCGGATAAGAAGCCATCGCCACGATATCGCCGTTTTTCGGGTTCATAACGATAATCGAGCCGCCGGTTGCCCGCCATTTCTGCACCGCCGCCGCAATCAAAGCGCCGGCTTGCGCCTGAATCGCCGAATCAACGGTTAAAACCAGGTCCGAACTCGAGACCGGACCGGAAAGCTCGGCATTATAATTTTCTTCAAGACCGTATTGCCCCGCCTGCCCATTTTTACCGAAGCCCAAAAAACCGATAGCTTGCGACAAATAAAGATCGGACGGATAATAGCGCGCCGTTTCGCTGTCGACGCCGATCGCGGAATCGCCGAGCGATTTTATCGCATTGACGACACCATCGGAAACTTTTTTGGCCAGAATTTCATAAGCGTCTTTCGGCTTTGATAATTTTTGAAGAAGCGCCTGTTCGTCGATTCCCAAAATCGGCGACAATGTTTTCGCCGTCGCGGCCGGATCTTTGATTTTCTCGGGAACCGCGTATATCAAAGAAAATTCCTTGTTCAAAGCCGCCGCATAGGGAATGCCGTCTTTATCGGTCAAAAAAATACTGCCTCGGGCGGCAACGGCGGTATCACCGCTTAAATGCGTCGCTTTGGCGATATAATAATCGCGGCGGATTATCATCAGATAAAAAAACCGCCCCCAAATCAAAAGACCGATGGAAACAAAAATGAAAACCAAAAGCCAGATTCTTTTTTCCGGATTGCTTTTTGACATAAGCGGGAGCTTACTTCCCCGCCATTGAAACTTCACTGGCGGCTTTAACGTACTGAACTTGATCGTTCGCCACCAAATTCAAATCTTTGGCGGCCTGCTGTAAAAAACCGATACTTCTTTTTTCCGATAAATTAACGTTCAAACTCCTGACGTCGGCTCTCAAAGCGTCGATATTTTTTTGAATCGCCGTTTTCTGATAATTCGCCACGACAACACTGTTGATGGCGACCAGATAAAGCGCCGCCAGAACGGCCACGGCGACCATCGCCGCCGCATTGAGCGATTCTATTCGCCAATTCGCGAACATCCGGACATTTTGAATTTTTACAGCGATCGCTTTCATATTTTTTCTATTACCCTTAATTTCGCGCTCCGGCTTTTCGGATTGTCTTTTATTTCCTCCGCCGAAGCCGTAATAGGTTTTTTATTTAAAATTTTAATGTTTTTTTCTTCGGCCGATTTTTTCGACCAATTTTTTATCAATCTGTCTTCCAAAGAATGAAATGAAATAAACGCCGCCCTGCCGCCCGCCGCCAAAACTTCCGGAACATCGGCCAGGGCTTTTTCTATTTCCGCCAGCTCGCCGTTCGTTTCTATGCGAAGGGCCTGGAAAATTTTCGTTGCCGGATCAATTCTTCCCCGCCGCCTTATGATTTTTCCGATAATCGCCGCCAGTTCGCCCGTTGTTTTTATTCTCGAGCGTTTTCTCGCTTCGACGATCGCTCCGGCAACGGCGCGAGATTTTCTTTCCTCCCCGAATTCCTTAAAAATTTTTTCCAAATCCGCTTCGCCGTATTCGTTGACGATGTCTTCGGCCGTAAGAGAATTTTTTTCGTCGTATCTCATATCGAGAATTTCATCTTTGCGGAAAGAAAATCCCCTGCCCGAATCTTCCAGTTGGCTTGTCGACATCCCGAAATCGAACAAAATGCCGTTCACCGGCTCGATGCCGCTTCCGCGCGCGATTGCCAAAATATTGCCGAAAGAATCGTTGGCAAAAACCGCGCGCCCGGAGAATTTTTCAAGATTCACTCTCGCGCGCATCAGTGATTCTTCATCTCTGTCTATCGCCAGCAGTTTTCCGTCCGGCGCCGTTTTTTTAAGAATCGCCGCCGAATGTCCGCCGTCGCCAACCGTCGCGTCGATAAAATTTTCACCTGCCCGCGGATTCAGATATTTCAAAACTTCGTTTAAAAGAACGGGAATATGCATTTTAAATTCCGAACTGTTCCAATCCCTCGGCGATATCGCCCGACGCTTTTCCCGATTCGACGATATATTCGTTCCAAATACCTTCGCTCCAAATTTCTATCCTGTCGGAAACGCCGATTATCACGGCAGATTTTTCCAGCGCGGCATATTTTTTCAGCGGTTCGGGAATCAAAATCCGCCCCATTTCGTCGATTTCCGTTTCCGAAGCGCCGGAAAGCATAAATCTTTTGAAATCACGCGCTTTTTTCTGGCCGAGCGGCAGATTCGCCATTTTTTCCATAAAGAGCTGCCAGTCGCGGGCTGGATAAATAAACAAACAGCCGTCCAACCCTCTCGTTAAAACCGGTGTTTCTCCCAGCTCCACTCTTAATTTAGCCGGAACGGTGAGACGGTTTTTCGAATCCAGATTGTGTTTAAATTCGCCTATAAGCATCTTGTTTATCCCCAGTTTAATATACTTATCCACAAACTTACCCACAATCTCCCACCAGATAAAACAATCTTAACGCAAAAAAAACAGACCTGCAACAGGCCTGTCTGTGGATAAGTTTATATGTAAAAGTGGGCGCATCTGGATTCGAACCAGAGACCTTTGCAATGTGAATGCAACGCTCTAACCGGCTGAGCTATGCGCCCGAGAACTCAAATCTTCAATTTATCGATCAATTTTTCGTGCTTGAAGTCCAGAAGGTCGCGGATGAACCGGTCATACATTCCATGGCGGTAATAAAATTCTTTGGTCGTCATCAAGCTGTAATTTATTTCCTTTCCGATTTCGGCTTCCAGATTTTTTATGAAATTCTTGAATTTCGCCGCCTTGACACCGTCGCCGACCACCAGGAGATCGGCGCCGGAAGTGTCGCAATTCACGAATATGCCGCTAAGCACCGCCAACTTTATTTTTCCGGCGCCTTTCAGTTTTGCCAGCATTTTTTCTTTCGAAGCCGGACTGGTTTTCATAAGTAAATCCCGAAGTTCGTTATAAAAAGCGAAGCCGCGATTGACGAAAAAAGTTTGTCCGTCTTTGGAATTTTTTCTGATTAAAAATCCGATTTCGGCCAGCTGTTCGACGTTTTTTTTCGCCCGCGCTGATGTTGAATCGAGTTTCGCCGCCGCGGTTTTCAAATCAAAATTTTCTTCCGGATTGCGCAAAAACAATTTCAAAAGCCGCACTTTTACCGGTGAATCGAACAAAGCGTCAAATGTTGGTTCGGATAATTTTTTCCGCATATTGCAAATAATAAACCAAAACGCCCGATTTTTCAATCGAGCGTTCGGATTTTAAGTTTTCGAAAATTTATTTCAATTCGACCGCGGCTCCGGCTTCTTCCAGTTTCTTTTTCAACTCTTCCGCTTCGGCTTTGCTAGCGCCGTTTTTCACAACCTGCGGCGCGGTGTCAACCAACTGCTTCGCTTCCTGCAATCCCTTGCCGGTAGCTTCGCGGACTACTTTGATAACAGCGATTTTCTGATCGCCCGCCTTGGTTAAAACCACATCGAACGAACTTTTTTCTTCCGCCGCCATAGCTTCACCCGTTCCGGCCGCCGGCATCGCCATCATCGGCGCTGACGCCGATACGCCGAATTTTTCTTCGAGCGCTTTAACCAATTCGGAAAGTTCGAGCGCGGTCAGCTTTTCTATTTCTTCTATTATTTTATTGTATTTGTCCGACATATTTTTATATTAATTTATATTTATTAAATAATTTTTAAAATTTAAAAATTATAAATTTAAAATTTTTCTACGACCTTTTATTTTTAATATTGTTCAGCACGTTGATGAGATTGCGGGTATTGCCTTGCAAAACATTCATAAAACCGGAAATCGGAGCGGCAATAGCGCCGGCCAACTGTCCCAAAAGAACTTCGCGCGGTGGCAGTTTCGCCAAAGCGACGATTCTTTCTTTACCCTGCCAGTTCAATCCCAAAAATCCGCCAATGATTTTAAGCGCTTCATTGGCTTTGGAAAATTTGAACGCCGAACTGGCCGCCGCGGCCGGATCGGCATAGCCGAAAATCACTCCGACCTGACTTTTGAATTGATCCAAATCGGCATTTTCGAAATGTTCCGCCTTCAAAGCGCGGTCAATCAAAGTTTTTTTGGCGACTTTGTATTCGGCATCGACCGTTTTCAACCCTCGCCTCAATTCCATGCTTTTACCGACCGACAGTTTGTTAAAATCAACCAAAATAGCCGTTTTTGCCCGATGAAATTTCTCGACCAAATCTTTCAAAATATTTTGTTTTTGTTCTTTATTGAGAGGCATATTTTTAAAATATTATTCAAAGTATTATCAAGAGGGCAAAATGAAATTTTAAAATTCTAGGCGGGGGCGAGCCATTCCGAGCCGGGGGGCGAGGAATGGGGCTAAGGAATTTTGAAATTTTATTTTGCCCTCTTGTTGTAATAAAAAAACGGACTTTCGTCCGCAACAATAAAAGAAAATCTTTTATCCTCGGAGAGTCTTATATCTTGCGAAAGCTCTCTGTCTGCGGACTATACCCAATATATGCCATAAAAAAAATCCTGTCAACTTTTCGGACGCAAACGATATTTCTCGCGCCATTCGGCGATTTTTTTGTGATTGCCGGAAAGCAGAACTTCGGGAACGGCGTATTTTTTGTTTTTATATTTGATAATTTCCGGACGGGTATAATGGGGATATTCCAATCCTTTGCCTTCCGGAATTCGTTTTTCTTTTTTCAGCAAAAGATTCCAATGCGATTCTTCTTCCAAAGATTCCAACCTTATAACTCCGGGAATCAGCCGGCTCACCGCCGAAATCACGACCATCGACGCCACGTCGCCGTCGGTAAGCACATACGGTCCGATGGAAATTTCATCGGCTTTCAGTATATTTTTCACCCGCTCGTCGATACCTTCGTATCGGCCGGCGATTAAAATAATCCTGTCATATTTTTTTGCCCAATCGTAAGCGATTTTTTGATTGAACGGTTTGCCTTTGGCAGAAAAAACCGCGATTTTCGTTTTTTTGTTTTTTTCGGATTTTTTCAAACTGTCCGCCGCCTTAACAAGAGGTTCCGCCATCAACACCATTCCCGCTCCCCCGCCATAGGGTTTGCCGTCGACGGTGCGATGTTTGTCGGGCGTAAAATCGCGCAAATTGGTTATTTTTATTTTTATTTTTTTGCTTTTTATCGCGCGTTTAAGAATGCTGTCGGAGAAATAAGAATCGAAAATTTTCGGAAAAATCGTTATTATGTCGAATCGCATATTTTGAATATGATAACACGAATCGCCCCGTTCCGCAACGCGGAACGGGGCGATTGTTTTTATAACGATCAAAGCTGTTTTAAATCCTCAACAACTTGATCCATATCCCGCGGTTTTTCTCGCATCGGACGAGTCGAACCTTCCGGTTCTTCTATCTTCAAATTGACGCGCGCGTTGTGGCGGGCGCCGATTATCCGAAGCAGAGTGCGAATCGCTTTCGCTGTCGAACCCTGCCGGCCGATAAGCATTCCCATATCCTCTTTATTGACTTTAAGATCCAAGAGAACACCCATCTCGTCCACCTTGCGGTCGATTTTGACATCGTCTGGATGATCGACAATCGATTTTACAAGGTATTCAAGAAATTCCTGATCAACTGGTGTGTTGGCCATTTCTTTGAATTGTTTTTAAATGACGGCAGCTCGACCGATTCCCCTTGCGGAGCAAACTGCCGAATTTGAACGCATTGTATCAAAAACCGCCGCGCCGGTCAACATCCATACCGGACGGAGAATGGAAACTTTTTTGCTTAAAACCTTGTTTTAAGATAAAATTCGACGTAATGACAAAAACAGAAAACGAGCCGCAAGTCCGGCATCTGGGAATTATAATGGACGGCAATAGGCGCTGGGCGCGCTCGCAAGGACTTTCACCTTCTCAAGGCCATCGAGCGGGATACGGAAAAGTGAAGGAAGTTTTGAAATGGTGCGATGAGAATGGCATAAAAATCGTCACACTTTACGCTTTCTCGACGGAAAATTGGAATCGGCCAAAAAATGAAGTCGATTTTTTAATGGCGCTTTTCAACCGGCTTTTGACAAAAGACATAAAAGAAATCCACAAAAACGGCGTCCGATTAAGAATCATCGGCCGCAAAGAGAGTTTACCGAAAAAAATTCAGGAAGCCGCAAAAAAAGCGGAAAAATTAACCGCCGAAAACACCGAAGGCGTTTTGAATTTGGCGATAAATTACGGCGGCCGTCAGGAAATTGTCGACGCTTTCAATAAAATAATGAAAAACCCGCCGGAAAAAATCACCGAAGAAACGATTTCCGGCAACACATACACCGCCGATCTTCCCGATCCGGATTTGATAATCCGCACATCCGGCGAAATGCGGCTTTCGGGATTTTTAACCTGGCAGAGCGTTTATTCCGAATTATATTTCGTCAAACATCATTGGCCGGAATTTTCCAAAAACGATTTCGCCGCCATCCTCGCGGGATTTTCCGCCCGCCAAAGACGGTTCGGTAAATAATTGCACGGGTGGAGGGAATCGGACCCCCGCCGACGGTTTTGGAGACCGTAGTACTACCACTATACTACACCCGCCCGAAAATTATTTTTTCGTTTCTTTGTGAACTTTGTATGCGCGGCACCATTTGCAGAATTTTTTGAATTCCAGTTTTCTTTCGACGGCTTTCTTGTTTTTCTGTTTATGGTAATTTATCCGCTTGCAAGCCGAACATTGTAATTTTATCGCTTTTTCTTGAGCTTTCATATTTTTTAAATTTAAATTATTTTTCGCCGCGCCGATGCCAGAGCCAGCAGAGGGATTTGAACCCCCGACCTTCGCTTTACAAAAGCGTTGCTCTGCCGCTGAGCTATGCTGGCGAGCCAACTTGCTAATAAAAGCATAAAAACCGTTAAAAAACAAGGCCAGCTTTAAAAGCTGGCCAAAAAATTATTAATCATTGTTAATGAACTCTGAAACAAATGTTTCCGCCTCCTTTTTGTGAAGAGAACAGTGGGGAAGACGGATTTCAAATTTTCCGTCTTTTTCAATAGCGACGAATTCGGAATGTTGCAAGCAAAAATAACAATTCCTTGCGGCAACGTGATCTTTTTCAAATCTGATTTTGCTCATATGCTTCTCCTTTCTTAAAGAAAATAAGAGCCGGAATTCGTTAATACAAAATCGGCGATTTCCTGCTGCAACGCGGCCGACGCCGTAAAAATGGTTATTTCCCAAACGGGCCTTTTCAGCCGCATTACGTCGTCGGCCGTTCCATAGGGGCCGATTTTACTTATTCGCATCGTCTCGATATTTTTTTTCTCCATCGACGTCAATTTGTTTTTCAAAAAACTATCGGCGATGACTTTAAGCGAATACTGCATTTTGCTTTTTGCCATTGCACTTCCTCCTTTCAAAAATCAAAATCCGATTACGCAGATTTTTTGATAAGGCGAGAAAAACGATTTTTTACTTTCAACCTTGTCTTTGGCTGTAACGACATACAAAACGTCAAAACCATGATAAGCGACAAGAATAAGCTGATCGCCGTTTATATGGCAAGGAACAGTGCCGATTTCCATCACAGGTATCACAACCTTAACCCGAATGTCCAAAGCGGCAAAATGATGCTGAATTTCCACTTGATTCTTTTCCAGAATATCCCTTGCCAGCTGTCTTTCCGCCAAAGTTTCGGTTTCGCGACCCAAAAGACCAAACTTTTTAACGGGGAAACCGGCCGCTTCAAACGCTTGATTGATTTGAGTTCCGCCCCCGACACATACCACCGTGAAATATTGCCGGCTCAATTCTTTAATCCAGCGCAACATATCATAGTTGTTGAGTATGTCGCCGGATATTTTAATAAAGCAATTTTTTCCGGACATGAATTTCCTCCTTTCTCTTGAGGTCAACAACAATTGTTAATGAACAAATAACTTTCGGTTTACGGGATAAATTACAATAAAAAAAGAAAAAAGGCAATATTGTAAAAATTGTGCAATAGTCTTGAATGAGTCCGAACGCATTTCACCGCCTGCGGCGGTGAGAACTCGCCCCCACGAAAAATCCGAAAGGCGGCGGAGCCGCACCGCTGACAATTGCAAGTTTTTAAATAATTTAATCCATTGGCGGCAAATTCTTTGATGAAAATTCTAAAACCCCAATCTATAAAAAGAGAAGGGGGAATTTGTAATTTCTCACTGTGTGCGCAGGGAGGGATTCGAACCCCCGTAGCCACAAGGGCGCCTGATTTACAGTCAGGTGCAATTGACCGCTCTGCCACCTGCGCAAATTATGCGAGAACCGAGAGCCAACGCGCGGAATCGAACCGCGGACCTACTCCTTACCATGGAGTTGCTCTACCGACTGAGCTACGTTGGCGTTATTTCGTTATTTTTAATTTTACGGATTTTTTAACGGCGGATTTTTTAACTAGCCGGCCGGCCGGTTTTTTTGCTTCCGGATTCGGCGAAGCAACCGGCGCGGAAGCAAGATTGATTTTTATTTCCGCCGGCTGTTCGTTCGGCAACGCCATCGGCGGATTTCCCGGCAACCGACCGTTATTTTCCAAAAGCGGCCGCTCTTCGGAATCATTCCCGCTTTTATCGGCCAAATCTTTCCAAAAATCGTCGCCGCTTTTTTCTTGTCCCGCGCCATTCGCCGCCTTTTCTTTTTCGGATATTTTACCGATAAGACGCATCAGATGATTGTCGGTTTTCAAAAGGAAAATTCTTGTCCGGTGAAGCATTTTTTGGCTCACAAAAAGCGACTGCGCCTTGACGGAGTCGAGCGGCAGGCGTTTGATAAGACCGGCCAATTTTTTTTTGACGCCTAAGCCGCCGGCGTTATCGTCGTCATTTTCAAATTCGGAAATATGATTCGACGTCGTGTAAAGCGCGCCGGCGATACCTATAATCAAAAGTGAAATTGGAAATATGTCGAACATAATTTTCAGATTTCAAAACGGCAAAAATCGCCGATTTTGATATTTTCGCCGAGTTTCGAAATATAATCTTTGACTAGCGCGTCGACGGTCGTATCCTGATCGCGGACGTACGGCTGGGCCAAAAGATCTTCTATATCGATCGGCGACATCGCGGCGACGTGCATCGCAAGTTCGTGACCAAGTTTTTGAAATTGTTCGTTACGCGCCACGAAATCCGTTTCGCACAAAAGCTTCACCAGCACGCCGAGCTTGCCGTTGGCGTGGATGTAGCTGGCAATTATGCCTTCGGCGGTTTCGCGGCCGGCTTTTTTGGCCGCGACTTTCGCTCCCCTTTCCTGGAGCAGTTTCAGCGCTTTATCGATTTCGCCGCCGGCTTCTTCGAGCGCTTTGCGGACGGCATCGACGGAAACTCCGGTCATCGCGCGAATTTTTTTAAGATCTTCGATTTTTACCATTTGCGATTTTTAATGATATTAATTGTTTTGCCGCGTTTTTTCGCTTGTTTCCGGTTGTAAAGCCGAAGCCGGCGTTTCGGCTTTGACGTTTATCAGGGCATTTTTAACGAGATTTAAAATATATTCCACGGCATCGATAGAATTATCGGCGGCCGGAACCGGATACTCGAAATGCGACGGGTCGGAATTGGTGTTGACGATGCCGGCGATCGGCACCTTCTTTTTCGCCGCTTCTTCAACGGCAATTTTATCATAATTCGCCGAACCGATCCAAACGGCATCCGGCAAACGATTCAAATCGGCCAGTCCGCCCAGCTCTTTTTCCAATTTTTCCATTTTTTCTTCGAGCTTAAGCGATTCGTACTTGGTGTATTTTTCAAATTCTCCCGATGCTTTCTGCGATTTGAGATTTTTTAGATACTCGATGCGGCGATGTATGGTGGAAAAATTCGTGAAAGTGCCTCCGAGCCAGCGTTCGACCACATAAGGCATTCCAAGCGCATCGGCCGTTTTCCGCGTGATATCTTTGGCGGCAAAACCGGTGCCGACGAATAAAATAACGCCGCCCTTCTTTTTTATTCCGATCAGAAAATCAAGCGCACGTTCGAGATATTCTTTCGATTTTTCCAAATCTATAATCTGAAAAATGTTTTTGTTCGACCAGATAAACGGCTTCATTTTCGGATTGCCGTGCGCTTTAAGAGCGCCGAAATGCACTCCGTGGGACGCGAGCGATTCCAAATCCGGCGCCGAAATTTTGCTTTTCGTTTCCATAATTTTACGATGATAGCAGAATAAATCGTAATTGACAAGAACTCGCCGGCGATGATAGAATTTCATTCTATGAAAAAAGAAATCCATCCCAAATATTATCCCGACGCCAAAGTTAAATGTTCCTGCGGCAATTCTTTCACCGTCGGTTCGACCGAACCGGAAATCAACGTTGAAATCTGCTCGAAGTGCCACCCGTTTTACACCGGCAAAGAAAAAGTTATCGATACGGCCGGCCGCGTCGAGCGCTTTAAGAAACGCGCCGAAAAAAGCGTCGCCAAAAAGAAAATCAAAAAATAATCGCAGTGGAAAAAACGCAAAAAATAATAATCGAAATGAGAGCCGGCGTCGGCGGTGACGAAGCCGGCCTTTTCGCATCGGAGCTTTGGCGGATGTACAAACGTTTCGCCGAAAGACACGGCTTTAAAACGGAGATCGATGATTTATCGCAATCAAGCGCCGGCGGAATCAAAACCCTCGTGGCACAAGTCGAAGGAGACGGCGTTTACGATTTTTTCAAATATGAATCCGGGGTGCACCGCGTCCAAAGAATTCCGAAAACAGAAAAAAGCGGCCGCGTCCACACCTCGACGGTTTCGGTGGCGATTTTAAAAGAAGTCCCCGAAAAAGAAATCGCGATAAATGTCGGCGATTTGAAAATAGACACGTTTCGCTCTTCCGGCGCCGGCGGCCAAAACGTCAACAAAGTCGAAACGGCGGTAAGAATAACCCATTTGCCCACCGGCATCGTCGTATCCTGCCAGACGCAAAGATCACAGCAAAAGAATCGCGAAAGAGCGATGACGATTTTAAGAGCCAAACTTGCCGAAATCGAAAAAGAAAAAACGATGGGACGGATAAGCGAGGAAAGAAAATCGCAAATCGGCTCGGCGGAAAGAGTCGAAAAAATAAGAACTTATAATTTTCCGCAAGATCGGATTACCGACCATCGCATCGGCAAATCCTGGCATCATCTCGAAAAAATTCTGGACGGCGATCTGGATCCGATTATCGGCGCTCTGCAAAAAGCAAAACTTTAAAACTACTTCCCCGCCAAAGTATTGATGTCTTTTTGGATGCCGGCGGCGGCGGCCATCACATTGTTGGCATAAATTCTCGCGGCCAAAGATCTGTTCCATCTCGCGCCGGCGATATACATTTCGGCGGCTTTATACTCGGCCGAATAGGTTTGCCGAGTCGCGCCGGATTGCGCAAGCATTAGGCCGCAGGCCGTAAACGCGTCGCGGACATTCCACGGCGACGCCGGCCGCCGGCCCGTAAGATTGGCCACCGCGTCGGCGTATAAAAGCCAGGTTGTCGGCAAAAATTGCGCCGGTCCCATCGCGCCGCCCCAGCCGTAATAAGGTTTTCTCGAAACCGGCGTCGAATCGGGATTAAGACCGAGCGCGCTTGTGATTTGCTGGAATGCATCAAAGTCGCGCGGCGCCATATCCGTCCGCCAGTTGCCGGTACCGACATTGCCTCCCCAATCGGATTCTATTTTTAAAATCGCCATAAGAAATGCCGCGCGAACACCGGTAAATTGCGCCGCCGGCAAAGCGTTTTTCAACGCTTCCTCGAAAGTCATTTTAAATCCCATCGCCAGATCGTAGGGCTGGTTTCTTATCTTATTCAAATCTTCTTTCGCCTTGCCCAATAACGCCTGGTATGCTTGTTCCTGCCCTCTCGTTTCTTCAAGAAGCTTTTGTTTTTGCCTTTTTGAACTTTGAAGATCGTATTTCTGGCGGCTTTGAATATTTTTAAGCTGAAGCTGTTCGGCGCGGCTGTCTTCCAAATCGTTTTTTTCCTGAACCAGTTTCGCTTTCAAATCTTTTATTTCCGACAAGACATCCTGAATTTGTTTTTGAACATCGCTGGCCGCATTCAAATCGTTGAAAAAATCGGAAAATTTGTCGTTTTTCAAAAGAAATTCCAAAAGAGAACCAGAATCGTTTTCGGCCAATTTTCTTAAATTCTGCGACAAAATCCCGTCCTGATCTTCGATCTTTTTTTCCTGCGCGGCGATATCGCTTTCTTTCGCATTGATTTCCGAAGTCAGCTGATTGATGGAAAGATTCGTTGCATCGATTTCCGCCTGGATTTGTTTTATCTGCAAATCAAAAATGGCGATCTGATTGTTCAGGCTCTGCGCCTCGCTTTCTTTGCCCTGTATTTCCTGCGAATATTGATCGATGGCGGCTTCGAGCTGATGGATTTTGTCGGCGCGCGCATCGGCCAAAGCCGGTTTCAAAGCGACGGCCGAAAAAATCGCGAAGCAAATCAAAAAAAGCAGCCGGCTCGATTTTTTCATTAAAAACGAATTTAATTTTATTCTTCCGATTTTTCTTTTTTGGCTTCCCGTTCTTTGACTTTTTCTTCGGTTTCGACTTTCACTTCTTCGACTTTTTCTTCGACTTCGCCTTTAAGCGCTTCCAGTTCCGCTTCGGATCGCGGCTGGGCTACCGCCGCGACGGATGTGTCGGGATTTTCCAAAACCTCCACGCCTTCAGGCAATTTAATGTCTTTTACCAATATATTATCATCAAATGTCGCCAGAGGCGAAATATCGACTTCGATCCGATGAGGCAAATCGGCCGGCAAAGCCCGCACTTTTATTTCCTGCATCGCTTTGACGAGGATGCCGCCGAGATCACTTACGGCCGGCGAATCGCCAAAAAAAATCAGCGGCGTTTCGGCGGTAATTTTTTCGTCCATTTTGACTTCGTAAAAATCGACATGATTGATATCGTCGGTTAAAGGGTTGCGGCCGATATCGTGAATCAAAACATTTTTCAAATTTTCGCCGTCGATGGACAATTTTATCAAAGTCGTTTCGCCGGCGGTTTTGAAAATCCTGCCGAATTCCTTCGCATCCAGCTCGATAGGCAAAGCGGCTTCCTTGCCGCCGTAAACGACCGCGGGAACAACGCCCCGCTTGCGCAGAGATTTAACTTTCTTTCCCAATAATTCTCTTTTTTTACTTTTCAGTTCCAAAGTCATTTTATAAAAATTAAATTTTGTTGGAATTGCCGATAAAATCAAACAAATGCAATCGTATCAGATCCCGCCGATAAAATCAATAAATCACAAAATCACATCGCAAAAATAAAAGGCGCTGTCTCACGACAGTGCCTGTTCGTCCGTTTTTTCCGGCCAGGGTTGGAGCGGACAAACCCCCGATATGTGTTAGCGCGTCCCGCGCTACAGTCAATGATTTTTCATTTCATTAACCTCCTTCTCTTTATTTAATGTATGAATCTTCTTGCATTCTAACAAAATACTTACTTTTTGTCAATAGCAAAAAAACAGCTTAAATAAGCCAAATTGATTTCGAAAGATTTTTAGAAAATTAGTCCGTGTTGATACAAAGAAATAATTTTTCCGATTAAAACTATAAGCGTCTCCCTTTCTTCCCGATTAAATCTAGAAAGAAGCTTTTCAAGATCTGGCATTCAATTTGTGAAGTTGTTTTAAAATTTCTTTGGCGGATATGCCGTTCTTTTGAATTTTCGTAAAATCGACAACGGTCTCCCATTGATTTTCCAGATCAAGCGGAACGATTTTAAAAAGCAGTTTTGACTTTCGCGCAACAATAAAAGAATTTCCTTTTTTAACCTTGGAAATATACGCATCGATATTCTCGCGCAATTCTTTCAATCCCACGATTATGTTTCCCATACGATGCAAGTTTATCTTAAGTTAAACTTTACGTCAACCCTCTATATTTTATTTATGCTTCCGAAAATTTTTAGTTTTTTTCCGATCACTTCTTCCATCGCGACAACGGTCGGATCGAGGATTTTATAAGGCGTCGTTTCATCGGGCGATTCCGCCAGCGATTTTTTCAGCGCTTCGGTGAAAGCAATGCGGATCTCCGTGTTGATATGAACCATTGATATGCCGGCTTCGATGGCGCTCTTGAAATCCGCCTCCGAAAGCCCCGAGCCGCCGTGCAAAACAAGATAAATATTTTCCCCGACGGCTTTTTTGATATCGGCGATTCTCGCGGCGTCTATTTTTTCCTTGCTTTCGGTAACGATGCCGTGGATATTTCCCACCGCCGGCGCCAGCATATCGACGCCGGTTTCGGCGACAAACCGCGCCGCTTCTTCCGGCTTCGTCAAATCTTCCGATTTTATTTCAATAACTTTTTGTAATTTGGAATCGCCGCGCACATAACCCAATTCCCCCTCTACGATTATTTCGGAATTTTTCGATTTGGCGTATTCAACGCTTTGTTTCGTGAGCCGCAAATTTTCTTCAAACGGCAAAGCCGAAAAATCGGCCAATATCGCGTCATAACCGGCATCGACGGCTTCTTTCACGCCTTCGAAAGTTTTGGTGTGATCGGCATTAAGCCAAAGCGGAATGCCGAATTCTTCGCGAAACGCTTTGACAAGAGCCGCGGCTTCTTTAACCCCGACGTGTTTCCTCTCGCCCTCCGACGTGCCGACAAAAATCGGCGTTTTCAAATCGGCGGCCGTTTCGACAATCGCTCTTATCGCTTCGATTTCCGAAAAATTAAAATGCCCCAACGCCCATTTTTCGTTCGAAGCGTTTTTTAAATAATTTTTTATTGTCATAAAAATAATTCTCAATTATCAATTTACAATTTTTGTTGTTGCATTCAAATTCTAAATTCTAAATTTTAAATTCTAATTGAATGATTCGATTTTAAATTTAAAATTTATCCGATCACTGCCGGCTTGTAATCGGCCGGCGCTTTCGCCAGATAATCTTCCAATTCTTTCCGCGTCAACAAGCCGGCTTGCGCGCCGATTTTTTGGACGACGGACATCGGATTTATCGGCGCCCACATCATCGCTTCGCGCACGGATTTGCCCAAAGCGATCGCCGAAGTGAAAGTGGACGAAAAAGCGTCGCCGGCGCCGGTGCGCTGAAGCGGCGGTTTCGGATCGGGATACGGTTTGATAAAAAGAATTTCTTTTCCGTCAAAAGAATAAGCGCCGTTTATGCCGTCGGTAATCACAACGATTTTCGGACCCAAAGCCGCTATGGATTTCAAAAGCTTCGCGATATCGTGTTCGTCGTTTTCCAAAATTCTCTGCGCTTCGTCTTTGTTGCAAAAAAACAAATCGCTTCTTTTATAAATTCCCGCGAGCGCTTTGCGACCGAACGCCATTTGAAAAGTCCCCGGCTGGAAAGCCAGTTTTATTTCATCGTGTTCGGAAAAATATTTTTCGAGTTCGTTATGGAAAGCGAGCGAATTCGGACCGAGCGATGAAAGATAAACCCACTTCGGACTGTCGAAATCGTAAAGTTTGTAATCATAACTTTCATGTTTGACCAGAATCGTCCGATCGTCTTTGTACCACAAAACGTAATGATGGTTTGTTTTTTTGAATTTGCTTATCGACACAAATTGCGTCTGAACATTTTCCGCCTGCAATGATTTGATGCTATCCAACCCCATCGCATCGTCGCCCAAATTCGTCATCAGCGCGCTTTTTAATCCGAGCCGCGAAGCCGCGACGGCCGCGTTGGCGCTGTTGCCGACGGCCGGAATATCGACCGCTTCTTCATAAGGAACTTTGTCGGGAAAATTAAGGCAAAGATGACAATGTTCGCCGTCTTCGCAATGCGTGGTCGCTTTTTCCATTCCCAAACGGATAAAAGTGTCGACCGTTATGTCCCCTATTCCCAAAAAATCATAATTATATTTCATTATTTTCTCCCGATAACTTTTTTAACCGCTTTTTTTATATCTTCGACGCCCATTCCGAAAGCGTTGATAAGCTCGTCGGGATCGCCGGATTCGCCGAAGCGATCGTGAACGCCGATAAATTCCTGCGGAACGGGAAAATTTTGCGACAGCATTTCGGCGATGGCCGAACCCAGTCCTCCGGCGATTTGATGCTCTTCGACGGAAACTATCGCTTTCGTTTTTTTGACGGAATTGATAATCGTTTCGTTATCAAGCGGTTTTATCGTGTGGCTGTTTATCACTTCCGCTTCGATTCCTTCTTCCGACAATTCTTCGGCGGCGACAAGCGCATTGTGCAAAACCGCGCCGCAACCGGCTATCGTCGCGTCTTTTCCTTCCCTAAAAACTTCCGCTTTGCCGATTTCGAAAGGCGTTTTTTCGGTGGTGAAAATCGGCGTCTTGGAACGGCCAAAACGCAGATAAGTCGGCCCGACACAGCAAAATGCCGCGGCGGTAGTCGCTTTGCGCGCCTCGACGGCGTCGCAAGGAACAATAACGGTCATATTCGGCTGAACGCGCATCAGAGCGATATCTTCGAGCGCCTGGTGAGTGGCGCCGTCCGGACCGACCGAAACGCCGGCGTGCGCGCCGCAGATTTTTACCGGCAAAATGTTCAAACTTATCGTTGTCCGTATCTGCTCGTTATTGCGGCCCGGACTGAAAACCGCATAAGAAGACATAAAAGGAATTTTGCCGTAATTCGCCAGTCCCGCCGCCACCGTCGCCATATTCTGTTCCGCGACGCCCAGTTCGATAAAGCGGTCGGGAAATTTTTCTTTAAACCAATGCGAGCGGGTCGATTCGGCCAGATCGGCGCAAAGAACGACAATGCGCCCGTCTTTTTCTCCGGCATCGACCAATCCTTTGCCATAGCCGTCGCGCGTCGGCGCTTTTTCTATTTTCGGATCTTTTAAATTTTTTATTAAATACGCTTTTTCGTTTGTCATTTTATTTTTTGCTTGCCGCTGTGCGCGCCGCCGCATTGCGGCGGCGCGCAAAGGCGCAAACATCAAATCAATGCATATCGCCGTGATCGCCGCCGTGATTATGCACCATATCATCATGACAGCGATGCGCTTCGTGATTCATTTCGTGGCATCGGCAAAATCTGCCGGTAAAAGCCAAAAAACCGAACACGACGAGCGCTTCGAAATAATAGCCCGGCCCGAAACCCCAAACCGGCGCCATTTTCCAGCTCGTCCAGAAAAACAAAACGGCCGAAATCCACATCAAAACCGCCAAAATTTTTTCGACGATGTGATGCGAACATCCGCACCATCCCGTTTTATTGTCGCATTTTTCGCACATTTGTTTTTATTTTAATTATAATTTTCATCATTCATGTTCGCTTTCGATTTTGCCGCCCAAGGTCCGCAATTCTTTCAAAAATCGCGCGCCTTCTTCCGGAGTCGGCGGCTTGCCGTGCCAATCGTAATCGAATTCTATCTCCGGAATCCCCTTGCCCGGTATCGTATGGGCGATGATCAGCGTCGGCTTTTCGAAAATCGCTTTGGCTTCTTCGACCGCATCGACGAATTCTTCGATATTATGACCGTCGACATCGATAACGTGCCAGTTGAACGCTTCGTATTTGGCGCGCAGCGGTTCGAGCGGCATCACATTTTCGGTAAAGCCGTCGATCTGGATATTGTTGCGATCGATGACGGCTGTCAGATTGTGAAGCTTGTTTTTCCCGACGAACATCGCCGATTCCCAAGTATTCCCCGCTTCATGTTCGCCGTCGGACATCGCGCAGTAGACACGGAATTTCTTGCCGTCCATCTTTGCCCCGTAAGCGATGCCGGCCGCCTGTCCCAAACCCGAGCCCAGCGGGCCGGAAGTCGTTTCGACTCCAGGCAGGGCCGTTCTTTCGGGATGCCCCTGTAAACGCGAACCGAATTTTCTCAAAGTTTTTAATTCCTCGACAGGGAAATAGCCGGCGTATGCCATCGCCGCGTAACGAACGGGGCAAATATGGCCGTTCGACAATATCAGCCGATCGCGATCCGGCCAATTCGGATTTTTCGGATCGTGATTCAATATATGAAAATAAAAAGCGGTAAAAATATCGGCCATTCCCAAAGGTCCCGCGGTGTGCCCCGATCCCGCCGCCACCAATTCTTCGATAACCGATTGGCGGATTTTATTAGCCAGAATTTCCAGCTCTTTTACTTTTTCGCTTCGTATATATTCGGACATTTCAACGAATCAAACAATTTTATTTTTTAATTCCGCGATGGCCGCGCCGATGTCGGAAGATTTTAAAATTCCCGAACCGACGACAAAATAATCGGCGCCGGCGTTTTTCAATTCGATGATATTTGAAACATTCACGCCGCCGTCTATTTCGATTTTAACATCGGGTATGTCGCGGCGCAATGACCGGATTTTCCCCAGAACTTCCGGAATTAATTTTTGGCCGCCGCGTCCCGGATGAACGCCCAAATAAACGATCGTATCGACGGCGCCGATCCACGGTTCGACCATCGCATTCGGCGTTTCCGGATTGAGCGCCAGACCGATTTGAACTTCATTTTCGCGGCAGACGTCCAAAATTTCCTCCATATTTTCAACCGCTTCTATGTGAACGATTATCCTTTGCGGTTTTAGCCGCGCCCATTCGCCGACAGTTTCTTCCGGCCGGCTTATCATTAAATGAAATTCGACATTGCCGCGCTCGGTGAAATATTTCAAATCTTCCGGATTGACAACGGTTTTTTCCGGCACGAATACGCCGTCGGTGATATCGATTTGCATCCAGCCGCCGAATTCGCCCAAAAACGGCCGAAGTTTTTCAAACTCGGATTTTAATTCTTCGAAATCGTTGCTATGATTATCGTCGGAAATTATTAAAGCGGGAATTATTGCGGACATAATAGCTTATTTATTATTAAATCTTTGAAAATAGTTATCAATTTCGCCTCTCAATTCAATACCGACTCTTTCGAAGCAATCAAGCAAATCTTTGTAGGTATTTTTACCGCCAAGGAAATCCCAGAATTCGTCTGCCACCTTGAGTTCATTATCCAAATCTAACATTCCTCGCATTGTCCATCGTGTGTACGGTTCCGGTTCGTATGGATTATATGGAATTGCTATAAAAGTGTTTATTTGAGCATCTGGCTTATTGGCTAAAATAACAGCCGCCCATTCAAGCAGTGTTCTTTTAAATTCTTTGAAACCGCCGGCGTTTGGCTTGGCGGTTTTAATATCAAACAAGAAATATGCGCCATCTTGCGATTCAAACATTAAATCCACTTTTGTCGGCTTAACTTTTATCATTTTACCGGTTTGGCATACTTTTCTTATTCTCTCGATCTCTTCTTTTTTATCCGGTGAAATTGTCGCCGTAGTAAGACCATCTATAATTTTTTGAATTTCCACCTGCGCTCCGGCACTAATATGATGATCTCCGGCAGTTGCCTGTGAAGTAGCCATTTTAAAGCTTTTTTGTGCTAAGGCGAGTCCAACCGGCTCAAAAATACTTGTACCGAAATTTGTATTTAATGAATGTATGAAGGAATACAAAGCAAGTCTGTCTTTACCCAATAAACGAGTGTGGAACGGCATGGATGCCGGCTCTGGTTTGTAGTTCTGAAATTTATTACGCAAACTTGCTTTTAATACATCCTCAACATTTTTTATTTGTTCTTTTGATAGTGCCATAAAAATTATTTTAATTTAAAATGAAAAATTATTTCTGAATAGGGATTTCTATCCCGTTCTGTGCGATTCAAAACAGGTCTTTTAAATCGATTTACAATCTTCATTCCGGATTTTTCGGCGATTTCAGGATAAAGATTGTATTTATCGTTTGCCACAAGGAAAACGTCGAAATCATCCTTGAGATATTGTTTGCAATTATTTAATACATCCGCGATACCTTGCGCATATGATTTACGCGCGCCTAATCCTTGGCCCTTATAAAGAGGACCTATTTCCAAATCATCCTTACGTTTGAATCCAAACAAATCATAAGCATAGGCATGTTGTTCGTGATAATCAATTTGTCCAACATACGGCGGCGAACAGAAAATACCGGATATTTTTTGCTTCTGTAGAATTTTGGCTAATTCCGGATTTTGTTTTTCTACCTTTTCAAAAATGTTTACCGTTCTTGAATCGCCGGTGATGACGGAGTAGTGAACGGGTTTACGCAGTTTATCGAATTCCCTAACGCGATTTAACGTATCAAACGCGTAACGATTTAGCATCGTTTTAATAGAAAAAAGCGGTTTGCAAATTTTCTTGTGTTTATAGCAATAGTAGGTAGTAAGTTGCGGTTCCTTAAGGGTAGCCAAATCGCTATGTGTCGTGGCGCGGCAAGATCTTATAGTACGACTCAAAATAAGAGCAAGAATCTTGCGGGTTTTTACATCTTTCTCTTGCTTAATCGTTTGAAAGACGCGATTTATCTCTCGGCGCGCATTATCAACAAACCAAATATCGAGGAATGAGTTTAATTTATCCTGTTTTATCTTGATTGAGTATTTTTTTAGTAATTTCTGATAGATCGGCAAGAACTCGCGTTCTTTTTCGGTAGAAAATTTCTTTTCGTCAAAATTTCCTTGATTTATTTTGTACTTAAAATCATGGCATGAGAAATGTATATTATTATATTTGGTCAGCTCCGCCAAAAGCTCATTTTCAAATTCCTGAATTTTCTTATTATGCCCAAATGTTTCGAGTGAAGCTAACATTTTTTTAATCGCTTTTTGCAGATACTCGTTGTCATAGCGCGTTGCCTTGCAACTTGCCATCATACAATTAAACTCGGATACGTCTATACCCACAGAATGAATGCCCGATTCCAATGCTTGAATAAGCGTTGTCCCTGAACCTAAAAATGGATCAAGAATAATATCTCCGTCTTTGAAATAAACGTCTTTTTTAAAATCATCCGTATGCGCATCTATAAAATACTCAACTAGTTGAGGAATATATTTCCCTTTGTAAGGATGCAGTCGATGCACATGTTTGGTAGTATCTTTCTCGCGCAGGTTATCGAAGGAAAGCGCCCAATTTAAGTCGTTGCCAAGATTTTTTTTCCAATCGATTTCGCGTTTTCCGTTGTAAGATTCATAGTATTTTTTTAAATCGCCCAAATCGATCAACGTTGAGCCGTTTGCGCCATGCTTTTTAACTTTACCGTATTGAATTAAATAAGAAATATTTGTCGGCGACACATCTTTTTCGAGATAATCGGTTGCCCACTTTGATGCTTCCGGTATGGATACTAAAAACATAAAATTATTTTGTCGTTTATGAAAATTTTTTCTTAAAAACGAGACATTGAATTCTTTAATAAAAATGGAGCGCTAATTTTTCAACTTTTCCAGTTCTTCGCGGACGACGATTCTGTCGTCCCAACGGATATGTTTTTCGCCGACGATCATCGACTGCTGGGCGCCCATCCCCGTTACCAATATTATATCATTTCGGCCGGCAAACGAAATCGCTTCGGCTATCGCTTTTCGCCTGTCTTCTATTATATATAGATTTTCGCCGCGCACTTTTCCGAATCGCTCCGCCGCCGCCGCGATTTCTTCGCAGATCTTTTTAGGATCTTCTTCATAAGGATCCGTCGCCGTTATAACGACGATATCGGCTTTTTTTGCCGCGATTTCGCCCAAATCGCTTCTTTTGATTTTGTCGCGGCCTCCGCCTTCCGATCCGATAACGGCAATCACTCTCGCTCCCGTTTCCGCGATTTCCCGCGCCGCGTCCAAAGCCGCCGACATACTCGCTCTTTCGTGCGCATAATCGACAAAAACGTAAAAATTCTGGCCGGCGTCTATTTTTTCCATCCTGCCCGGAATGGTTTTTAATTTTTCAAGACCCGATTTGATTTTATCGTAAGGCAATCCCGCGAGCGATCCGACAATTATCGCCGGCAAAGCGTTGTAAACATTAAAGCGCCCCAAAACATTTAAATCGTATTTTTCCGGACCGATAAAAAATTCCAGATCGCCGGCGGTATTTTTGACATCGCGCGCCGCAAAATCCCCTCCGATTAATCCGTAAGTGATTTTTTTATCCGCCGGAAAATCGAGAAAATAATTTTTGTGCGGGCTGTCGAAATTCGCGATAATCGTTTTTTCGATTTTTTTGCCACCGATTGTTTTTTGCCCGCCGCGCGCAAGGGATGAAAATAATTTTCCTTTCGATTTTTTATAATTTTCAAATCCGCCATGGGATTCGAGATGCTCCGGCGTCAAATTCGTAAAAATCGCGATGTCGTAAAAAATCCCGAAATGCCGCCACTGCGCCAGCCCCTGCGACGTCGTTTCGATAACGCAGTATTCACAGCCGGCGTCGGCCATTTTTTTCAGATACTTTTGCAAAACGAATCGCCCCGGCATCGTCATATGGTATTTATTCGGAATTTCGACATCGCCGATTCTGATTTGGGCCGTGCCGATAATACCGGCTTTTATGCCGTTGGAATTTAAAACCGACCAAATGAAATTCGCCGCCGAAGTTTTGCCTTTGGTGCCGGTAATGCCTACGGTTATCATTTTTTTGGTCGGCCAGCGATAAAAAACGCCCGCCAAAAACGCCAGAAAAAGATGATAAAAAGAAATCAGCCGCGCGGGAATTATTTTTTTTATTTTCGATTTCAGCCCCATCTTTTTCTTAAATTATAAAGCCCGTGCCAAAACGGCCGCAAAATCAAATCATAGGAATCGGCGTATTCCGACAGCCGGCCGCCGAATCCTTTTTTAAATCTCGTAACGCCTTCGAGCGATCGCCTTTCGCCGCCGGCGTCAATGCCGCCGAAATTGTAAATTGTACAGCCGCGGCGGACGGCCTCGGTTATCCCCCGCCACTGCGCCAGATGCGGCGCCATCAGATTTTTCATCATATCGGACGACCCGCCAAACAAAAAATATGCCGTTTCGCCGAACATAAGAATCAGATTCATCGCGAGAACTTGCCCGCCGCTTTGCGCCGAAACCAAAAAGGCGTTTTTGTTTTTTTCGCAGTTTTTTAAAACAATGCGGTAATAATTTTTCGGATGAAGCGAAAAATTATTTCTAAACGACGTTCTTGCTAGCAAATCGTAAAAAATATCCAAATGCTGTTCGAAATTCGAATCGAAAATTTTTATTTCGACGCCTTTTTTTTCGGCCAGCCGGATATTGTAGCGCGTTTTGGCGTCCATATCGGCCAGCAATTCGCTTTCGGGCTTTGCGATATCGAGAACCCATTCGTATTTCGGCTGGAAATAGGCCGCGCGCCGAGCGCGCGGCGGAATGATTTCAAAATATGCCGGCAAATCGCCGCTCGGCGAATCCGGAGAAAAAATATCGAACCTCGCAAAAGCCGCATTTTCCCGCTTTCCCGTTTCCGCCAGTTTTTGTCGAAACGCTTTTAAAAAATAATCCCGCACGTCGTTATTGATTTTTCCGACGACCGGCCCGTGCGGAATGTATAAAAAATTTTGAAAAAACGCCAGCGGATATTCTATAACCTGGAAAAATCCAATCGTTTCGGAATTTTTTTTAACCGCAAACCTGAATACCGCGCGATGCATCGCTTCCTGCCACTCGCCGTAAAACCAGGCCTGCGTAAAAGGCGCGCGAGCCGAAACATCGAGCGGCCGGTATTCTTCCGCATTTTTAATTGCCTTTATCTCGAACATTGCGCCCATTTTAGCCGTTTTCCGGCTCAAAATCAAAATCCCTCTGCTTGCGCAAAGGGATTTTGATTTTCAGAATTAGTAGCGATTTTCCCGTCTCGGCCTTTCTTCGAGCGGCCGCGCTTCGTTTACCGTAAGCGCGCGTCCACCAAAATCCTTGCCGTTGAACATTTCGATCGCTTTCTGAGCTTCTTCGTCATTAGACATTTCCACAAAACCGAATCCTTTCGACCGGCCGGTCATCCTGTCTTTGATGACAACCGCCGAGTCAACGTTTCCGGCTGCGGAAAAAGTGTCTTTCAAGGCATCGTCCGTATTGTCATACGGCAGATTGCCGACATATAACTTTTTTGCCATTGTTGTTTTAAATTTTTATTAGCGTAAGACGACCTCTCTACTAAGCTTTTGCCTCACGCCAATAAAGCGAAGGAATCGACTTATTTGAGAAACTTACTTTGCACAGTATATACCCGCCCGCCGAAAAAGTCAAATCGCCATATCCGGTTTGAAAAATTGCAAAAGCCGGCCGGTTTTGATAATCTGATTCCTGTTAATACAGGGAATCTTAAATGTTTTTTGAAAAATTCAAAAAGAAAAAAGAAAGGAGGATAGTGTGAAAAGATTGAAAAGGTATGTGCTTACGGGAATCATTTTTTTCGTCTTTGCCGGTTTGGCGGCTTATGCCGCCTCCGTCGTTTATAATGTAGTAAGACCTTTAAGAATCGTGTCGGAATGGATCTTCGGCTATTATATGCCCGGATCGGAAATACTGACGGCGATTTTGCTGATCATCGCCGCCGGAGCGGCGATTCCCGCCATTACCCGTTCCAAACTGCGCGGCATCGCGGGGTTTAGCCACCTGCATTCCATCAAACAGATGGCGGAGCATCTCCAATCGCAGGGAAAAGACGTGGTGGTGTTGGTGCCCGCCGCTTTCTGTAAGGGCTATATGATCGGTTTTACTGCGAGAAGCTGTCCGGCGAAGTTCAAAAATTCCGCCGGAAACGAAAATGTGATAATGGTATCTATTCCGCAATTTCCTCCATTAAGCTGGACAATCGTTTTGGTTTCGGAAGAAGAAATCATCGAAACCGGAATGACGATTCAGGAAGCGATGGCATCCCTGTTTACTATGGGAATGATGCCGGAGCTTCCGGCGGCAAAGCCGCCGGCAAAATAAAAACGGCATTTAAATGCTAAAAGCCCCCGTTGACGAACGAGGGCTTTATTTTCTAGAAAACGGAAAACAAAATTTTTCTTGATCAATCATTTTAAAAGCGGCAAACTGTTTCCCGCCCAAGCAATGGTTCCGCCGGACAAATCGAAAACATCCGGAAATCCTATGGCGGTCATAAATTCAGCCGCAGCGCGGCTTCTGCTCCCGGTGCGGCAATAAATCGCATAAATTTTATTTTTGCCGAGCCGCCGGATCTCATTTTCGAATCCGGCGGAATAAATATCGATATTAACAGCGCCTGCGATATGCCCCACCTCGAATTCTTGCGGCGTTCTGACATCGATAATCGAAAAATCGGGATCGCCCCGCCGGCTTTCCATCAATTCTTTTAATTTCACTGAATTTATTTCTAACATATATTTGCGCGACAATAATCCCCGCGTCCTCACATCGCATTATAACAAAATATTCAATACGCGAAAAAGAAAACGGCGGTTAAAACAAGGTTGAACAGCATGCAATTATAATTCAGAATATCCGAAAAAAACAAGTATTGATTCAGTAAAGCCGTCAAAAATACGAGAAAATACATAACGAACAACAGCCGCCGGAAAAATCTCGCTTCGAATTTGGCGGCGGCGAAGATCATAAGAATTGCGACAGTCACCCATCCGGCGTGAACAAAAGAATGCCAGTTCACAATAGTCGCGCCGCCAAGAACAATCGATTTCAGCAAATCAAAAGCCGCGACCAGAAAAAATAACTTCCCGAAAATTTCCAACCGTTTTTTCATCGCCATTCCTGAAAATTAATGGTTTCTCAATTTTTATCTTTTTTTAAAAGCTCCGGATATTTATCGATGATTTTTTCAACCTTCGGTTTTATAATGGATTCGGAGTACGCCTCGTTGGGATGTTTTGCATAAAATTCTTTGTGGTATTCCTCGGCCGGATAAAATGTTTTAAGCGAAACAAGCTCGGTAATAATCGGTTTTGAATATTTTTTTAAATTGACGATTTTTTTAATATAATTTTCCGCCTCCTCACGCTGTTTGGCAGAAACGTATAGTATGATTGAACGATATTGAGTGCCAACATCGTTTCCCTGACGATTTATCGCAGTCGGGTCGTGGCTTTCAAAAAACACTTCAAGCAACTTTTCAAAAGAAACTACTTGCGGGTCATACTCAACTAATATCACCTCGGCATACCCTGTCTTGCCCGATGAAACTTGTTCATATGTCGGATTAATAGTTTCTCCGCCGGCATAGCCGGGTGTTACGGTAATTACTCCTTTTAATATTAAAAACACCGCCTCGGTGCACCAAAAACAACCTCCGCCAAAAGCAACCGACTCTATTATTTTCTTTTGGTTATCCATATCGAATATTTATTTATCCGGTTTGAATTTTAGTGAAACCGAATTAATGCAATACCTTTTACCCGTCGGCGGCGAGCCGTCATCAAAAACATGACCCAAATGGGACTCGCATCTGGCGCAAATAACTTCGACGCGATGCATTCCAAAAGAATCATCGAATCTTTCCTCAATATTTTTCGGATCTATCGGTTCATAATAGCTTGGCCAGCCGGTGCCGGATTCAAACTTTGCTTCCGAACGGAATAACGGCAAATCGCAAGCGGCACAATGATATATCCCGCCAACTTTTAATTTTTCCACAATACAACTAAAAGCCGGCTCGGTTTCTTTTTGTCTCATAACTCGATACTGTTCCGGCGTCAGAATTTTTTTCCACTCTTCTTCTGTTTTGCGTATTTTTTCCATCATTGGCGGGACACTCGGGTTAGGTGCCCCAAATATACAAGAATTATAGGGCTTTTAGGCGATTTTACAAAAACTCTATTTGAGGCACATTGGTCGGCTAACCATTGTTCGCAAATCTTCAAAATACACAGCTATAATTTCAAGGTTAGGGGAAAACTGTTTTTCCTCGGATATAAGTTTTTTTAACAATTGTGCGATTTCTTTTTTCCTATCATCCCACCCTATGCCAAAATCTGAATCCCAAATTAGATAGACTATTCCGTGATTTTTTAATTGTTCCTTGGCCTTATCAATTCTTTGTTTGAATTTTTTTCTTATTCTAGACTCATATTCAGTATCTTCTGGTGGACTATTACCAAATGAATTAAGCCTTAATGTTTTTATTCGCTCGATTTCATTAGGACTAGCATTGATTGTTTTTATCTCAATTTGGATTCTATTATCAATAAGATCAAATGATTTGTCAGTAGTTTCATTTTGAAATAGACCCATTGGATGGAATGCACATGCTACCATAAGTTCATGAATATGATCGTTTATTGAAAGATGGTTTAATTTTTTTGAAAATTTTTCTTTCAAAATTTTTTTCTGTTTGTCATCTTTAAAAGCAACAAATAAATTTAAATTTTCTAGATATTGTTCAAAATGCCACTTTTTATTACAAAAATAATCGTCAAGATATTTCTTTAATCCTATGTTAATCAGAGATTGGTACACGTTAATGTTTTCGATTCATATATGGCGCTCAGTCGTGCGGTGTCTGTTTGAAAATATCCGAACGGAACTGGCTGGGCTCGGCGGGCGGAATTCCCCTCACACCCCCCTTCCGCCCGTCTCGCCTTGAACCGGAGCGGAAAGGACGATTTCAAGTTTTTCTTTGGCGGCTATTCAATATGCCTATTGCTTTTACCAAGATTACACTCTTTACACTTTGTTTCCAAGTTTTCCATTGTAGTTTTCCCTTGTTTGGAAAAAGGCTGTTTGTGATCTATATGTAATTCTACGCCCGGATTTGTTGCGGGGCTTCTTCCACATCTTACACATCTAAAATTATCTCTGCTTAGAACCTTATACCTTAAACTCAAATTAATACTTCGGATTTCTCCGCTCTTGATATTATTATTTATTGTTTTTTCTCTTTTCGCTTCGTTTTTTTCTTGAATAATGGGCTTGTTTTCAATAACTTTCTCATTACTATCTTCTTGATTCATTTTTTCAACAAAAGCCTCTAACGCCTTTCGCCATGAGCCAAAACGATATTCGTATGTGCCCGGGCTAATTGTTGAAGGAGCTTTTTCCATTTCGCTGTAAAATGGTTGTCGCCCATGATGCGTCCATACATTAAGGATGTTCTCAAATAATTCGTCCTCTGAAAATTTTATTCTATATTGAGTTGATTTTTTCAGTCCGGCTTTTTCCAAACCCTTAAGCCAAGTGCCAAAACGATACACAACTGCGGAAGCCGCCATAATTTCTGAATTATTATTTACATCTTCCTGAGTTATATAATCTCGATTCAATTCTTTTGCTATTCTCTTTAGTTCGTTTAAAATCTCGTCATCTGTGAGATTTTTTGCTTGCTGACTCCTCATTTTATCTGAAATTTTTACGCCAGAATATTTTTCTCCAATTCCAGCTTTATCTAATACCTGCTGCCAGCCACCAAAACGGCGGCGAATAGTGCTTGAATGAATCTTGCTATGTAGATCAAAATCCGTAGTTGTCAAAAACTTTTTCCCAACAACTGAAGCAACGCGCCTGATTTCGGCGATTATCTCTGCGTCGGAAGAATCTCTTGGTAATGTATTAAGCTCAAATTTCATAATTATTTCAATAAATCCTCAACAGAAACGCTGAGCACTTTAGCGATTTTTGCAACCATTTGAACACCCGGCTTTTTTACAAAATCGCCCTCAATCTTGGCGAGAGTGGAGTATTTGAGCTCGGCTTTCCGTGCCAAGTCGTCTTGGCTCAATCCTTGCTTTGTTCTTAACCTTTTTATGTTTTCACCAATAGTTGCCATAGTATCCAATTTTTGATAGTATAAAAATATGTTATACTTTTATTGTAAGATTATGATAACAAATTTTTTGATTTCTAACAAGAAAAGCCTGCTTCTAGCCTTCATAAAGTTCGAGCCGACATTTTTGACAGGTTCTTTGGCAGTTTGCCTTTCCGCTCCGGTTCAAGGCGAGACGGGCGGAAGGGGGGTGTGGGGGGAATTCCGCCCGCCGAGCCCAGCCAGTTCCGTTCGGATATTTTCAAACAGACACCGTCAGTTAGGAAATGAAGTCATTGGCTCGCCCGCTACGCGGGCTCGCCAGCCGTTTTTCGGGGAAATTTCAAGCCGTTTTGAATTCAGTAGGGCCAGAAGCGGGCTTTTCTAAAATCCTATGAAATACTTTATCTACACAAGGAAATCTACCGAGAGCGAAGAAAGACAAGTAATGTCTCTTGAATCTCAAATTTCTGAATTGAAAGAATTTGCCGCCAAAGAAAAACTTGAAATCGTCGCCTCGCTCAGCGAGGCGCAAACTGCCAAAGAACCTGGACGAAAGATTTTCGCCGAAATGCTTGATCGGATTTGCGCCGGAGAAGCCGGAGGAATTTTGGCTTGGCATCCCGACAGATTGGCTCGCAACTCCATAGACGGCGGAAAGATTATTTATCTCTTGGACACAGGAAAAATCCAAGACCTTAAATTTCCCACATTTTGGTTTGATTCGACACCACAGGGGAAATTTATGCTGAACATTGCCTTTGGTCAGAGTAAATACTATGTGGACAATTTGAGCGAGAATATCAAGCGAGGCCACCGCCAAAAACTGCGGAAAGGAATATGGCCGGGGTTTGCGCCGCTTGGCTATCTCAACAACTCTAAAACAAAGAGCATAGACCTTGATAAGGAAAAATCGGTGTTAGTGAAAAAATGTTTTGAACTCTATGCTACCGGCGACAACACGCTCAAAAATATTAAGCAGTTTTTGGCGGATACCGGACTCGACAGCTACAAAGGCAATGTTCTTTCCACTTCCTGTGTCCAGCGAATGTTGAAGAATCCCTTTTACTATGGAACTTTCCGCTTCAACGGCGAGCTCTACGAAGGAAGCCACGAGCCAATTATTTCCAAGAAACTTTTTGATGACGTTCAACAAGTGATGAACAATCGGGGCAAGAAAAAGCGGAAGCGAAAACACGAGTTTGCTTTTTCAGGATTTATGAAATGCGGGAAGTGTGGTTGCCTTATCACCGCCGAAACCCAAAAGGGACATATCTATTATCGTTGCACCAAGAAAAAGCAAACCTGTAATGAAAAGTATCTGCGAGAGGAAGCACTTGTTGAACAAATGAAATCCGTCATTCAAAAAGTTTCTATTCCCGACGACTGGGCGGATAATATGCTCGCCGAGCTAGACCGCGAGAAAGCGAATATCCAAAACGAGGGCGTTTCTTTTGTTCAAAATCTGAAAAACCGAAAGGTGGAAGTTGAGCAGAAAATAGATCGGCTTCTTGATATTTACATCGAGGGCAAAGGAATATCGCCTGACGAATATCAGGCCAAGAAAGCGAAACTATTGGGCGAGAAAGCCGATATTGAGCAAGAAATCAGAGATTTTG
>JAJYIB010000022.1 GCA_021790275.1 bacterium
CCGATCTGAGAAGGGCACTGATGTGAAAATTGCGACCGATTTAGTAATCGGAGCCGTTGATAATTTATATGATACGGCGATTTTAGTTAGCTCCGATACAGATCTTATTCCCGCTATCAAATACATAAGATATAAAAATAAAAAATTAGAATATGTTGGTTTTTCACATGCACCATCTTTTGGTATTCAAAAATATGCCAATTTTTCAAAGTTGCTTTTACCTTCAGATGTAGAAAAATTTAAAATACAAAAATAAAATTAAAAAAATAAAAAATTCATAGATGGCGACCCCCAGGCGAATTCATCGAGGCGGAATTAAAGGAATTGAAATAGGTTGTTGAGAGACAAAATAATTGTTATTATTAAAAATAATATGTTTAGCGAATATATCGCGAAAAAACTTAAAGAAGCAAAATACAAGCTCTTAAAAGACGGCACTTATTTCGGTGAAATTCCCGGCTTGCGCGGCGTGTGGGCAAACGCGAAAAATCTTGCGGATTGTCGGAAAGGACTTCAAGAAGTTATCGAGGATTGGGCTTTATTAAAGATCAGGGATAATGAAAAAATTCCCGGATTTGAATTGAAAATCGACCGTCGCGCGCTTGTGAAAAATGCCTAAGAATGTTTCTTGGAGAAAGCTGGTTAAAAAATTTCGCCACTTGGGCTTTGACGGCCCTTATTCCGGCGGTCGTCATCTATTTATGTTAAAAGGCGGATTTAAAATTCATATTCCGAATTGATTCCCACGTGATTGCAGTTGTTGTCAGAGCATGTTATATTAGATTTATAAAGATGTTTATATATAAAACATACAAAAAAATAAAAGATTATTTCATTAAATTTCTTTTGGGCAGTAAAACGGTGCCGCAGGGATTGTTCGAGCTGAGTCGATATTGTCAGTTATTTGGAGGTATAAATTTTAAATTTAAAAAAGAAGGGGACAATACTATTGTTGCTGTCAGCGATAATTTTAAACTCGGATCAATTATTACATCCGGAAGAAATGAAGAAGAACTTGATAACAACATTAAAGACGCTATTCTGACTTTTTTTGAAATCCCCTCGTCTTATTCCAAGGAAGCGCATATTTGTAAAGTTGAAGAGAAGCAAGGGGGATATGCCATCGCTTAGTGAATTACCGAGTGAGATAAAAAGAAAAAAATTTACCAAGGCTTTAGACCGCCTTGGTTTTGTTGTAAATAGCACTGGTGGCAAGGGCGATCATTACAAAGCGATATGGCCAAAAAACGGAAAAGCCATCATTATCCAATCTGAATTAAGAAAAGACGTTTTGCGTTATTTATTGAAAGAGATAGAACAGATTAGCGGGATAACTTGGGAAGATATTAGGAAAAATCTTTAGATTATATTAAAATCTTGATAATGAAACGCATATTTATAAACGAAACAATTTCAAAGGTGGGGGAGAAAGTGAAGGTGGCCGGGTGGGTACAGGTGCGCCGCGATCACGGAAAAATTATTTTTATCGATCTGCGAGACCGGAGTGGACTGCTTCAGGTGGTTTTTGCCGGCAATGCCGGTTTGCTTAAAGAAGCCGACAAATTGCGCGCCGAGTGGGTTATTTCTATTGAAGGTTTGATAAAAGAGCGCCCGGAAAAATTGAAAAATCCGAAACTGGAAACGGGAGGCGTTGAATTAGAAGCCGAAGTTTTGGAAATCTTGAACGAAGCGGAAACACCGCCTTTTGAAATAGGCGACAAGGAAAAAGTCAACGAAGAATTGCGGATGGAATACCGCTATCTCGATTTGCGCGATCCGAAAATGCAAGAGAATATGGCCAAGCGGTCGGATGCGCTGGGATTTGTCGGCGATTATTTGCGAAGCGAAAAATTCATCGAAATCGAAACGCCGGATTTGACAAAAGGCACGCCGGAAGGTGCGCGGGAATTCGTTGTTCCTTCCCGCAAGCATCCCGGAGATTTTTTTGTTCTTCCGCAATCGCCCCAGCAGTTCAAACAGCTTTTGATGGTTGCCGGATTCGAAAAATATTTCCAGATAGCGAGATGCTTTCGCGACGAAGACAGCCGCGGCGACCGCCAGCCGGAATTCACCCAGCTCGATATCGAAATGAGTTTTGCCGATGAAAACGACATTACCGATGCGACCGAAGAAATGATAATCGGTTTAATCCGTAAAATTTTTCCCGAACGGGAAATTTCGGAAATTCCGTTTCCGAAAATTTCCTATGTCGAAGCGATGAAAAAATATCGCACCGACAAACCGGATTTGAGGAAAAATAAAAACAATCCCAACGAACTTGCCTTCGCCTGGATTGTCGATATGCCGCTTTTCGAGTATTCGGAAACGGAAAAAAAATGGGTTTCGGCGCACCATCCTTTCACCGCTCCGATCGATGAACAATACGGAAAATGGGATACTGAAAATCTCGGAAAATTAAAAGCGAGGGCTTACGACCTGGTGTTAAACGGTTATGAAATCGGCGGGGGAAGCGTGAGAATCCACAAGCGCGATTTGCAAAATAAAATTTTTGAAATTTTGGGGCTTTCGCGGGCGGCAATAGAATCGCGGTTCGGCCATATGCTGAAAGCGTTTGAATACGGCGCGCCGCCGCACGGCGGTATCGCTTTGGGCATCGACCGGCTTTTGATGATTTTAACGAATGAGAATTCCATTCGCGAAGTCATCGCTTTTCCGAAAACCGGCGATGATCGCGATTTGATGCTTGGCGCCCCGAGCGAAATAAGCGATGAGCAAATGAAAGAATTACATATCTCTTTGCAAGAAGACAAGAAATAAAATTGATGGAATATAAAGTGAATTTGAAAAAATTTTCGGGGCCGCTCGACGTTTTATTGCATCTTATAGAAGAAAAAAAACTGGCGGTCGAAGAAATTTCGCTGGCGCGGGTCGCCGATCAGTTTTTGGCGTATTTTCAAAATCTTCCAAATAACGGATTGGCGGCGCCCGATCACCGCAGAATTTTGGCGGATTTTCTGGTTGTCGCCAGCCGCCTTATTTTAATAAAATCGCGGTCGCTTTTGCCGAATCTTGTTTTGACTTCCGAAGAGGAAGGCGATATTAAAGATCTTGAAGAGCGGCTGAAAAAATATCAGCGGATAAAAATCTGGGGCAAAGAACTCGGTAGATTGGTGAAAAACGGAAATCGCTATTTCGATCGCGAATCTTTTTATAATCCCGACCCGATTTTTTTGCCGCCGGAAAATATTAGCGCGGCCGATCTTGCGGAAATATATAAAAACTTTTTGAAAACCCTGCCGCAAGCGGAAAAACCGGAAGAACGAAATTTGCGCCGGATAATTACGCTGGATCAGAAAATAAAAGAATTAAGATCGCGGATAAACTCGGCGGTCGAAGCGTCTTTCAATGAAATTTCAAAAGGCGTAAAAACCAAATTGGATGTTATTTTGAATTTTTTGGCGATACTGGCGCTTTTTCGTTCGAGGATCCTGGAGATTTCCCAAAATGAAACTTTCGGCGATATCAGAATCAAACAATGCGCCGAATCGTGATTTTTGTTAATATATAAAAATATTTTATGGAGCGAAAGCATATTTTGGAAAGCCTGCTGTTTGCGGCGGGGCATCCGGTGAGTTTTAAAAAAATTGCCGAGATTTTGGAAATGCCGGAACCGGAAGCGGAAAAATCGCTGAATGAACTGGCGGATGATTATATCAAAAACGGCCGGGGATTGCGGCTGGTTTTTTTGGACGGCAAAGTCCAAATGGTCGCGGCGCCGGAATCGAAAGAAACGATGGAAAAATTTATCAAAAGCGATCTGGAAGAAGATTTGTCGCCGGCGGCTTTGGAAACTCTGGCGATTATCGCCTACAAAGGGCCGGTGAGCCGCGCCGTCATAGAAGATTTGCGCGGCGTAAATTGCAGTTTCATTTTGCGCAATCTCGCCATCAGGGGACTGGTCGAGAAGAAAAATAATCCGGCCGGAGGCCGCTTTTACGTTTACGGCATTTCGTTTGATTTTTTGAAACGGCTGGGATTGAGTTCGGCGGAAGAATTGCCCGAATACCATGAACGGAGACAATAATTTTTATCTTAAAATATCTCTTTTGCTGGCGGCGGCTTTTGGCGTATGGATTTTCGGTGCCGGAAAAAAAATTTCCGGCAATGAAAACGCCTCATCGTCCGTATCTGCCTCGACATCGCCGGCGGCGCTTTCGGATTTCGCGCCGCCGGCGTTGAAAATTTTCAAAGAGCCGGAAAGCGATTTTCCGAAGCGGAATTGGTCGGCGCCGTTTTTAGAACTTAAAGCCGAAGCGGCTCTGGCGATGTCGCTCGACGGCGGTCGCATATATTACAACAAAAACATCGAGACGCGCCGACCGATCGCGTCGCTTACCAAATTGATGACCGCGATTATCGTTTTGGAAAATTACGATTTGAACCGCACGGTTAAAATTTCCGCCGAAGCGGTTAAAAGGGAAAGCGCGTCGGGTGGACTGCGGGTCGGCGAGAATATTGCAGTTCGTTCGCTTTTAAGTATAATGCTTATCGATTCGTCTAATGATGCCGCTTTCGCTTTGGCGGAGCAGAAAAAGAATTTTATTTCTCTGATGAACGAAAAGGCCGTCGAAATGGGTCTTAAAAATACCCATTTCAGCGTTCCCGACGGTCTCGACAGCGACGGAAATTATTCTTCCGCGCTTGATATCGCGAAAATTTTCGTTTATCTTGTGGAGAAGCACTCCGAAGCGCTTGAAATTTTGAAAACGAAAAATATGACGGTCTATTCCGTCGACGGGAAAATAGAGCACCGGCTTGAAAGCACGGACAAACTTTTGGATGCCGACGGCGATATCATCGCCGGCAAAACGGGATTTACCGACAATGCCGGCGGCTGTCTGGTTTTGTTGGCAAAAAACGGAATCGTTTCGGTCGTTTTAGGATCGACGGATCGTTTCGGCGAATCGCAAAAAATGATTCAGTGGCTTAAAACGGCCTATATTTGGAAATAAAAAATGGGCGAAATAACGCGTCTTTTAATTTTAATATCGGTTTCGTTTCTCGCGGCATTTTTTGCCGCGCCTTTACTGACACATTTTTTGTTCAAATACAGGCTGGGAAAACAGATTCGCACGGAAGGCGCGCCGATATTCGCCAAAATGCACGGCGTCAAAGCGGGTACGCCGACGATGGGCGGAATTCTCATTTGGGGGACTGCAGTATTTATGGCCGCCATTATCTGGTTGCTTGCGATTTTTTTTGATGGCTTTTTCGGCAAGCTTAATTTTTTGAGCCGAAGCCAGACATTTCTGCCTTTCGGCATCCTGATTTTTTCCGCCATTTTGGGAATGATCGACGACTTGCTTGGGATTTTTCGGATCGGACCGAATGGCGGAGGTCTTTCGATGAAACGGAAAATTTTACTGTATACCGGCGTGGCGGCCGTCGGCGCTTACTGGTTTTATTTCAAGCTCGGTTGGAATGTTTTTCATATTCCTTTTTTGGGAAATTTCAATGTCGGATTTTGGTATATCCCGATTTTTATTTTTATAGTCGCCGCCGCCGCTTTTTCCGCGAACGAAACCGACGGTTTGGACGGTCTGGCCGCCGGCGTTCTTTTGTTTTCTTTCGCCGCTTTGGGCGCCTTGGCCTTTATGCAAAGGCACTACGATCTGGCGGCTTTCACCGGCGTTATCGTCGGCGCGCTTCTGGCGTTTTTGTGGTTTAATATCTATCCGGCGCGATTTTTTATGGGCGACACCGGTGCGATGTCTCTGGGAATTACTCTCGGAGTTATCGCGATGCTAACCAACTCGGCTCTGCTTTTGCCGCTTATCGCCAGTATTCTGGTTGTGGAATCGGGTTCGGTGATAATCCAGGTTTTGTCGAAAAAATTCAGAAAAAAGAAAATTTTCCAATCGACGCCGATTCATCACCATTTCGAAGCGATCGGCTGGCCGGAAACCAAAGTAACGATGCGTTTCTGGATTATTTCCGCCGTGACCGCCGCCATCGGCCTCATCATCGGCCTTTTGGGAAAGTAAAGTTTTTCCGATTTGACGAGATTTTGATTTCGTGATATGTTTAAATAACAACGCCGAAGGCGTTGAATTTGTTCTTTTTGAAAGGAGGTTTTTTTGAGAGATTCAAGCGGTACATTAAAGATTTTTGTTGTATTGCTTTTGTTATTTCCATCCTCACTTGTCGCAAGCTGTCTGTTACGGTTTGCGGATTTGAATTTAAAAGCGGGAATGGAAATAACAGAGTTTTCTTGCCAGCGCGTTTCAAAGCAAAACGCGCCGGCGGCGCAAGTGGCGGCGGAGGTTACGGCGTATTACAAACCTCTACCGAAGCAGAAAAGGTTTATTACCGGTTCCTATCGCCGCGAAACGCGGCTTAACGGCACCGGCGTCACGGTGACGGGCGAAAAAGCCCGCATCGGCGTTGTCGCGGCCGATCCGGCGGTTTTCCCGTTCGGTTCCGTTTTGGAGATTCCCGGTCGGGGAAAAGTCGTCGTCAAAGACATTGGTTCCCAAATAAAAGGGCATCGAATCGATGTTTTCGTCGGCGCCGGCGACTCCGGAAGAAAGCGCGCTCTCAAATGGGGCCGCAAAATTCTTTTCGTAAAGATTTTGCGGCTCGGAAAAAAAGAGGTATGAAAATGCTTCTTCGATTTACAAGACCCCGTCCGCCGTTTGGCGGGCCGGGTCTTTTTTATTTACGCGGTTTTTTTTGGTATAATAAAAACGATGGCGCTGGATATTTTGATAAAAAACGGGAAAATCATCGACGGCTTGGGGACGCCGGCGTATGAAGCCGATGGGGCGATAAAAAACGGCCGGATCGAAAAAATCGGTTTTTTGGGCGACCCGAATGCCGAAATAACGATAGATGCCGGCGGTTTGTGCGTCGCGCCGGGCTTTATCGATATCAACAACGCATCGGACAGATACGGCACTTTGCTTAGCCACCCGGATTTGGAAAGCCATTTACGGCAGGGTGTAACCACGATTATCGGCGGCAACTGCGGCTCTTCTTTGGCGCCGCTGACAACCGGCGATATTATTTTAAACATTCAAAAATGGGCCGACGTCAGTAAAATCAATGTCGGCTGGCTGACTGTGGCGGAATTTTTTTCCGAATTGGAAAAAAGGAGTCCGATGCTTAATTTCGGAATGCTTGTCGGACATTCGACTTTACGGCGCGATATCGCCCGCGACGAATTCAGAAAACTCACCGAAAAAGAATTCGCTCAAACGAAACGGCTTTTGGAAACGGCTCTGCGCCAAGGCGCTTCGGGGCTTTCGCTCGGATTAAATTATTCTCACGCCAAAATCGCGCCGCCCGAAGAATTGAACGGTCTCGTTTCTATTTTGAAAAAAAACCAACTGTTAAGCGTTCATTTGAGGGATGAGGGAAAAAATCTTTACGAAAGCGTTTCCGAAGTCGTCGAATTGGCGAAAAAAACGGAAGTCGGCGTCGAAATTTCGCATTTCAAATCGATCGGCCGTGAAAATTGGCCGGCTTTCGGCAGAAGTTTGGCGCTGATCGAAGATGCCTCGGAAAACATCGACATCAATTTCGATATTTATCCTTACGACGCAACCGCGACGGTTTTGTATACGCTTTTACCCGACTGGGTGGCGGTGGGCGGCCGCGCCAAACTTGTTGAAAATCTTAAAAATTCCGATTTGAAAAATAAAATCGTCGACGAGCTTAAAAACAGGGAAGGGGATTATAAAAATATAATTGTCGCGTCCGGAAATATCGATCGGATTTTCGTCGGCAAAACCGTCGGCGAAATCGCGCGAGTCCGCGGCGGCGGCATTATCGAAACTATCATAGATCTTCTTGTGGCGGCCGACGGGAAAATGGTCGTTTTTTGGCCGGCGCTTTCGGAAGATAATTTTATCGCGGCTTTGAAAAGCCCGCTGTCGATCATCGCTTCCGACGGCGCGGCTTATAATTTAAACGATTCTTACGGCGGCTTTCTTGCTCATCCGAGATCGTTTGGTTGTTTTGCCCGCGTTCTCGGCCGCTATGTCCGCGGCAAAAAAGTTATCGGACTTGAAGAAGCGGTGAAAAAAATGACGGCTTTGCCGGCCGCAAAGGCAAATTTGGTTTCGCGGGGCGCGCTTAAACCGGGTTATTTTGCCGATGTCGCGATTTTCAATTCCGATTCTATTTTAGACACCGCGACTTTCGACAATCCATTCCAATATCCGATCGGCATCCATTCGGTGATTATAAACGGCCGCGTCGCCTTGTCGGACGGTAAAATTAAAAATCAAGGATTGGGGCGATTGCTCTGACCGGCTTATCCGATAAATTCAAAATGAACGCGAGAAAAACGAAAAAAATAATCAACAGAGGATTTTTGATAGTGCTGGGAACGCTTGTAGTTTTCGGATTTTTCGTTCTTTTTTTTGCTTCGTATAATATCGGGGTCGCCAGGTTCGGAGATTCGACTTATTATCTTCGCCAGCAGATTTTGAAAGGAGGACTTGCCGGTCTTGTCGGATTTTTTCTGCTTTCGAGAATTCGTTTGGAAATTTTAAAAAAATACAGTTTGATGATTTTGATTGTCGCGCTCGGGCTTTCGGTTTTGGTTTTTTTCCCGCGTTTTAATTTTTCGCATAACGGTTCGAGCCGCTGGATCAGTTTCGGTTTTGTTAATTTTCAGCCGGCGGAAATTTTAAAGCTTTCTTTTCTGGTGTATCTGGCTTCGTGGCTTCAATCGCGGCGCAGAGAAATTAAAGGATTTTCGGCCGGCCTTCTGCCGTTTGCGGTGATTATCGGCATTATCGGCTTTTTACTCTTGGCCCAGCCGGATTTGGGGACGTTCGGCATTATCGCGCTTTCGGCGATTGCGGTTTATTTTACCGCCGGCGGCAAGCTTAATCATTTGGCGCTGCTCGGAATCGTCGGCATTGCCGCTTTTTCGGTTTTCGTTTTTTTTAAGCCGTACGCGGCGGAAAGAATCAAAGTTTTTCTTCATCCGCAAAATGACGCATCCGGTTCGGCGTACCAGATAAATCAGGCGCTGGCCGCCATCGGCATCGGGGGGGTGAGCGGAGCCGGAATCGGCCGCGATTTTATCACGCCTTATCTTCCGGAAGCGATCGGCGATTCCATTTTCGCGGTTTTGGGGGAAAAGTTGGGGCTTTTCGGTATCAGTTTCGCGCTGGCGCTTTATCTTTTATTCGCCGTTTTCGGCTATCGCATCGCGATGAAAAGCGGCGATTATTTTTCCGAACTTTTGGCCGTCGGCATCACCACTTGGATTGTCGTTCAAAGTTTTTTCAATATCGCGGCTATTTCCGGAATCGTGCCGCTGACGGGCGTGCCCTTGCCTTTTATGAGTTACGGCGGATCGAGTTTGGCGATAAATCTTTCGGCCGCCGGCATTATCGCCAATATCTCGCGCAGCGCCGTATAGATTTAAATTTTAAATTTCAAAAAACAATGATTAAAATTTTAATGACGGGAGGAGGAACGGGAGGACATTTGTTTCCGCTTGTCGCCGTATCGAGAAAAATAAACGAAATTTGCCGGAACGAAAATCTCGGCGAACCGCAGATTTATTACATCGGGCCGGGATTGTTTTTGGAAAGCAGTCTGGAAAGAGAGGCGATGAATTTTCATTATTCGATTATCACCACGGGCAAATGGCGCCGGTATTTTTCTTTCAGGAATTTTATCGATCTTTTCAAAATCGGAATCGGCGTCATCCAGGCATTGTGGAAAGTGTGGCTGATAATGCCCGACGCGATTTTCAGTAAAGGGGGATACGGCAGTATTGCCGCGGTTTTCGCCGGATGGCTTTACCGGATTCCGATTATAATTCACGATTCCGACAGCGTGCCCGGCGCGGCCAACCGGCTGATGGCGCCGTTTGCGGATTTTATCGCGGTGTCTTTTCGGGAAGCGGCCGATTATTTTCCGAAAAACAAAACTTATTTTACCGGCGAAGCGGTGCGCGACGCGTTTTTCGCGCCATTTGATCCGGAACGCGCGAGAGCTTTGCTTCATTTAACGTCGAAAAAACCGGTAATTTTCATCCTCGGCGGTTCGCAGGGTGCGGAAAAAATAAACAGCATCACGCTGGATATTCTGCCCCAGCTCGCCGAAGCCGCGGAAATCATCCATCAAACCGGCGACGCCAATTACAATGAAGTCGCCAATGAATCGCGCGTCGTTTTGGAAGGCGCGGGCGGAATCAAATTAATGTCTTATCATCCGGTGAATTTTTTGCTCGAGCCGGAATTCGTCGCGGCGATGAAGATTGCCGATCTGATTATTTCGAGAACCGGCGCCGGTACGATTTTTGAAATCGCCGCCGCCGGCAAAGCCAGTATTCTGATTCCCATCTCAAATTCGCCCGGCGATCACAATCGTCGCAATGCGTATATTTTCGCCGATAACGGGCGCGCCGAGGTTATCGAAGAGGCGAATCTTACTCCCAATTTACTGCTTTCGGTAATCCGCTCCATCTTGAACGATCCGGAAAAAAAGAGAACAATGGAAGAAAAGGCGCGGCAATTCGCCACGCCGGACGCGGCGCGGCTTATCGCCCAAGCGCTGATAAATTTGATAGGAAAATAAAATCAATAAAACGCCGGAAAAATTTTATCTGTAAAAAACAATGTCCGTATTCAAATCTTTTTTTAAAAAAGAGGGGAAAGTCAGAACGAGATTCGCGCCGAGTCCGACCGGTTTTCTTCACATCGGCGGCGCGCGAACCGCTTTATTCAATTATCT
>JAJYIB010000023.1 GCA_021790275.1 bacterium
CGGTTTTTTTGGCGGCCGACTTGATTTCGATTTCGGTCGGCGATTTCAATATCAATTCTTCCATTTCGTCCCCGATTTCCAAAAGCTCCATTACGGCGATTCGCCCCGAGTAGCCGTTGTGGCATTCCTGGCAGGATTGCGGCTCGAGTATCTGAATTTTGTCGTCCAATTTTTCGGGCATTTCCGCGCGCGGCGGCAGATCGGCGAGCAGTTTTTTGAATTTTCCAAGTTCGGCGGCGGTGATGGGGCGTTTTTTGGCGCACTTGGCGCAGACGCGGCGCAAAAGCCGCTGGGCCATCAGAAGATTTATCGCCGGCGCGATGACCGGCGGCTTGATGCCCAGATCGATCAATCGGGGAATGGCGCCGATGGCGTCATTGGTATGAAGCGTCGAGAAAACCAAATGGCCGGTCAAGGCGGCGTGCATCGCTATTTCCGCGGTTTCATAATCGCGGATTTCACCGACGAGAATCACGTCCGGATCCTGGCGCACTATCGATCGCAGGCCGTTATCGAATGTGTAGCCCTTATCCGGCTCAACCTGTGTTTGGGATATTCCTTCGATGTGGTATTCTATCGGGTCCTCTATGGTGATTATTTTAATATCCGGCGTCAGAATTTTTCTGATAAAAGCGTAAAGTGTCGTCGTTTTGCCCGAACCCGTCGGACCGGTGGTTAAAATCATTCCCGTCGGTTTTCGCAGTTCGCGATTGATTATTTCCAAATCATCTTTTCTTATGCCCAAGCTTTCAAGATCGATTTTGATAACACGCGGGTCAAGAATTCTCATCACGATATTTTCGCCGTAAGCGCCCGGCAGAACCGAAGTTCTGATTTCGATGGCGAGATCGCCGACATCGATGCTGAACCGGCCGTCCTGCGCTTGTTCGTGGATATTGAGTTTCATTCCCGAAAGCAGTTTGACGCGGTTTAAAATCGAATTATAGATTCCGGTCGGAGCAAAAACGATATCTTCGAGCAAGCCGTCGATTCGGAGGCGGATGCGGATTTTGTTTTCTTCCGGTTCGAAATGGATATCGGACGCTTTCAGAATAAGAGCGCCGGCCAGAATCGCTTCGACCGTTTGAGACGCTTGTCCGCCGAAAGATTTTTCGAGAACTTTTTCCAGCGCTTCGGCGCCGGAAATTTCTTTTTGAAAACGGCCGATCGCTTCTTCGGAAATTCCGACCTGGCCGGCAATTTCTTTAATTTCGGCGGTGGCGGGATAAGCGGCCAGCGCTTTTTTTAAACTGTTTTCTGAAATAACGAACAATTTTATTTTATATCCCGATTTTTCAAGATCGGCGACAAGCGATTGCGTTGCCTCGCCGTCCGGACTGATCGCGCCGACGCTTAAAATTTTCCCTTCGCGGTTAAAAATCGCGCTAAGGCATTTTTCGAGCCGTTCTTTGGGCGCCAGTTTCAGAGCGTCTCCGTCGATGGGGATGAAAGAAAGGTTGATATACGGCAAACCGGTTTTTTCCGCCAAAATCTCGGCGCGCTCTTCTTCTTCTTCGCGCCTGACCTTGGTCACAAGTTCCCGTTCTTTTTCTTCGCCTTTAAAAATCCCGTTCATTGTTTGTATGATTTAATAAAGAAAATTTCGCGTCAAATTTTTCTGTGGATAAAATCGTTTCGTTTTTAGCCCGGCGGCGGATTTCGCGGCGCGGCGGATTTTGAATAAGCCGCGGTTTTTATGATACGATTCGGCAAATATGAAAACGATTGAAATTATTTCCAATTCGCCGGAAGAAACGAAAAAAGCCGGCCGCGGTCTTGCTTCTTTTTTCAAAAAAGAAAAATCGCCGCGGCGCGGCGCGGCGGTAATCGCCTTCGAAGGCGGTTTGGGCGCCGGAAAAACAACTTTTACGCAAGGACTGGCCGAAGGATTGGGAGTGAAAAAAGATGTTTTGAGCCCGACTTTCGTTATTCTTAAAGAATTTCCTTTGCGGCTTGAAAATTTCAAAAAATTTTATCACATCGACGCTTATCGGACGGAAAATCCGGAGGAGATTTTGGAATTGGGATTCGAGGATCTGATTAAAAATCCGGAAAATATTATCGCCGTCGAATGGGCGGAAAAGATTGAAAAAATATTGCCGCAAAAAGCCGTTCGGATTCGATTTGAAAATTTGGGAAAAGAAAAAAGGAAAATTTTGATTTATAGTTAAAAAAACATATTCTTTGCGGGAGATTACTATGCTTTTGCGCCTGTGCTAGTTGCTTTGATGGTATTGCGGCAGGTGAATATTGCATAATACATTCAATAAAAGTATGAAAAAATTTATTCTTATCGATGCTTATGCCCTTATTCATCGGGCGTATCACGCTTTGCCGCCGCTGTCCGACAAAGACGGCGAAGCGGTCAACGCCGTTTTCGGATTTGCTTCGATTTTGATAAAAACCATCGGCGAATTCAAACCGGACTATATCGCCGCCGCTTTCGATATGCCCGAGCCGACCTTCCGTCACAAGGAATACGCAAAATACAAAGCCACGCGGCCGGAAACGCCGCCCGATTTAAATGTTCAGATTCCGAAAGTCAGGGAGGTTTTAGGCGCGTTCGGTATTCCGGTTTACGAAAAATCCGGCTACGAAGCCGACGATGTTATCGGGACGATAAGCAAAAAACTTTACGGCCGGGATGTGGAGGTTTTGATTTTAACCGGCGATATGGACACGCTTCAGCTTGTCGGCAAAAACATAAAAGTTTTCACGCCCAAGCGGGGATTGAGCGATCCGATGATTTATGACGCCGCGAAAGTGAAAGAACGATTCGGAGGTCTCGGCCCCGAACAAATGCCGGATTTCAAAGGGCTTAACGGCGATCCGTCGGACAATATCCCGGGTGTAAAAGGCGTCGGCGAGAAAACCGCCATTGACTTGTTGAATCGGTTTAAAACTCTCGAAAATATTTACAAAGCCATTGATAAAAATCAAACCGACGGCATCGGTCAGTCGGTTTTGGAAAAACTCAAAGCCGGCCGGGAAGCGGCGTTTTTTTCCAAAAAACTGGCGACGCTCGACACGAACGTGCCGGCGGATTTTTCGTTAAAATCGGCCGAGTTCGGAAAATTCGATAAAGAAAATCTTTTCGGGATTTTCAGAAAATTCGGTTTTGTGAGCTTGATCGAAAGAATGAAATCGGCCGGCGGCGGCCAGGGTGTTTTAATTCCGCAAGGCGGGGCGGTAAAACAGCCGGCGGAAATAAAATACAAAAAAGTGCCGGCGGACGCCGGTTGGGGCGAATTTATCGGCGGCTTGAAAACGGCCGCAAAAATCTGGCTGGCGCATCGGATCGAAAACGGCGAATTGAAATCGCTGGCGATAAACACTGGCCGGGACGTGTTTCTTTTGGAAAGCGGTTTTTCGAATATCGCCGGAATTTTGGCGGATGAAAAAATAAAAAAAAGCGGCGGTGATTTCAAGCCGCTGATAAAAGCGCTTTGGAAAATCGGCGCCGGTTTGAAGGGTTTGGATTTCGATGCGGCGCTGGCCGATTACGTTATCGATCCGTCAAAGCGCGATTACGGCATTGGAAAAATAATCGCGCGGGAAATCGGCGCGGCCTCGCAAAGCGGGGCGGATCCGCGCCAGGCGCTGGCGTTTGAAGCGGAAATTCTGCCGAAGCTGGAATCGGCGCTTTCGGCGCAGATTGCCGCCGCCGAAAGCGAGAAAGTTTTTCGGGAAATCGAAATGCCGCTTATTCCGGTTTTGGCGGAAATGGAATCGGCCGGCATTAAACTGGATGTAAAAAAACTTAAAAAAGCCGGTATCGAAATCGAAAAAGAATTGGCGGCGCTGGAAAAAGAAATATACGAATCGGCCGGAGAGAAATTCAATATCAATTCGCCGCGCCAGCTGTCGGAGATTTTATTCGTTAAACTTCAAATTTCGGGCGCGCGCGCCGGCGGTCGCATTAAAAAAAACTCCGGGCGGCGCGATGTCGACCGGCGCCGAAGAGTTGGAAAAACTGCGCGGCGAACATAAAATCATCGATTCGGTTTTGAAATATCGGGAATTGGCGAAATTAAAATCGACTTATGTCGATTCTTTGCCGGCGCTTGCCGACAAAAACGGCCGCTTGCATACCACTTTCAATCAGACGGGGACGGCGACCGGCCGGCTGTCCAGCCAGGATCCCAATTTGCAAAACATTCCGGCTCGCGGCGAGTTCGGCCGGAAAATACGAAGCGCGTTCGTCGCCGAGCCCGGCTTCGCGCTTTTGTCGGCCGACTATTCGCAAATCCATTTGCGGATAATCGCCGCTTTGGCCGGCGATAAAAAAATGATAAAAGCGTTCGCGAGCGGCCTTGATATCCATAAATTCACGGCGGCGGAAGTAAATAACGTGCCGATGGATAAGGTGACGCCGGAAATGCGTTTTGCCGCCAAAGAGCTGAATTTCGGCATCATATACGGAATGGGCGGCCGGAGTTTTGCCGAAGCGGCGCGCATCAGCCGGGACAAAGCCGATAAATTTATGGCCGAATATCTCAAAAATTTTTCCGGAGTCGCCGCCTATATCGAAAAACTCAAAACCGACGCCAAAAAAAACGGCTTCGCTTCCACCTTATTCGGCCGTCGGAGATATTTGCCGGAACTCAATTCTTTGAATCCGATGTTGCGTTCGCAGGCGGAACGCATCGCCGTGAATATGCCCATTCAGGGACTCGAAGCCGATATTATGAAAAAGGCGATGATTGAAATCGATCGCTGGATAAAAAAAGAAGACTTCGGGAAAAATTTGAAAATGATTTTGCAAGTCCACGACGAATTGCTTTTCGAAGCGAAAAAAAATCTGGTCGCCGAAATCGCGCCGGAAATTACTAAAATCATGGAAAGCGTTGTAAAATTAAAAGTGCCGATTGCCGCCGAGGCGAAAGTCGGCGATAATTGGTCGGATATGAAGAAAATAAAATTATGAAATACAACAAACTGGTTAGAGATAAAATTCCGGAATACATTAAAAACAAGGGAGAAACTCCGATTTTTCATATCGCCGATGACGCCGAGTATTGGGAAAAATTAAAAGAAAAATTACTGGAAGAAATAAAAGAATTTTTTGAAAATGAAATTATTGAAGAAATGGCGGATATTCAAGAAGTAATCGATGCGATGTGCGATTATAAAAATTTCAGCAAGGAAAGTATTGAAGCCGCCAGAAAAGAAAAAAACGAAAAACGCGGAGCGTTTAAGGAAAAAATTATTCTTGACGAAGCGTGAAAAGCTATGCCTGAACTGCCCGAAGTGCAGACAATCGTCGGCGATTTGAATAAAAAAGTCAGGGGACTGGCGATAACCGGCGTCTGGACGGACTGGCCGAACGCTTTTAGGCGATCGCCGGGCGGTTGGAAAAATTTCGAACCGTCGGTGAAAGGCCGGAAAATCGAAAAAGTTCGGCGGCTGGGGAAAAACATAATTTTCGATTTGTCGGGCGGCGAAAAAATGCTTATCCATCAAAAAATGACCGGTCATTTGCTTATCGGCCGCTGGCGGCTGGACAAAAACAGGCCGGTTCCGGAAGAACAGGGACTACTTTCGGAAAAAGTGAACGGCTATATCCATACGCTGTTTTATCTTTCCGGCGGCAAAATGATGGCGTTTTCCGATTTGAGAAAATTCGGAAAAATTATCGCGGCGGGCGGCGAAAAATTCAGCGATCTGGAAGACGTAAAAAACATCGGGCCGGATTTGACGGCCGCCGGATTTTCTTTTTTCGATTTTAAAAAAGCGTTGGCCGGCCGGCGGGGGCCGATAAAAAAAGTTTTGATGGATCAAAGTGTTGTTTCCGGCATCGGCAATATCTATTCCGATGAAATTCTTTTCGTTGCCAGAATTCATCCGCTTAAAAAAACCGAAAATTTAAGCGATGTCGAACTCCGGAAAATTTTTTCGGCGGCGAAAAAAATTTTAAAAAAAGCGATCAAATTGCGCGGGACTTCGATATCCGATTATCGTGATACGGCCGGCAAAGCCGGCGGCTATGATAAGGTGAGATTGGTATACAGAAAAGAAGGCGCGCCCTGTCCCGATAAATGCGGCGGCAAAGTAAGGAGAATAAAAATCGGTGGACGCTCGGCTCATTTTTGTCCACATTGCCAAAAGCTTTGAAAAAGATTTATTCTGCAAATAACCAATCGTAATCGCGGATTTTTTATGACCAAATATATTTTTATTGTCGGCGGAGTGATGTCGGGCGTGGGCAAGGGCGTTGCCGCCGCGTCAATCGGCAAGATAATCCAGTCGCGCGGCTATGCCGTTACCGCCATTAAAATAGATCCGTATGTCAACCTCGATGCCGGCACGATGAACCCAACCGAACACGGCGAAGTTTTTGTTTTGGACGACGGGATGGAGTGCGATCAGGATATGGGCAATTACGAAAGATTTCTGAATTGCGATTTGTCCGCCGCCAACTATATGACTACCGGCAGTGTTTATCAGTCGGTGATAAATCGCGAGAGGAATTTGGGCTATGGCGGCCGGTGCGTGGAAGTGGTGCCGCACATTTGTCTTGAAGTTTTGAATAAAATCGACAAGGCGGCGGCAAAAAACAAGGCGGAAGTCGTAATCGTCGAAATCGGCGGCACGGTGGGCGAATATCAAAATATTTTGTTTTTGGAAGCCATAAGGATTTTGAAAATCAAAAAGCCGGGTGACGTGCTTTTGTCGCTGGTCAGCCATTTGCCGATTCAGGGCGACGGCGAGTTGAAAACCAAACCGACGCAATATGCCGCGCGCACTTTGAATGCCGCCGGTCTTCAACCCGACATCGTTATCGCCCGCGCCGGCGCGCCGCTCGATAAAAAACGCAAGGAAAAAATCGCTTTTAATTGCAGTATGGAGGAGAAAGACGTGATTTCGGCTCCCGACGTGAAAAGCATTTATGAAATACCGTTGAATTTCGAAAAAGACAAGCTGGGCGAGGTGATTTTAAAAAAACTTAATATGGATCCCAAGCGTCAGGATATGAAAGATTGGCAAAAACTAGTCGAAACGATTCATTCCGCCGAAAAGCCGGTAAAAATCGGCATTGTCGGAAAATATTTCGGCACCGGCGATTTTATTCTCGCCGATTCGTATATTTCGGTTATCGAGGCAATCAAGCACGCCGCCTATTTTTTTAAAAGAAGGCCGGAAATCCATTGGCTCAATGCCGACGATTTTTCCGATCCGGCCAGTTTGAAAAAATTATCCGAATACGACGGCATCGTGGTGCCGGGCGGTTTCGGCAGTCGCGGAGTGGAAGGAAAAATCGCCGTCATCCGCCGTTTGCGCGAAAAGAAAATTCCGTTTTTAGGGCTTTGCTACGGAATGCAGTTGGCGGTAATCGAATACGCCCGTTCGATGCTTAATCTTAAAGACGCCAATACGACCGAAATCGATCCCGAAACGAAAAATCCCGTCATCGACATTTTGCCGGAGCAGAAAAAACTTTTGGAAGCCAAAAATTACGGCGGTTCGATGCGGCTCGGCGCCTATCCGGCGGCGATAAAAAAGGGCACGGTCGCTTACGCGGCGTACACAGAGCATTTGATTTCCGAACGCCACCGCCACCGCTACGAAGTGAATCCGGCGTATGTCGAAAAATTGGAAAAAGCCGGACTTGTGTTTTCGGGATTTTCGCCCGACCGCCGGCTGATGGAAATCGCCGAATTGCCGAAATCCGTTCATCCGTTTTTTGCCGGCTCGCAGTTTCATCCCGAATTCAAATCGCGGCCGCTTAAGCCTCATCCGCTCTTCCGCGAGTTTATCCGCGCCGCGGCGGGAAAAAAATGATTATTTTTCTTTACGGACAAAATTCCTACGGCGCAAGCAAAAAGCTGGTCGAGTTGAAGCGCGGCTACGAAGCCAAAAATCCGAACGGCTTTAATTCTTTCGCGTTTGATTTTTCGGAAAAAAAACCGGAAGAATTTTTCGAAGCGGCCAGAGCGGGTTCGCTGGTGTCGGAAAAAAAATTAATAGTTTTGAAAAATGTTTTTTCCGCCGGCGAAGAAGCGGTTTTGAAATTTTTAAAATCCCAAAAGCTGGCCGAAAGGGAGGATGTTATTCTGATCATCGCCGAATTCGGCGAGCCGAGCGCCAAAAACAAGCTTTTCAATTATCTTGTAAAAAAGCCGTGTCAATCGCAGAATTTCAAACCGCTTAAAAATTATGAAATCAAAGAATGGGCAAAAAAATTAGCCGCTTCGTTCGGCGCCGTCTTTACCGGCGAAGCGTTGGATTTTTTGATCGCCGGTTGCGGCGGCGACTTATGGCGGATTGATAGTGAAATAAGAAAAATCGCCGATTTTTCCGGCGGCAAAATAATCGGCAAGCCGCAGGTCGAGGAAATAGTTGTTTTAAACGGCGATTACAAAATTTTCGCTCTTACCGACGCTCTAGCGAAAAAAGACAGGAAAAAAGCGCTCGAAAATCTTCACAAAGCGCTTGAAAACGGCGAAAAACCGGCGGAATTGCTGGGGCTTTTGGCGTGGCAAATCAGAAATCTTTTGCGATTCAAATCGGATCCGGAAAATGCCGCCGATTTGAAACTTCATCCGTTCGTTTTGGAAAAAACTCGCGAGGCGGCGAAATTCTACGAATTAAAAGAGCTTCGCGGGATTTTGGCGGAAATAATCAAACTGGATTTGGATTTTAAAACCGGCGCGGCGGACGAAAAAACCGCCCTTTCCCTTCTTATCGCCGGCTTATAACTTGTTTATCGTTTTGGCGAGGCGGGATTTGATGCGGGACGCCGTGTTTTTTTTCATCAAATCGGTTTTCACGGCCTTGTCCAGATATTTATAAACTTTCGGCAGGGCTTCGGTCGCGCCTTTTTTGTTTTTTTGCGCCGCGAGTTTTTTTAACGATTTTATCTGCGTTTTAACGGCAAACAGCCGGCTGGCATTCCGCGCCCGGCGTTTCTTGCTTTGCCTTAAAGCCTTTTCGGCTGATTTGGTATTCGGCATAAATTAAGTGAATTTTAAAGTCTAAATTGTAAATTTTAAATTAAAACATTCATTTAAAATTTAAAACTCAACTTTTTAATTTTAAGATATATTATATGTTATTTTTAATTTTGGCAAGTTTCGGTTATACTCACAGCGAAAACAAAACAATCTATGATCTCCTATCTCGAGGGCAAAATTTTGGAAAAAAACGATAAATTTTTTCTGATCGGCGCCGCCGGCGTGGGCTATAAAGTTTTTTCGCGCGGCGGCATTATCGGCGAACTGCCCGAAGCCGGCCAAAACGCCGCCGTGTGGACGCATCTTTGCGTTCGCGAAGACGCGATGGATTTATACGGTTTTATCGAGAAGGAAGAATTGGAATTTTTCGAAAATCTCATTTCCATTTCCGGCATCGGCCCGAAATCGGCTTTGGGAATTTTGGAAGCGGCGCCGGTTTCGATTTTGAAACAGGCGATAGTTTCGGAAGACGAAAAATTTTTTACCCAAGTTTCCGGCATCGGCAAAAAAACGGCCCAGCGGCTTATTCTGGAACTTAAAAATAAATTGGCGACAACCACTCCGGCCGACAAAAGCGGAGATTTCAGAGAAACCGGCGACGCTTTCGAAGCGCTGTCGGCTTTGGGCTATAGACAAGGTGATGTCAGGCGTGCATTGAACGACCTGCCCGAAACCGCCAAAACCGTGGAAGAAAAAGTGAAAGAAGCGCTCAAAAGATTGTCTCGCCAGTAATAAAACCCTGTGTCATAGGTTTTTTATTTTTGGGATATTCTAAACTTTGCACGAAATCATTTTGAAGGGAACTGACTCGCCTCCGCTTCGTTCTGGCGGAATGCTGGCGTAGCAAAATTTACCAGATTTCTTCTGCCACACCCTTAATTTGGTTGGCGAAATTTTTTGCGGCGGGCTCAAATTATATCTTTCGGATTTGAAATGCTAATTAAAGAATAATTTTGTAAATCAACTGCAACATTACCTCTCATATAAAGAGTATTTGAAATAACTTTCGTAATGTTATCAACATCACTGGTGATTTTTTGAGTATCATTAACCACTTTTTTGATTTCTTCAGCCTTTTTCACTCTCTCTGCTTTTGAGGATAGTGATTTTTTTATACTTCTCCCCGGCGGTCCCAGCCGCGCCAGTCGCATTACCGCATCGGTCAAACCCGCATGGCGATTGATTGAAAAGCTCATGACGCACGAGAATCCCGCTGCCCCTGGCAACGCTAATCTCCAAAAGCGGGCGATTCTCATATTCGATAATCCCGAACGATATTACGACTATATCTGCGTGTTTTATCCCGATCAGGAAAAGGTATTTGGCACCAGTTCCGGCGTGTATGTTTCCGAAGGCTATCCCCATATCGTCCTCAACGCAGGAGGCAATGCGGTTTCTCTACAAACTCTCGTGCATGAACTTACACATAGCGCTGTGGATAACCTGCCATTGCCGCGCTGGCTCAATGAGGGGCTGGCGCAGCAGATGGAAGACCTCGTCCGTCCGGCGCATCGTCCATTTCTACTTACCCCGCGCGAGGTTCGCGTTCAGCAACGTTATTGGAAATGGTTTGGCATTCAGC
>JAJYIB010000024.1 GCA_021790275.1 bacterium
ATTGCGGAATTCTCGGCGCCGACGGAACCGATTTTTCCGATATCGCTCGCGGAACGGGGATTATTATAAACGAAAAAGGAGAAATTTTAACCGACCGCCATATCATTTACGACGACGAAGCGCAAACATTGAGAAGCGATTGTTTTGTTTTGAAAAGTCCTTTTCCTAACGAAAAATCGCAGAATCCGAAAATTTACTACAAGGCCGATATCGAAAAATATCCCGTCCCGAAATTCAGTTCTTCTTTCAGCAAAGACCGGTATTATAATGATTTTGCCGTTTTGAAAATCGCTTCGAAAATCGGCGCGGAGTCGAAGATAAATCTTCTTTTGAATTTTGATTACGCTTCGCCGAATGATTACGCCGTTTTAGAAAACGGCGGCGGAATTTATAATTTTCTGCCTATCGATTGGAATTACCGACCGAAAAATGGCGACGAGTTGATAACTTTGGGCTATGGCGCCGACGCCAGTCATACGGCGAATAAAATCACTTCGACCATCGGGAAAATTTATGGCAATCTCGCGATTAACGGCGATTCCGAGCCGCAAATATTGCTGATAGAAAGTAGTGCGACCGCCGGGTTTTCCGGCGGCGCCCTGATTAATCCTCAATCAAAAGGCCTTGTCGGTCTGATTGCATGGATCGCCGGAGATGGGCAAACCGGTGAACAATACACCGCCGCGATTTTTCGCGATTTTTTGAAAGATCAAATGTCTCAGGATTTAAATTTCTCATTGAAATGAATTATAATAAAAATATGGCTGGCGAAATGCATAGTAAAACAGCAGGAGCCGGCGAAACGGTTTTGGAAGTAAAAAATCTTTTCGTGAATTTCGGCGCGCAGGAAGTTTTAGGCGGTATTTCGTTTGAAATAAAAGAAGGTGAAACTTTGGCGGTGATCGGGCCGAATGGAGCGGGGAAAACCGTGCTTTTTCGCGCGTTGATGGGTTTGATTCCGTTTGACGGCCGGATCAAATGGCGGGAAGGAATAAAAATCGGCTACGCGCCGCAAAAACTTTTTGAAAATTCCGAACTGCCGTTAACGGTCAGGGAATTTTTCGTTTTAAAGTCCAAAAATCTTTTCTTCAAAGACCGGCGACTTTGCGATTCGATGTATCACGAATTGCACTCGGTCGGCTTGGGGCCGGAAATTTTGGAGCGCCAGCTGTCGAATCTTTCGCGCGGCCAGTTTCAGCGAGCGCTGATCGCCTGGGCGATTTTAAATCATCCGAACATTCTGCTTTTCGACGAACCGACGGCCGGAATCGATCTGGCCGGCGAAGATACTATTTATAATTTGCTTTATAAACTGAAAAAAGAAAGAGGAATGACGATTATTATTATTTCTCATGACTTAAATGTTATTTATCGCTATGCCGACAAAGTGTTGTGTTTAAACAAAAATCAGTTGTGTTTCGGCGAGCCCCAAAAATCCCTAACCGGCGAACAAATCGCGCGGCTTTACGGCGAAAGCGCTTTTCATCATCACGACAATAATCACATTCACCATTGAATTTTATGGAATTTTTGAACCACCAATTTTATCTCATACTTTTTTCGGGAATTTTCACTGCGCTGGCGGCGAGTTTTCTTGGAACTTTCGTTATAGTGAAAAGAATGGCGCTGGTGGGCGACGTGCTGTCGCACGTCGCCCTGCCGGGAATCGGTTTGGCTCTGTTGATTCATATTGATCCTTTTTACGGCGCGGCGGTTTTTCTTCTGATTGCCGTCGTCGGCACCTGGCTTATCGAAACGCGCACGGCTTTGCCGCCCGATGCGGTTATCGGTGCGTTTTTTACCGCCGCGCTCGCTCTCGGCGTTTTACTGGTGCCCGATCAGGAACTTTTTGAAAGTATGTTCGGCAATTTGTTTGCCATCAAGTTCGGCGACGCCGTTTTTATGATTGTCGCCGCCGCGATTATATTTATTCTCACTTTGATAATTTCCCGACGGCTCGCGCTTAGCATCGTCGCGCCGGATTTGGCAAAATCAATCGATGCCAAGCCGAATGCTTTTTATTTATTTTTCCTTCTGCTTTTCGCTTTAAGCATCGCTTTGGGCATTAAACTCATCGGCTCGCTGTTAATGGGCGCGCTTACGATTTTACCGGCGGTTTCGGCGCGCAACTTCGCGCGGAGTTTAAAATCTTTTTTGACTTTCAGCGCGATTTTGGGAATTTTGATGACGGGATTGGGCATTATTATCTCTGGCGCTTTTCGTTTTCCGCCCGGGCCGGCCGTGATTCTTTCCGGCATCGCGTTTTTTATCATTTCTTTTATTTTTAAACGGGTATGAATGCCAAAAAAATCGATTTTCAAACCGCAGACGGCGTTAAAATCGCCGGAGATTTTTATGACGCCGGATCGCAAAAATCGGTCCTGCTTTTGCATATTCTGCCGGGCAACCGGAAAGATTTTTCCGAATTCGCCGAACTGCTTTCATCGAAAGGGTTCAATGTTTTAAACATCGACGAAAGGGGGCACGGCGAATCGGAGGCCTGGGCCGGAGAAACGGGATCGTGGCGGGAATATATTCAAGCGGATTATGATAAAATGATTTACGATGTCGCCGCCGCCGCCGGATGGCTGAAAAACAAAATTCCGGCGACGGAACTGGCGGTAATCGGCGGCTCAATAGGCGCCAATCTGGCTTTGCTTTACGGCGCCAAAACCCAGCCGAAAATCGTTATCGCTCTTTCACCCGGTCTGGATTATCACGGCGTAAAAACCGAAATCGCCGCTCGCAACTACCGCCAAAATCTTCTGCTTGCCGCCAGCCGCGACGACGCCTATTCTTTCGAATCTTCCGAAAAGCTTTTTGCAATTTCCAAAGCCGCGCGCAAGGAATTCATAAAATACGAAAATGCCGGCCACGCCACGCGGATGCTCGGCGCCGAATCGGAATTGCGACAGCGCATCATCGCTTTCTTGTCGAAGAATTTTTAAACATTTCCGCCAATTTCAAAAATCGCGGTTTTATGGTAAAATAAGCGGAATGAAATCAAAGCTGATCGTCATTTCGATTATAGCGTTGTTGGCCGCGGCGGGAGCGGTTTTTTATCGTTTCGGTTTCGGCAAAAAAATAACGATTGCGGTTTCCAGCGCGCTCGACGACAGGCGCGATATTAAAATAAGCAATCATTTGGCGATAAGCCCGCAAAAGGCGGTTTACGCCACCGTGTGGACGGCGCACTCGGAAAAAATAAACGATCTGATAAAACTCGCCGGCGCAACGGAAATCAATTCCGTCGTGATAGATGTCAAAGACAACGGTGTATATATCGACGACCATATAAAAAATCTTGTCGGCGCACTTCATCAGAAAAATATTTATGCCATTGCGCGAATTATCGTTTTTCAGGACAAGTCGCAGATAAAAAACCATCCCGACTGGTATTTCAAAAAGAAAAACGGCGAAATCTGGAAAGACGCGCGCGGCTGGTACTGGATGAATCCGGAAAACAAAACGGCGTGGGCATATAATTTGGCGATAGCCAAACAGGCGATTGACGCCGGCTTCGACGAAATAAATTTCGATTACATTCGTTTTCCCGCTTTTTCGAAAAAAGACGATGTCGCCGGCGGCGATGCGCCGGCCAAGAATAAAATAATCGACGGTTTCGCATCCTACCTTACTTCGGAACTTAAAAAATACGACGCTGGCGTAAAACTTTCGGCCGATTTGTTCGCTTTCAATATGCTGGACAGCGGCGATCTCGGCATCGGCCAGAAATTCACCGATCTTTACGGTTATTTCGATTATGTTTGTCCGATGGTTTATCCGTCGCATTATTCCGTCGGCGATTTCGGTTTCGCCAATCCGGCCGACCATCCTTACGAAGTTATTTTCGGCACGATCGAAAAAGGAAAAGAACAGATTCGTCAGAAAGAAATTGCCGCCGCCGGCACCACGACGCCGTCGCTTATCGATCCCTCATTCAAAAAGGATTTAAAAAAATTGCGGCCATGGCTTCAGGATTTTAATCTCGGAGCGATGTACGACGGGAATATGATCCGCAAGGAAAAGCAGGCGTTATATGATTCCGGCCTGACCGCCGGCTGGCTTTTGTGGAACCCGCGCAATGTTTATACCGCCGCGGCGCTGGATAAATAACTCTTGCGTTGTGGATAAGTTTTTGGTACTATGGCAACAATATATATGAAGGGAATAAAACCATATCTTAAACAAGGAGGCGGGTCCGTGTGATTTTTCGTTTGATTTTCAGATTATCCAGCCGCTTCCGAAAGCGGTTTTTTGTTTCCATGTTTTTAAATTAACCCTTGACGCCGGCTCTTCTATTAATATAGAATGCTCGGGTTCAGCGGTTAATGAACGCACGTTGAAAATCGAATAGTAATTAACAGGTATAAAATTTAACTCGTACTTTATGTACGGGATGAGCAGGTTATTAAGGGCGTATGGAGGATGCCTTGGCACAAAAAAGGCGATGAAGGACGTGGCGTGACTGCGATAAGCGTCGGGGAGCCGTCTAGCGGGCTTTGATCCGGCGATGTCCGAATGGGGAAACCCATAGCGAGTAATGTCGCTATATTTTCATCCGTAAGAGATGAAAAAGTTAACTCGGGGAAGTAAAACATTCTAGTACCCGAAGGAAAATAAAAAATACGATCACTTTTTTATTGGTGGTTCCGGATAGTCGGGCACACCAATAAAATCGTGATTACATTCCCCCAGTAGCGGCGAGCGAAAAGGGAGGAGTCCAAACCGATTTTTATTTTCGCAAGAAAATAAAAATCGGGGTTGCAAGAAATAATCGTTCGTAAGAAGAAAGAATCGAAAATTGGTTAGTTGAACGGTTTTGGAAAAGCCGGCCATAGAGGGTAACAGCCCCGTAAGCGAAAATCTTTTCGTACTTTTTGATTGTTTTCTTGAGTACCGCGGGGAAAGACTGCCCCGCGGGAATCCGGGAGTCCTGCACTCCCAAGACTAAATACTTTTTGTGACCGATAGTGAACTAGTACCGTGAGGGAAAGGTGAAAAGCAGCCCGGCGAGGGCGATGAAATAGATCCTGAAACCATACGCTTACAAAGAGCGGGAGCCCGCAAGCTTGCCTAACGGCAAGCGGGGGTGACCGTGTGCCTATTGAAGAATGAGCCAACGACTTTATTGGTTCTGCCAGTTTAAGCCCCACTGGGGATTAAGCAAAGGGAAACCGAGTGTTAAAAGCGCGTTTTACCCGCCTTTGGCGGGATTAGCAGAACTAATAAGACCCGAAGCCAGGCGAGCTTGCCATGGCCAGGTTGAACTTTGGTGAAAGCCAAAGGGAGGACCGAACCCATTAGCCGTGCAACACTATGGGATGAGCTGTGGTAAGAAGTGAAAAGCTAATCGAGCCTGGGAATAGCTGGTTCTCTCCGAAATAGCTTTAGGGCTAGCCCCGCGCGTTTTTTATTGGAGGTAGAGCACTGGTTGGTCTGTATTGGCGCAAGCCAGGCAGACCAGTCAAACTCCGAATTCCGGTAAAATAGTTCGGGAGTCAGTATTCGAGGGCAAAGCTTCGAATACAAAAGAGCAAGAACTCGGACCATCGTTTAAGGCCCCTAAATTTCGGCTAAGTGTAGAAGGAAGTGGTGCGTCGAAGACAGATAGGAGGTTGGCTTAGAGGTAGCCATCCTTTAAAGAGTGTGTAACAACTCACTATCATATCCCGCTTTGCGGGATTGACGCGCCGCGCCTAAGATATAACGGGACTAAGCCGAATGCCGAAGACATGGGTTCGCGGGTTTCATTAAAGGGAAATTTTTAGTTCTTTTTGACGGGCGATCGTTCAATCTCCTAAAAGAATTCCTAACGGAATTCAAGGATCCGGCACACCAGCCGAGAATCGAGGTATGGAATCCTCGTCGCCCGACCAAATTTATGGCGAGAAAAATTTCTCGCCCCTTTAATGAAATCCGCGAGCGGTAGGAGAGCGTTTTCAGCCGCTGTGAAGATTGACCCGCGAGGGCGATTGGAGCGCTGAGAAGTGCGAATGTTGGCATGAGTAACCTGCAAGACCGGTGAAAAACCGGTCCGCCGAAAGCCTGAGGTTTCCTTGGCAATGAAAATCAGCCAAGGGTTAGGCGGTCCTAAGGCAATGGAGAAATCCGCAGCTGATGGACAGACGGTTAATATTCCGTCCCTATCTCAAGAGCTTTTACGGAGCGACGAAGTTTAGTATGTTAAGCGTCTTATTGGATTGACGTTGTTGGCGTAAGAAAACTGCTTTGGCAAATCCGGGCAGTTGCTTTTAATGGCGATTTCAAGCGTTGACAAAATTTTCCCGTTCGCGGGGAGAAATTTAACAAAGCAAGCTTCCTAGAAAAACTTCGTAAATTATCTTGAGGTATCCGTACCGAAAACCGACACAGGTAGGCAGGGCGAGAAGCCCACGGCGAACGAGTGATTCGCGGTTAAGGAACTCGGCAAAAAAGCGGCCGTAAGTTAGCGATATGGCCTGCCCCCGCAACGCGGGGGCCGCAGCTAAAGATTCCCTGGCGACTGTTTATCAAAAACACAGCTCCCTGCTAACTCGTAAGAGGATGTATAGGGGGTGAAGCCTGACCTATGCGAGAAGGTTAACGATGGAGGTTTTTTGGAGCAATCTGAAAGGCTGAGGTCCGAAGCCCTCGTAAATGTCAGCGATAACTATAATCGTTCTAAGGTAGCGTAATTCCTTGTCTGGTAAGTTCAGACGTGCACGAAAGGCCTAACGACTGGGGAACTGTCTCAACCGCGAGCTCGGTGAAATTGCGAGTCCAGCGAAGACGCTGGGTACCTGTAGCAAGACGAAAAGACCCCGGGAGCTTTACTGCAGCTTATTATTGGCTATAGAGCTTTGATGCGTAGCATAGAAGGGAGGCTTTGAAACCGTGTTTTCGGATGCGGCGGAGCCGTCAGTGAAATACCTTTCTTTAAAGTTTTATAATCTAACCGGTGCGGAAAAAACGCATCGGAACAGTGGTTGGCGGGCAGTTTTAGTGGGGCGCTATCCTCCAAAAGAGTAACGGAGGAGTCCATTAAGGTCGGCTATCCGCCGATGGAAACGGCGGAGATAGGGCAAAGCCACAAGCCGGCTTGACTGCAAGGCGTACATGCCGCGCAGGTGCGAAAGCAGGGCTTAGTGAACTGTTTGTGGTTAGTAGAAGCGCAAACAATCATCGGACAAAAGCTACCCCGGGGATAACAGGCTAGTCTGGTCCAAGAGTCCACATCGACGACCAGGTTCGGCACCTCGATGTCGGCTCATCTTATCCTGGGGCTGGAGAAGGTCCCAAGGGTTTGGCTGTTCGCCAATTAAAAAGGTACGTGAGCTGGGTTCAAACCGTTAAGAAGCGAAATAAATTTTGGCTTTTTAACAGTTTGAATCCGAGGTAAAAGACATCAGATTCATGGCGGCTTTCACGAGTAATCGTGATTGACAAATCGACTATATCGATAAATTCCTATTGAATGGCAAACTACCGTATGATAGGATAATATCGAGGGAAGTTGTGTATGAATAATCTTTCGTTAGCACAAAAATCTTATTTAGCGGGCTTTTTAGATGCTGATGGCAGTATCTATGTCCAAGCCAAGATAAATAAAACATATAAATACGGCTATCAAATAGCTCCTTATGTTGTTTTATTTCAATCTAAAAAGGAAAATAACTTCAAACAAATCTGTAAATTAATCGGAGCTGGTTATGTTAGGCAAAGAAAAGACGGAATTATAGAATATATAATTGGCAAGATTGATGACATCAGTGAATTTTTTGAAATGGTAGAACCGTACGTTCTACTTAAGAAAAAACAAATTCAATTGATGAAAAAGATTATTGAAGCGAAGCGAAAAGTTAAAAATAAAAAAGATTTTAAAGCGCTGATAAATTTAACGGATAAATTCAGAGAATTGAATTATTCCAAGAAAAGAAAATTTCGTACATTAACCCCGTAGAGACTAGACGTCGATCTCCCTCAAAAAGGGATGAAGGTATAGTCCAATGCGCGTAGTAATACGTGATAACATGCGTGAGACAGGTTGGTCTCTATCTGCTACAGGCGTTGATACTTGAGGAGCGTCATTCCTAGTAAATAAAATTGCTACTTTGCGGAGCGATCCGCATTGAAAATTCGGCTATAACGGTGAAGTCTTCATAAATTATAAAGTCCTATGTTAAAATTAAGATGCTTGGGGACCATATTTTTTAAGATAATACCGTGGGAAGTCGAATAAAAATTACTTCTTAAATAATTTTTATTCTGACCCCGTATCGACTGACCCCGAAAGGGGGAGAATTTATAAATTTATTTATAAATTCACACGCCGACTCTTATCATAAAAAGCGAAGCTATGGTTGATCCTAAGGCTCGCGGTAAGATGAAGATATAGTCAGAGCCATAAGAAATTATGGAAACACTCGACGAGAGGACCGGAATGACGGAACCTCTGGCGTACCGGCTGTCGTGCCAACGGCACCGCCGGGTAACTATGTTCCGAATTGATAAGCGCTGAAAGCATCTAAGCGCGAAGCAATCTCCAAGATTAGGTATCGCGGAGGATTTATCCTCCATCAGCTTCCTTGAAGATGACAAGGTTGATAGGCGGCAGGTGTAAGGCGCGCAAGCGTTTGAGCCGAGCCGTACTAATAAAGCGAAATCTGCTCATCCCATACATAAGCGCGAAAGTTTTATACTTAAATTGATTCCACCGTCCTGGTGGCAACAGCGCGGCGGTTCCACCTCTTCCCATTCCGAACAGAGAAGTTAAACGCCGTGTCGACGATGATACTCGGTCCTCGAAGATCGGGGAAAGTAGTTATCGCCAGGACAATGGAATTGATTTTTTCGCCAAACGCCTTCCGTAAATCATCCGGAAGGTATTTTGGCTTTTACGACAATTTGTTTTATAATAAAAAAATGGATGAAACGAGGCGGATTTTAAAAAGAGTTTTCATAGCTTTGGCGTATCTGGCGGTTTTTTCCGGTTTGGGAATGTTGATTTATCTTTTGGTAAAGCCGAAACCGGCGCCGCCGCCGGCGCCGGAAGCCGCCGCACTGCCGATAGAAACAGACTGGATAAAAACTTTTAACGCCGGCCCCGGTCTTTATACGGCGGCGGCGAAAATAAGAAATCCGAACGGTAATTTCGGCGCGAGTTATTTCGATTTCACTTTTTATCTTTACGATCAAAACGGGAAACTGCTGGCGACATCGGCCGGCTCATCGTTTATCTGGCCGGGAGAATCGAAATATATTATTTCGGGCGGTATCGATTCGAGCAAACCGCCGATCAAAACCGTCGTTAAAATCGGCGCGCCGACCTGGCATAAATTGGCAAATTTCAAAGGAATTGATCTGACGCTGGGAAATATTTCCTATGGAAAGGGGAAAGCCGGAACTGGGAAATTCTTTTCGGTGAATTTTGACGCGATTAACAATACGCCTTATGATTTGGGACGGGTTTATATTACCGCAATAGTTTTGGACGATAACAGTTTGCCGATTGCGGCGGCATCGACATTTTTGGATAACTTGCAATCGCGAGAGCGCAGGCATTTCGAAATCCCTTGGTTTTCTTCTTTTCCCGGGACGCCAAGCCGCGTCGATTTGGGCATTTCGAC
>JAJYIB010000025.1 GCA_021790275.1 bacterium
TCATTTATCCGTTCGAACGGATAAATTTTGGTAATCAGTTTATCTATCGGGAAATTGCCTTTTAAATATTTTTCCGCGTATTCGGGGATGCATAAATCTAGAAAGCATTCGCCTCCCCACGTGCCGCGAAGTGTTTTTCCCTTGACAAGCCCGAAAGGATTGATGGATATTTTTTCTCCCGGTTTGAGATTACCGGCGATTATTACCGTCCCCGTGTCTTTTACGCATTGAAAGGCGAATTCCATCGCATATTTATTGCCGCTACATTCGATCGCAAAATCAAAAAATTTATCCACTCTGTCGATTTCGCTGAAATGAATCGCTTCAATGCCCAATTTTTCAGCCCATCCAAGCTTCCAATCCAAAATATCGAAAGCGATGCATTTAATGCCGCATGAGACGGCTCTTAGCAAAACACTTGCGCCGACACCGCCAATACCTATAACCGCCAATTTATGCGACCGCTCGATTTTGGAATGATCTAAAATCCCCGCACCCGTCGGCACGGCGCATCCCAATAGCGATGCAACTGCCGGACTACTGATACCAACACCAGCGACAAGTCGATTCTCTGATATAACGGCATATTCAGAAAAAGTCGCCGCTGCACCGGCATTCACAACACCATTATCGCTTTGGTATTCAACAATCGGCGCGTCTATGCCATTGCCTTTTATCCAACTGCAAACGACATAATTTCCTTGCCGAACTTTTTTTACATCGCTTGCCTTATCGACAACAATTCCCGACGCCTCGTGACCCAAAAGATGAGGAATAAATTCCCGCCCTTTCCAGCCGTTTATTTCATTCAACTGGCTCCGGCACAGGCCGGAATAAAGGATTTTAACGAGAACCTGCCCCGATTTCAGCTCGGGAATTTCCAGATCTTCGATAACAAGCGGGCCGCCGACTTTCCTTAAAACCGCCGCTTTGGTTTTCACATTAGCCTCCCTATGGAATAAACCAATAGTAATCGCCCGTATAGCCGACTTCGGCGAATAATTTTTTCCAATCGTCAACGCTCATATACGTCAGCGCCGTTAGATTCCATTTTTCCATCCTGTCCCGCTCGATTTCATTCCGCCAAGAATCAAGCGTGATGAAAGCGTGTTTTTTGGAAACTCTCATCACTTCGCGAAGAGATTGCTTGCATTCTTCCAAAGGAAGATTATGCAAAGTCGTGATAGAAATCACGAGATCAAAAGACTTATCCGGAAACGGCAATTTTTTCGCATCGGCCGTTTGAACAAATGGCCTTACCTCTTTCGGAACACGATCGATCGCATATTGCGATATATCGATACCGGCGATTTTAATGCCCGGTATTATATGCATAAAATCATAGAGCATAAACCCTTTGGCGCAACCGACATCCAAAACACTGCTTTTGGATGTAAGACCATAATAGTCGCGGAGCGTCTCCGCGACTTTCATCCACCGGCCGTCGTATTTGTAGCCGCCGTAGCCGACCAGCCGATCGCCGTCGAAAAATGCTTTTCCGAATTGCCGCGCGATCCGATGGTGCTCATCGGTGATTTGTTTGAATCTTCCTTCCACATCGCGATCGATTTTCGGAGACGTTTCCAACAGATTGATTTCCTTTCCCATTTCCTTCCTCCCGTTCCTATTTTTTATGTATGTAATCCAAAGGATTTTTCATAATTTCTTCCCAATTGCCATCTATCCATTCGATCACGCCCTTTATGCCTTTCGGCAAATCAATCTTAGTTTGCCATCCCAATTCAAGCTTGGCTTCAGACTCCAAACTGAATTCCGGATCTTGGTTCGGGCGTTCTTTGGATATTTCCACCGAATTTCCGAAATCGCGACCCATCATATCGCAAATCAATCTGACGAGGTCGCTTATCGTTATCATCTTGCCACTGGTAAGATGATAAACACCGCCGATTCTGCCATGCTGTATTATCTTGCCAAGTGCCCGACAGGAATCGTAAATGCTGATAAAATCCCTGTTAACCAAACCTCCGCCATGCAATGGGATTTTTCTTCCGAGTTTAAGATAAATAATCGTTCTCGGAATTATTCTGTAAAGCTGTTGGTGGGGACCGTAAACATTTGTGGATCTCGCGAAACATACGGGAAATCCGTATTGTTTGCGTATAGCACGCAACATCATATCCCCCGCCGCTTTTGAAACGGCATATGGCGTCGACGGATCGTAGTAAGAAATATTTTCTTTTATTTTCTGACAAAACCCGTAGATTTCAGGAGTCGAAATCTGAACGAATTTTTCAAGATATTCCTTGCCCGCCAAACCGAGAGCAAGATTCATAACGCCAACGGTATTGGTGAAAAACCAATCCGAAGGAAATTTCCAACTGTACTGGACATTGCCCTGCGCCGCAAAATTGACGATAATTTCCGGTTTTTCCGCGTCGAGCAATCGTATTAATTTTTCCAACTGGTTATTAATATCCAACTGGAAAAATCTGAATTGTTCCGGCCTTTTCTTTTTATACAGATAAGGCAAAAATAACGCCGGATATTCCGGCGACCGGCTTATGCCGATAATTTCACAATCCGTTTTACGGATCAAGAAATTCACAAAATGGCTGCCGGAAAAACAATTGCTCCCGATTACCGCGATTTTCTTTGCCGCAATCATTGAAAACCTCCCTTGTTTTCGATTTTTGAATTTTCAAATAACAATGCAAAAACAGAAACTCCAAGCACTCTTAGCAAACGCATACTAAACTAAAAATCTCAAATTCGTCAACGTGTTTTATAATTAATTTTTAAAACGCCTTAATTTATACATATCGGCGTTTTTGAGAAGTTTTTTTGCCAAAATTTTCCCTTTATTGCCGCCTATGGAATCATTGGCGATAGCAAAATTTCTTCCGCCGGCGATTTCTTTGCCTTGTGAAATCAACCAGTTAATGCCTCCGTAAACTTCCTCTAATTTGGTTTCTTTTTTCCCGGGATTTATATTTTTCTTTATAAGTCTGTGAATTTTTGTTTTTATAAAACCCGGACCAACGATAAATATGTTGAGATCTCGGCTTTCAGCGTCAATCAATTCGCACATTTTAATTAACATTATTTTTGAAACCGCGTAAGCAGATAATCCCGGAGCCGCGTTATTCGTCCCCGCGCCGGCAAAAAAAATTGCCGCCGATTTCGATTTTTTGTTTTTAAAAGGATACAAACCGTGTAAGATTCTTAATTGCGCAATCGAATTGGCGTTAACGGAATTTCCCCACTCGTCGAAATCGGCATTTAGAAAACTACCATAAGGTCTTAAATCGCCGACACAGGAAATAAAAATATCCCAACGAATTTTTGAATTTTTAAAGTCGGCAAAAAATTTTTTGATGCTTTCCCTGCGGGAAATATCGCAATGAAACAAACCAGTCCGCCGGCCGATATTTTTCAAATTACGCGAATAATTCCTGTATGTTCCGGCAATTTGATAACCGTCTTGCGAATATCTTCCAGCAAGGAACATGCCGATATCGCTCGAAATACCCAGGATAAAAACAACGGGCTTTTTCTTTAGCATATTATTGCTTTTATTAAAAATTCCCGAACAGCCATAAAAAATACATAAAAAAAATAATGGAGATAATTAAGCCAATTCGATCCGCTTTTTCAAAATTTGGACATTCCAAAAAAGCGTAAGAAAAGTTTTGAAGACGCTAACGATATTTTTCATTCTAAATGCTTTCGTGGCGCCTCTTTCGCGGACCAAAACAGCCATCGGCACTTCGAAAGCGGGCGCTCCCGATTTAAGCATCTTAACTAAAATCTCGGTCATATAGGCAAAGCCGAAAGTCGACACCGGCACTTTTTTAACCATTGAGGTTTTAAAAAAACACATTCCATTGTAATAGCGCATTTTCAAACCGAAGGCCGTATTGATGATTTTGATATAGGTTTTCGACAACACCCGACGGCCCCAGCTTCTAACTTCATAATTGGCGATGTAAGGCACGATAATGTCGGCCTTGCCTAAGGCACCGAAAATATTATCCAAGCTTTCCGGCGCCGTTTCATTGTCGCCCGGCACAAAACCGACATATTCTTTTGCCGCCATCCGAAACCCTCGAGTGATATTATACCCGAGATTCATATTTTGCGGATTATGAACAACTTTTATTTGCGAGTATTTTTCCGCCAATTTGTCGGCTACCTCGCCGGTCTTATCCGTCGAGGCGTCATTAAAAATGATGATCTCAAAATCCGAAATATTGTTTCCGGATAATCTATCCAAAACCATTTCCGCCGCCGGCGCCAGCTTTTTTTCTTCGTTGTAAGCCGGAATTATTATCGAAACCGATTTGTTCATAGCGTTCTATAAATAATAAACATATCAAGTATAAATCGCGGCGGAAAAAAATCAATAAAAAAATCCCCGCCGTGACGAAAGCGGGGAAATCTAACTTATTTTATTTTATCATTTCTTTAACCGTCCGAATTATCATCTCCGGATTGGGATGATAATTCTTCAATAAAGCTTCGCTTGCCGGACAGGGTGTATCCGGTAAAGTTATGCGTCGCGGGAGGCATTTGAAATAATTACCCGCACGTTCGGCGGCAACGGCTACAATTTCCGAAGCAATGCCGCAAAAACTCCATCCGGTATCGACAACCAATAACCGACCGGTTTTTTTCACGGAATCGATTATGATTTCCGGATCAAGCGGCTTGAGCCACCTTAAATCGATGATTTCGGCATTGATTTGCAAACCATCTTCCGAATCATCTGATGTGCCCAGAGCATCCAACGCATCGAGAAGAGCGATGGACGTTGTGACAACGGTAATATCGTTGCCGGGTTGAACGAGTTTCGGTTTGAATGGCGTTTTGTAAACTTCCTTCGGAACAAAACCGCGCATTTCAAACATCGGCGTGTGTCGGTGTTCCAAAATAACAACCGGATCGTCGTCAAAAATCGCCGCGAGAATCATTCCTTTAACATCGATCGGAGATGCCGGCATACCGACTTTAATCCCCGGAAAATGCGCGAACACCGATTGCAAACTCTGGCTATGCCAGCAGCCCTCGCCGGATCTTCTGGCGATAAAGCTTAAAATCGTCATTGGCACCTTGTGTTTGCCGCCGGAGGAATATCTCATCATTGCGGCTATGGACATTTCCGTCAGCGTCAGCGACATAAAATCATCGCGCTGGTGAATCAATACCGGCCGCATCCCCGCAAGCGCCGCGCCGATGGCAAAACCGGTAAGGCCGTTTTCGGAAAGCGGCGTATCGATTACTCTCGACGGACCGAATTTGGCGAAAGCCGGCTTTACATGGCCCATAATGCCATTGATGTTATCGACGCCCTCGCCGAAAAGGAAAACATTCGAATCCGCTTCCATCGCCTGAGTCAACGCTTCGGTCGCGGCGTCTTTGTAAGTCATTTTGTTCATTCGACCACCTCCGCAAAAACATCGGTGTAAAGTTCTTCCCGATCGGGATCCGCGCTGTTTAAAGCGAAAGATACGGCGGCATTGATTTCTTCAATGATCCCGAATTCGATTTCCGATATTTCATCCGCGAGACCCTTCTTTACAAGAAGAGCCCTTATATTTTTTAAAGGGCAGTTCTCTTTCCATCTTTCAACTTCTTCCCGGCTACGATAGCCCAGATTACCGTCTTCGGCCACTCCCCAATGCTCGCGAATACGATAAGTGCACGCTTCGATAAAAGCGGGCTTGCTTTTTCTGGCCAAGGAAGACATCGCCACAGCGACATTCCGCACCCTTAAAATGTCATTGGCATTATCGATGCGGCAAGTCGCTATTCCGTGCGGCTTCACGCGGGAAGCGATTATTTCACTCGGCTGGCGAGTAAGAATGTGGGAATGCGTCGCATACAGATTGTTTTCGCAAACGAAAAGAATCGGTAATTTCTGAACGGAAGCGTAATTGATGCTTTCCCAGAAAACACCCTGCTCGACGGCGCCGTCGCCCAAAAAAACAACTGCGATGCCGCTATCGCCGCGCATTTTTAGAGCCACGGCGATACCGACAGCGATGGGAATACCCGCGCCCACGGTTGATATCGAAACAATGTGTCCGGCTTCATCGTCGAACAAATGCATACTTCCGCCCTTGCCTTTGCAACAGCCGGTCTGCTTGCCGAGAATTTCGGCAAACATCTTTTTCATATCGCCGCCCTTGGCGAGATAATGAGCGTGGCAGCGATGATTGGAAACAATTTTATCCTGCGGCTTTAAAGCCGCCATCACGCCGACTGCCACGGCCTCTTGCCCGATGGACAGATGCACCGGCGCATTCGTAATGCCGGAATTAAACAATTCGGTAAGTTTTTCTTCTACCGCACGGATTTTGAAAATTCCAGAATACAAACCCAACAACTCGCTTGCTTCCATAATCACTCCCTCCTTTTGGAATGTATTTCAATTTTATTTTCAATGTGCTCTTCAAATTGGAAATAATTTAATAAAAAACGGAGTTTTTGTCAAACTCCGTTAACTTCGACGCCGATCGTCAGATAAAATTGACGTGCGGCGGCGGATTTTTTATTTTTTCCAGAAATAAATTGCAGACATCCATTCTGCAATTTTTCCGGCAGTTTCCGGCGAAAAAATTTTTCAAAAGCAGCCAATTCTGCCGTCTTTTTTCCCCTTCCCAAATTTCCTTCAAACTCGACCGATAGATATTGCCGAGCAGAAATCTTTCGTCGCCGAGAAACATCGAACAGGCATACACATCCCCACTGGCTGTTATATATGCCCAAAAAAATGGCACACTATAACAAAAAGAATACTGCTTGTCGTGAGATCTGGAAAAAGCTTCGCTCCGGAAAATGACTTTGAAATCTCCGGAATTAAACTTATCCAGATTTTCTTTCAGCCATACCAGATCAAAATTATCGTAATTGATGTTCTCATATCCCTTCCCTATGCTCAAGGGATGCTGGGAATGCGGTTTAATGACAAGATAATCGCATCCCAAATCCCGCATTATTGCGGCCAAAACCGGCGCTTCTTGCCAATTTTCCGGCAAGAGAAGCATTTGACTGCCGATAACGCAGGAAGATTTCAATTCTTCTTTGATTTTCACGGCGTTGCCGATATTGCTCAAAACAACGGCAAATTGATTTTCGGAAACGCCGTGAATTCGTTGATATGTTCCGGCGGTCGCGGCATTGATACTGACCTTAATCCACTCGATAGCGGAGACAGACAGCGTTTCGTAACAAAACTTTTCTTTTAACATCGAACCGTTGGTCGTAAATGCCGTATCGATGCCGGCATATTTGGCGCAAATCGCTATTTCCGCCATCTTCCGGTGAAGCAAAGATTCGCCTTCGCCGGCGAACATAATGCTTTTTACTCCCGCTTCGGCCATTTCTTCGATCCGACGCTTCAAAATGTCCGCATCGAGAAACAGCTTTTTGTAACCCATAAAATCCAAAGCGCAAAAACTACAGCGGTGGTTACAGAAGCCGCAAGGAGAAATTTCGATATAGATCGGATAAATTTTTTTCGCTTTCTCCCAATCGTCGCCCGCTTCCAGCCAGTCGGCAATCCGCCGCGGATGATAATTGAGTTTGTGGGCATCGAGTCCAAATTTATCTTCCATCGCCGGCCTCCTTCCGTATGCATATTTCCACCGAACAATGACCGAACCGCTGAAAACGGTCGGTTTTCAGCTTGATATCGCAGGGATTGCAGTGCCCGTACCAATCGCAAGGTCTGAATTTGTCTTCGATTTGAAAATCCGGATCGAAAATATTGCCTATCGGCGTCCGATTTGCGTAAACATCGGCGGTACAGCGGTAAACGCCGCCGTCGGGCCCGATTACGAGCTCGGTCGTTTTGCACATTACCCTGCGGCGAACGGTCTTGCCCACCGCTTCGGGATATTTGTATTGGCCGTATAATTGACCGCCGTATTCGCCGAGAAATTCCTTGGTGCGGAAATCGATACCGCAATTCTTGAAAAGCGTCTGCGCGTTTTTTATTTCGCGTTTCTGCCCGGGATGCATAACGCCCCAGATGCCGATACTGAAATCATAATCGATCATCCGCAAAATTTTATTCCGCAAAACTTCCGAATCCATTTGCTTGGGGTGATAGCTTACCCGCACCGAAGCGTAAGGCGCTTCGCGTTTAAGTCTTGCCGGCTCGATATTGTCCAAAAAAATGTTTTCGTCTTGGAGATTCGTCAAAACGTCGATATTCAGATCCGACTTTAGCCCGTTTACGATTTCGACGAAATCTTTGTGCAGAGTAGGTTCGCCGCCCTGTAATGTAATGGGCAAATCCGGCCGCGAAACGATCCTGTTCAAACCAATAAGCCACTCTTTTCCGGAAAGATGCTTTCTTTTAAAAAGTCCTGCCGGAGCTTCGTGATTATTGATGCAATAATCGCATTTCAAATTACACGCGAAAGTCAAAAACGCCGCGATGTAATTGTATTTTGCGGGAATTACTATCGGTTTCAATCAAACCACCTCCTTTAACATGGGTTTAATGATTTCAAAAATTTTTTCGGGAGAAATGGCGTGCATACACGGCGTTTCCTTGGCGCATACCGGCGACAAACACGGCAAACAATCATAATCACCTTCCGGCAAAACTATCGCGCCGCGGCCATACATATATATCTCACTCGCGGCCGACGGTCCGCACAGCGCCACGGTTTGTTTACCGAGAGCCAACGCGATATGAAGACCCAGACTGTCGTTTGTGACTATCAGCCGGCAGGAATTTATCCATCCGATGTATTCTTTGATATCTTGATCGCCTTTCTGCCACGAATAAGAATACAATTTCAGCCGCAGCAAATCCTTGAATTTCCCCCAATAGCTCATCGGCCAGGCCTTATTCGGCCATTTACTGCCGACTTTGTAATTTAACCCGACGTCATACCGCAAAAAAGATTTCGGCCGGTAGCCGAGAATATACTCTTCGCCTCGCCACTGGTCGCCGATCATTTTTACGAGCGCTTCCTGCCAATAAACATCGCCTTTGCGCTTTTTGTCGGCATTAAGACAAAACGAAAGCGTGTCTTCCGCGCCGTCATACGCCTTGGCAATGCCCTCTTTCGCGTCGAATCTAAAGCCCGAGCGCTTCCAGGCATTGATTCGACCGGCGAGAGCGCAGATTCCCGGCACCTTTTCCAGGTTGATCACCCAATCAAATTCTTCCGATTCCAACTGCAAAACGGACGAAAGATCGTAAATCAAAATTCGTTGGATATACGGATTCCCCTCAAGTAAAGGAAAAGCTTTTTCGTCCACCAGCCATGTCACTTCATCATTTTTAAAGAAATGCAGAAGCACTGTGGTTCTTAAAACATCCCCCAGACTTGTCTTGCGGGAAATTTCCGCATCGAGCGTTTCTGAATGCCCGATTT
>JAJYIB010000026.1 GCA_021790275.1 bacterium
ACCTCCTCGGCCACAGCGAGGAGCTCTAACCATTGAGCTACGAGCACCAAAATTATTATTTCAAATCAAGAATAAGCCGTCTTATATATCCTAATCTATTTTAAACTTTTTTCCGATTTCTCGATATGTTAGTCCTTTCAATCTTAATTCTTTGCCTTTTTGCTTTCAACAGCAAACTATCGTATTAGTTAAAACCAAATTTCAGAGGCCATTCAAACTTATATGTCAGATAAGCAACCACTGCAAGTAATAAGATGAAAAATATACGAACAATTATATAAACAATCGGATTGTTCATAGAAAGCCATTTTTCCTTTGGCAACTCTGCATTTTTATTTTCCGTTGACGACAATTTTGAATCAATGAGTTGAGTATTTTTTGCTTCAGTTTTTAGAACCGGCCTATCTTCGCTATCGACTTCGCAATTAACCATCTTGAAGTCATCGGCGCCTTTTTCAACTTTTATCACAGGTTGTTTTTCCATAATATAAGTATATGCGTGTAGTTTAAAATTGATTTGGTGGACCCAGGGAGAATCGAACTCCCGCCTCTACAATGCGAATGTAGCGTAATGCCACTTTACTATGGGCCCAAAATTTTAAAATTTCAGCAGTTGTTTCTTTGCAACCCTGTCGGGGCGCTGGGAATTGAACCCAGTCTACATGCTCCCAAAGCATGTGTACTGCCGGTATACTACGCCCCGCCCCCCATTTATACTAAGAAATAGTATCCGAAAATCGATTGAATTTCAATAAAATCTACGCCAAAATAAAAAAATGAACTACAAACAAAAAAAGAAACGAGACTTAAAAAAACAAATCAACTCCTGATACAAGGGGAGAAAGAATTTATTTCGCTTTTAAAAAATCCACTGTTTCTGTCCGGACTAATACTTTATTGGGCAGAGGGAGACAAACACAGGCAAGAAAAAGTTAAATTTACCAATTCGGATGAAAAAATGATAGCGCTAATGATGCGTTGGTTTAGAGAAATTTGCAATGTGCCGGAGGAAAAGTTTAGAATAGCATTGCATGTCCATAATTTGCACGTAAGACAAGATATTATTCAATACTGGTCTAAAATAACCGACATTCCTGCCAAACAATTTAATAAACCGTACGTTAAACAAACATCTTTGGGGCAAAGAACAAATATTCTATACAATGGCACGTGTGCAATAGCTGTATATCACAAGGATCTTTTTAGCAAGATCAATGGTTGGAAAATGGGAATGTTAAAATATTTGAATATCCGCCTGTAGCTCAACTGGATAGAGCTGCTCCGTTCTAAGGAGAAGGTTGGGGGTTCGAGTCCCTCCGGGCGGACCAATTTAAATGCGCTATATGCAAAGTGCTTCATAATAATAACGGCACATATAAAAAATGACGACGAAAAAACAAGAAATCGGAAAATTGGGAGAAGATGCGGCCGTAAAATATCTCGAAAACGGCAATTATCAGATTTTGGAAAGAAATTATAGAAGACCATGGGGCGAAATCGATGTAATCGCGCTGGACAAAAACAATAAAAACGAACTGGTTTTTGTCGAAGTTAAAGCGCAAAACGGAAAATTCGAATGGAAGCCGGAAGAAAATATAAATCACCACAAAAAGCATCAGCTGTCAAGAATTATCGAAACTTATCTCAAAGAAAAAAATGTCCCTGAAAAACAGGAGTGGCGGGTGGATGCGCTGGCGATAGAATTGGATTTCGGAATAAAAAAAGCTAAAATCAATCACATTAAAAATATAATACTGCGCGCTTAGCTCAGTGGCAGAGCGACTCGTTTACACCGAGTAGGCCGGGGGTTCGATCCCCTCAGCGCGCACCGGAACATTACAGAGGGATTTTGCTATCTACCTTGCAATAGGTTTCCATTCCAGATCAAACCCCAGCTCATACTGAAATTCACAATTTATCCACAAGAAGCAATGTTGCGATTTGCGAAATTGTGATAAAATTAAGTAAATTTATAAAATTTGTTATTTGAAAACCCAATAAAAAGTGGAAGGAGGAAACTATGGTACATATTTCGATGGGCATTAGAGCTTGCGTGGCTGGTACGGGAGAAAATGTGATAATTTCAGGATTAACGCCGGAAAAGTTTGCGGCGTTAAAAAGAGATATAGCGGATGGCATTCTGGAAGAATGCTCTTTAGCCGTTATTAAAAGCAACGGCAAAAATGACGAAATTCCTCTTTCACAATTAATTTTATGCGCTCCTTGACGAGCGCTTTATTTTTTATTTTTATCGGGGTTTCCCATAAAACTAATGCCTCAATTTTCCGTGAAATTCACGATGGACTTCTCGTAATTGTTTGTCGGTAATATGGGTGTAAATTTGAGTCGTTGTAATGTTTGAATGTCCCAAAAGGGATTGTACCGAACGAATATCCGCGCCGTTTAATAACAGATCCGTTGCAAAGCTGTGGCGCAAGGTATGGGGAGTAATTTTTTTAGACAAACCGGCTTTGGCCGCATAATAGGATATTATTCTTTCGACACTTCGTGTTGTTAATCTTAAATTATCGGATTTTGTGTAATTTTTTGTTTCCCTGATAAATAAAGCCGGATCAACATCGCCGCGTTTGTTAAGATAATTTTTAAGAGCGGATTTGGCGGTTTCGGAAACAAATACCAGTCGAACCTTACCGCCCTTGCCTCGAACGGCAAATTCGCCGGAATCGCTGTTTGTAATTTTTAAATTTATAGCATCCCTATTCAAACCGCAAAGTTCGGAAACACGCAGACCGGTCGAAAAAAGCAATTCCAAAATCGCCCGATCGCGCAAAGATTTGACAGAATCTCCTTCCGGCGCCCCGAGTAAACGGTTAAGTTCGTCATTTTCAAGAAACATAACCTGTCTTTCCGGCTGTTTTGCCAATTCTATTTTATCCGCCGGTAAAGTTTTAATATCGCGTTTTGCCAGATATTTCAAAAAATTTCTCAATGCGATCAAATGATAATTTTGGGTATTTTTTTTAATTGCCGAACTGTTGCCGAACTGTTGCCGAACTGTTGCCGAACTGTTGCCGCACTCCTGTCGTTTTGCCGCACCCTCATTGTTTTGCCGAACTATTACCGAACTATTACCGAACCGTTGCCGAATCGTTGCCGCACTGTTGCCGCATTGTTGCCGCATTGTTGCCGCATTGTTGCCGCACTGTTGCCGAACCGTTGCCGAATCGTTGCCGAATCGTTGCCGCACTGTTGCCGCATTGTTGCCGCACTGTTGCCGAACTATTACCGCACCCTCATTAGTTGCGGTAATTATTGCCGTATTGACAATAGTTCGGCAATGTTGTCTATTGAGCCACAGACGATATCGTCTTATTAAATCCTGGTCGATTTGGCCCGGGTCGGAAATTTTTGAAAAATCCAAAAACCTTTTTAGATAGCGGCCGTAATTTTCCCGCGTTTTAATCGACCGGTTTTTTTCTATTTCCAAATAATCGAGATAGTCGTTGAACAAGCCGCGGATATTCATTTAATTAATGTAAATTAGAAATTCAAAAATTTACGTTTATTATACCAATATACCAATTTCCGCGGCATCGCGAAATATATTCAAGCGGCTTGAACGCAAGCTATTTACGGAATAAAAATCTTATGATATTATTTATTCGATGTTGAAACCCAAGGCGAAATCAAAAATAATCGAAAAACACCGGACGCACGAAGCCGATACCGGCTCGACGGAAGTTCAGGTTGCCATTTTAAGCGAGGAAATAGACCGCCTTGCCAAGCATCTGAAAAAGCATTCCAAAGACAATCACTCTCGGCGGGGACTTTTGGGGATGGTTTCCAAAAGGAAGCGGCTTTTGAATTACCTGGCGAAAGAAGACGAAAAAAGATACAAAAGCTTGATTAAAAAATTGGATCTTAAAAAATAAGGATGTCCATCATAAAACACAAAGACCAGCGCGTCGCAATTTTAATAGACGTCCAGAATCTTTATCATTCCGCTAAAAATCTTTATAACGCCCGCGTAAATTTCAGCAAAGTTTTGGAAGCGGCGCTGGCGGGGCGCAAACTCGTTCGTGCCATAGCATATGTCGTCAAAACCGAAACCGGCGAAGAATCGGCCTTTTTCGAGGCGCTGACCAAAATGGGAATCGAAACAAAAATGAAAGATTTGCAGATATTTCCGGGCGGAGTAAAAAAAGGCGACTGGGACGTCGGCATTGCCGTCGACGCCATCCGTCTGGCCGAATCGGCAATCGACGCCCTGGCGCTCGGCACCGGCGACGGCGATTTCGTGCCGCTTGTCGAATATCTTAGAGGAAGAGGCCGGCAAGTCGAAGTTATCGCTTTCGGCCGATCGACATCGGCAAAACTGAAAGAAGCCGCCGACGATTTCATCGATATGTCGGCAGATCCGAAAAAATTTACCATTCCAAGCAAAAAATTATCGGCCGGAAGAAGAACGCAAAGACGCGTTATTATCAGAAAATAATTTCTAAAATTTATGGAAAAATCAAAGACATACCTGTTGGAAATCGAAGGGCAGACGCTTAAAATCGAAATCGGAAAACTGGCCGGACAGGCAAACGGCGCCGCTCTCGCCCAGCTTGGCGAGACGGTTGTTTTGGCGACCGCCGTTATGGCCGAAGAAAGAAAAACCGGCCGAGATTTTTTCCCTTTGACCGTTGATTACGAAGAAAAATACTACGCCCGAGGCAAAATACTCGGTTCTCGGTTTATGCGCCGCGAAGGCCGGCCGTCGGAAGAGGCGGTTTTAAACGCTCGTCTAATAGATCGCGCCATCCGGCCGCTTTTCGACCAAAATATCAGAAACGAAATCCAAGTCGTCACCACCGTTTTATCGGTCGATGAAAAAAACGATCCCGATGTTTTGGCGATCAACGCCGCTTCCGTAGCTTTAATGATTTCCGATATTCCCTGGAACGGCCCCGTGGCGGCGGTGAGAATCGGCCGAACCGGCGACAAATGGCTTGTCAATCCTTCGTTCGAAGAGCGTGAAACGGGACTTGCCGATCTCGTTATTTCCGTTTCGCCCGATGAAAAAATCAATATGTTCGAAGCCGGGCCGCTTAAAGAAATTCCCGAAGACCAACTTGTCGAAGGTATTGATTTTGCCGGCCGATCGCTGAAAGAAATCCTTAATTTCAGCCAAAAAATCGCCGCCGACTTCAAAATGCCGAAATCGACCGTGACGATAAAAACCGCCGATACCGATTTGAAAAACGAAGTTAATCGCTTTTTACTGGCCGACAATGCCCTTGAAAACGCGCTTTACGAAAAAGACAAATTAAAACGCCTCGACAATCTCGACGAGCTTAAAGCCCGAATGAAAGCGTCGATGATCGATATCGGCGAAGAAAAATTACAGGAAGCCGAAATTTTTTTCGACGAAGCCATCGATGAAATCGTCCACGAAAATATTTTGACGAAAGAAAAGCGGCCGGACGGAAGAAAAATCGATGAATTGAGAAAATTGTCTTCGGAAGTCGGCATTCTGCCGAGAACGCACGGCAGCGGCCTTTTCCAAAGAGGAGAAACGCAGGTTCTTTCGGCACTCACACTAGGTTCGCCGTCCGACGGCCAGCTTATCGAAGGAATGGTTGTTTCGATGACTAAGCGGTTTATGCATCAGTATAATTTTCCGCCGTTCTGCGTTGGAGAAACCGGCAGGATGGGCGCGCCGGGCAGAAGAGAAGTCGGTCACGGTTCGCTGGCGGAGCGCGCGCTCTTGCCTGTTATCCCCGAAAAAGAAAAATTTCCGTATGTCATCCGCGTCGTTTCCGAAGTTTTATCTTCCAACGGTTCATCGTCGATGGGCTCGGTCTGCGGTTCGACATTGGCCTTGATGGACGCCGGCGTGCCGATCGAAAAACCGGTGGCCGGTATCGCAATGGGGCTTATGACCGGCAAAAACGGACAATATAAAATTTTAACCGACATCCAGGGACCGGAAGATCACCACGGCGATATGGACTTTAAAGTGGCCGGCACCGCCGACGGCGTTACCGCGATGCAGATGGATGTGAAAATAGACGGCATCGATACCAAAATCCTTAAAGAAGTGCTGGCGCAGGCGAAAAAAGCGCGATTGGAGATTTTGAAAAACATAACCGGCGCGATGAGCGCGCCGAGGCCGCAATTATCGCCGCTTGCGCCGAGAATTATCTCGATAATGATTCCGACGGAAAAAATAAGAGACGTGATCGGCACGGGCGGAAAAGTGATTAATGAAATTATCGACCAAACCGGCGCCAAAATAGACATCGAAGAAACCGGCGACGTTTTCATCACTGCGGAAAAAGAAGAAAGCGCGCAAAAAGCGAAAGAAATCATCGAAGAAATAATCAAGGAATACAAGGTCGGAGACATTGTTAAAGGAAAAGTGACGCAGATTCTCGATTTTGGCGCCATCGTCGAATTCGGAAGAAACAGAGACGGAATGATTCACATTTCGGAACTGGCGCCGTACCGCGTGAACAAAGTCACCGATGTTATCAACGTCGGCGACGAAGTAAGCGTCAAAATAAAAAGAATCGAAGGCAATAAAATCAGCTTGTCGCTCAAAGACGCTAAATAATACGCATAAATAAATTGTGGATAAGTGATTAAACCGCGGCCGCTATAAGCGGCCGCGGTTTTGTGTTAAAATTAAAATCACAGCGAAAAATAATTTTTTATGGCGGACCAAGCGCAACAATCGCAAAAAGAAGATGTCGTTATCAGAACGATGAAAGGCGATCTGGATAAACTTTCCGGCATCGTCCCGAAGCCGGAAGAAAAACCGGCGCCGGCCGCACCGTCGCCAATTCCGAGCGGTCTTTCCGAAGAAGCGATATACGGCATACCGCAGAAGAAAGTAACACCGATTCCGCCGCCGCCAAAACCGATCACGCCGGCCGCGCCGATTTATCCGACTCCGAAAATAAGCGAAATCAAAAAACCGGAAACAAGGCCGGAAGTGCCGATTTTAAAAATCCCCGAAAAAGAAGAAAGAAAACTTCAATTCAAAACCGCGCCGATATGGCTGAAACTCGCCGCGATCGGATTGGGCGTTATTATTGTCGCCTTGGCCGGACTTTACGGTTATTGGAAAATTTTTGTCCGGAGCAAGACGCCGGCAATCACGGCGCCGGCGGCGACCACGACCACGGCGGTTTTGCCGATAGCGCCGGCGGCAACCACGACACCGCAAATAAAATTTTTCAACAAACTGCCGAACAAATCGATAACAATCGATCTGCCGGCCGAAATGACGTCGACACTGCTTCAGGCGCTCGAATCCGAAGCCAAAATCGCCGAGCCGCGCTCTTCCGTCAAACAAATCAAATTGACATACGAAAGCAAGCCGATAACCGCCGGCGACTTTTTCTATATGATGCAAATTTCCGCTCCCGGAGATTTTCTATCCAATTACGAAGATCAATTCACTCTTGCCTATTTCGCCCAAAAAGAAGGCGCTCGCCCGATTCTGATTTTAAAAATAAAAGACAAATCGCTGGCGGAAAAACAAATGGCGGCCTGGGAACAGACAACACTGGTAAAAGATATTTATCCCTTGTTTTTAAGCGGCAGCGCATTCCAAAATACTTCGCATATTTTCAAAACTTATCTTTTTATCGGCCAGCCGGTGCGCTATGTTAATATCGGCGTTCCTTACGCCTCGTTAAATTACGCGATATACGACAATTTTCTTATTTTAACGACTTCCAGCGCCGGAATGTTCGTGGTTTTACAGGATCTCACCGGCCAGACGGTTTCTTTAAATTATCTGAAATCGCTCGAAGCGTCCATCAACGATTTTGTTAAATAAAACAACGCGTCTTTTACAAAACGGCCGCGGCTTGGCTGTGGATAACCCGAAGTTGACGGAAAATCGGAATCGCGAGAAAATATGTATAGATCCTTGTTTCTGTTTTAGGATATTCGGGCGTTTGCGCCCGATTGCGGCAATCTGCTTGCCGCGTGATTGGTTCTTTTTTTCGAACAACTTAATACGGTCTCGTACCGTAAAACGGAAACGAGGCTCACGTCATTGACCGCGAATGCAGACGCGGGCACAACAAAGGGCACCAACCCATTTAATAAAATTTTAAGGGGTTAGACGGCGCCCTTTTTCGTTTCCGTAAAAATTTGATAAATCGAGAGATTTGATATATATTCCAACCAAGATTGGTTTCCGATCTTTGAAAACTTAAATGACAAGGGGGGTGGTGAAAGTGGGAAAGAAAATAATCGCCAAATTTCTTGCCAGAGTTGCCATTGAGAAAAATGACGATAAGCAGGCGTATGGATATGATGATGAGCATGACCAAGAGCATCACGATGACTGGTCATGGAATGACCACTAACACTAAAATCCACCAGCACTGAATGTGCTGGTGGAAAAATAATCAAGAGAGGCGGAGATTGTGCTTACGACAGAATTTTTGCAATTACGACCAACGATCATGCCGGTTTCTTCCGATTGCAATTTAAAATGCGGCTATTGCTATTGCAATCGCAAGCCAAATCAAAAAAGTCGGATAATGGATACTGGTATATTGGAAATCTTAATGAAAAAGTTTCTGAATGAATATCCAAAGTATATAAGTTTTTGTTGGCACGGTGGCGAGCCATTACTTGCGGGCATATCTTTTTTTAAAGCGGTACATAATGTGCAAAAAAGATTGCGAAAAGAGAGACAAGAGATAGAAAATCGACTGCAAACAAATGCTACGCTAGTTAATGAAGAATGGGCTAAATTTTTTAAAGATCAAAAATATAAGATTGGCATCAGTATTGACGGCCCCGAATTGTTAAATGACCAGCAAAGACTATTGATTTCTAATAAAGGCACTTTTGGGAAAATAATGAAAGGCATTGAAATCCTAAAAAAGCATGAAATTAAATTCAGCGTTTTGATGACAATATCCAATAAAAATGTTGAATATCCGGAAGAAATTTATAAGTTCATCATTGATCAAAAATTTCACAGCATTAAACTTAATCCTTGTTTTGGATCAAATGCGTTTCGTGTTGATTTTATGAAGTATGCAGATTTTATGAATAAGATATTCGATTTTTGGTTTGCCGATGATAGAGATGATATTTCTTGCGGGCATCTTGGTAATATTATTAATGGACTTTTGGGCGGCGCACCTAGAATATGCCACACGCGCAACAGTTGCTATCGACATGTTAAAATTGATTATAATGGAGATGTATTGCCGTGCGATTCCTTTTTAGGCAATGATTTTAAATTTGGCAATTTAATCACCCAAGAAATTTATGATATCGTTAATGCTCAAAACT
>JAJYIB010000027.1 GCA_021790275.1 bacterium
TGAAATGTCGGGATAGGGATAAATGCGGCTCGAAGCTGTAAACTAAAAGGAGAACAAAGCTGGCCCAAACCCAACTGCTGAAGAAACCGGCCGCCGGCCTGATCGACGGCATCGCGAAAAAATCCCGGCCAGTCGGTAATAAATTTCGGATTGCCGCCGCCCTGGATCCAATTGACCGTCTGATCGACGATCATATTTAAAAGCTGGCGCTTCAGGGCCTCAGTCGCCGCTTTAAAAGCCCATTCGAAAAACCGCTGAGTTTTTGATGCGGTGGTGGCGAAGGATGTGATTGATTGAAGAAGAGTTTGGTGACCCACTAAGATGGGATTTGTTTCAAAAACAGGAACTGCCGCTTTAACCGTCGGCGGTTTTATAGAAAACAAAACGGCGAAGAAAATCAGGGCGGCGGCGATTTTTTGTCTCGAAATTTTCATCGGCGGATAATTATAATTTTCCGATTAGCGCGTTGAATTTATTTTGCAAATCGTTCCAATTTTGCATTACCGCTTCGAATTGCTTTGTGGCCGCCAGGCCGCCGAGCGGGTCGCTGTCGATATTTACCAGCTCTTTTAATATATTGGCGGTAATGCGGAGAAGGCGGATTTCTTCAGCCATTAAATCTTTTAATTTTGACGGAACGGGAATTTTTTCAAGCTGATCGGCGGCGGCCTCATGCGCGGCGGCTATCGGCGCAAGTTTTTCTTTCCCCGCGCCGTTATTTTGGTTTATTTCATTAAGCAAATCGAAAAGATTGCCGCTGTTTTTTAAATTATCGTTGATAACCGTCTGCGCGTCGGCGAGATATTTTTCGATCGCCGCTTTATTGTTGTCGTTTGAAACGATTAGGTTCGGCTGTGTGATATTCAAAATGTTTTGGTTGGCCTGATTTAATCCGTCGGCGACGAATTTTTGCGCAATAGAATCGGCGCTCGGCATATTGAGCGCCGGCTGGTTTGACGCCGGATCGGTTTGCGGAGTTGAATTTTTGGAAATCAATTCCCGTGTCAGCGCCGCGGCAAAATTGTCGGTGATGTTTTGAGTCGCGCGAATCGACGGGATAATGTTATTCGAAAGATCGCCGATTTGGCCGGCCGATGCATTGCCGTCTGTATTTACCGGCTTGGAAGCGTCGGCGGAAGCGGAATAATTCGCGCCGCCGTTTTTTACATAAATAGTTTGCGAAGCCGGCGCGAACGCAAAAACACCGAAAGCCACTCCGGCCGATATCGCGAATGCGATTGCGAAACGATTTTTCTGGTTCATTTTGCTGAAATTATACCATAAAAACCGCCTCGTGAAGCGGGATTTTGGCTATGAGATTGTGGATAACTTTTACAGCGCTTTACCGCAATATAATTTTCCCGATTATCGATTTATTTTTTTCGCCAAAATAATCCATTTTTCTACGGATAAGTTTTCGGCGCGCGCGTTTGCGGGGATATCCAGCGCGGAAAATATTTTTATAAGTTTTTCTTTCGGAATGTTAAGTTTTTTCTCCAGGTTGCCGATTAACTGTTTCCTTGGTTGCGAAAAGCCGGCCTTGACCGCCGTAAAAAATTTATCGCGCGTTTTTTGCGGCGGTTTTTTTTCATAAGGGATTATTTTGATAATCGCCGAATCTATTTTCGGCCGCGGCCAAAACGCTTCGGCCGGAACATAATCGATAATTTTTGCTTCGGCAAAAAATTGGACGCTTGCCGCGAGAAGATTTGTTTTCGGCGGTCGCTCGCAAATTCTTTGCGCCACTTCTTTTTGAACCATCAAAACCATATTTTGCGGCGGATAATCCGCTTCGAGCCATCGGCGGATTAAAAAAGTCGCGATACTATACGGCAGATTCGCCACGATTTTAAACGCGCCGGTCGTCGGCGTCGTAAAACGGCGGGCGTCGGCGTGGACGATTTTGACATTTTTACGGTTCGCCGTTATTTCGCGAAGTATTTCAATCATTTTGCCGTCTTTTTCAACGGCGACGATTTTGGCGCCGGTTTCGGCGATTTTTTGGGTCAGGGCGCCGAGTCCGGGACCGATTTCGACTACCGCATCCTTATTTGAAATCGCCGCCGCTTGAATCATTTCGTTGAGCGCGCGGTCCGATAAAATAAAATGCTGACCAAGATATTTTTCCGGTTTTGCCCCGTATTTTTTTAGCAATTCTCTTATTGTTTTTTTGTCGGCTAAGTTCATCTGGATAAATTTTAAATTATAACTTTTAAGTTTTAAAACAATTTTAAATTTAAAATTTATCAATTCAATTAAAATTTAGAATTTAAAATTTATTAGAATTTTTCAATATCCATTTCCGGCAGATTATAGCCGTCGGCAAGGGATCGGAAATTCACCAGCGTCGGCGGCAGTTCCATCAGAAATCTCGACGGCGGGTTTTCTTTTTTTTCGCCCCATAAAAATCGGCGCTTGGCGAACGAAAGGTAGAGTCGCTTTTTCGCCCGCGTCATTCCCACGTAGCAAAGCCGCCTTTCTTCTTCAAGCTCTTCGAGCGATCGGCTCGATCGGGAATGCGGCATCAGATTTTCTTCGGCGCCGGCGATGAAAACCGCTTCGAATTCCAACCCTTTTGCCGAATGAAGCGTCATTAAATTGAGCAATTTGCCTTTGCCGGAATCTCTTTCGGTCTGCATCAGCGACACTTCGTGCAGGAATTCGCCGAGATCGCCGTAAATTCCCGCCAGACCGATTAGTTCTTTTATGTTTTTGAACCGCGATTCCGATTCGAGTTCGCCGTCGGGAGAAAAATCCGGAAATTTTTTTTCGAGATAGTCGCGGTAGCCGGTTTTTTTGACGACCGATTTTATCAATTCCGCCGGCGGAAGATTTTTCGCGCTTTCTTTCAATTCTTCCCAGCCGGCCGCCGGCCCGTTTGCGGCGAATGCCCGCTTGCCGGTTATCCCGACGATTCTTTTTAAACTCACCTCATCGCTCGGGTTTTGAATCAGCCGCAAATAAGCCATCACGTCTTTTATTTCTTTTCTTTGATAGAATTTGACGCCGCCGACGATCCGGTAGGGCAAATTGGCGTATAGACACGCTTCTTCCAAAACCCGCGACTGGGCGTTGGTGCGGTAGATGACGACCATTTCATCGAGTCCGATATTTTCGGTTTTATTCAATCTTTTTATTTCGTCGGCGATGAATTCCGCTTCCTGCCGCTCGCTCGACGCTTCGACGATTTCTATCGAATCGCCGGCAAGATTTTCGGTCCATAATTTTTTATCTTTTCTTTCGGCGTTTTTAACGATGATTTCATGGGCGGCATCGAGGATATTTTTGGTCGACCGATAATTCTGTTCAAGTTTTATAACCAGCGCGTTCGGATAATCCCTTTCGAAATTCAGAATGTTTCTGAAATCGGCGTGCCGCCAGCCGTAAATCGCCTGATCCGGATCGCCTATGGCGAAAATGTCGCGGCGCTTTTCCGCCAGAAGATTTGTCAAAACGTATTGCGCGCGATTCGTATCCTGGTATTCGTCTATCAAAATATGGCGGAATTTTTCTCGGTATTTTTCGAGGATATCCGGCCGCGATTTGAATATCTTGACCGGCAGGTTGATAAGATCGTCGAAATCGACGGCATTGGCGGCTTTAAGCCGCTCGGCGTACATACGGTAAAAATCGTCGAATTGTTTTTTATAAAAATCGTTGGTCGGCGGGAGGCCGTTTTCAAGTTCGCTTTTTATTTTGGAAACGAGATTCAAAAAAGACGCCGGTTTGAACCGATCGCCGAGATTCATATTTTCCGTTATTTCTTTCGCCAGCGCCGCCGCGTCGTCTTCATCGTAAATGACGAAATTTTTACCGTAGCCGAGACATTCGATTTCTTCCCTTAAAATTTTCGCTCCGAACGAATGAAACGTTCCGATGAACAAATCGCCGAGTTGCGGCGGCTTCGGATTTTCCGAAATCAGCCGCGCGATGCGCTTTTTCATTTCTTCCGCGGCTTTGTTTGTAAAGGTTACCGCCAAAATATTTTCCGGCCGAACGCCTCGATCCAATAGGTAAGCGATGCGATGGGTCAGAGTTTTGGTTTTGCCGCTGCCGGCGCCGGCCAATATCAAAACCGGCCCGTCGGGCGCTTTAACCGCTTCTATTTGCTTATCGTTCAAGCCGCCAAAAATATCCATTTATTTTTTGCCGTTTTTTCGTTTTTAAAAGCCCATTATTTACCCGCCTGACTAATAACCTGTCGCAATATCGCCTTAGCACCGGCGGTTCGCCGCCCGGCGCGCGGCGACCGCCTACGATCTCGGCGCAAAAAATCCCTTCGGGATTACCATGCTTTTGCGCCTGCGATAGTTGCTTCGGCGATACCGCGACAGGTAAATGGAATGATCAGCGCAAAACAAGTTTTCATATCATATCATTAAAAAAATAAAAATAGAAAGTGGAAATTTGGAATGCGGCGTTTGAATCTTGGCTGGGGATATCTGTCTTGACGGCCGGAACCGGCGATATTAAACTTAAAAGTGGCCGTTGCGATGTTATTTTCGGCTGTTATTCTTAAATTCGTTTATTTATACGCTTTTCCACAAATTTCTCCGTAAATGCGAGAAATACCCCCTAGGGGTTTCTTTGTTTTTGGTTTTTACTTTGATTTTTATCTCAAATTCGGCCGATTTGGCCGGTTTGGCCGGAAAATCGGCATCCGGCGCCGTTATCGGCGGCACGATTACCGAGATTATTTCCGCTCCCGTCGCCTATGCCGGCGATTACACAAAGCCCGACGATTCGAACGGGCTTTTACAATCCAATCCACTCGCGCCGGCCGATGGTTCGGCCGATACCGATCTCGAAAATACGCCATACAGCGACAATAACCCTTTAATGACCGGCCGCGATTCGATTCTTCAGAATCAGTCTTTGCCGGATTCACAATCTTCGGCGCCGCCGGCGGTTTCCCCGGCTCCGAAAGCGGTCAGAAAGGTTTTACCTTCATATACCGCCGGTCCGTATCTTGACGGCTATTTTATTTTTCCGACCAGCGGCTACGACCGCGGCAAACTTCATTATTACAATGCCGTCGATATTTCCCACGGCGACAGCTGTCTTTCGGAAAACATACCGGTTTATGCCGCCGCTTCGGGCCTGATTTCGGCGATTTATCCGACTATGAGCACCAGCCGCTATGCCAACGGCGGCTACGGCAACAATATTTTAATGCTTCATCCCAATGGCATTCTGACGCGCTATGCCCATTTGAAAGCGATTTTGGTTTCGGCCGGCCAATATGTGGGCCAAGGCGACATCATCGGCTATATGGGCGGCTATCCGGGCGATCCCGGCTCGGGCAATTCCACCGGCTGCCATCTTCACTTCGAAGTTCGCGGCGCCAAAAATCCTTTTGCCAGGTAAGATTTATTTTTATTGCGATACAAAAATCCTCGCTATTCCGGATAAGGGGGTATTGTTTAAAAAATCAATTTTCTTCTTTCGGGCGGTATTGGATGGCTTCGGCGATGTGGCGCGCTTCTATGTTCGGTGAATCGTCGAGATCGGCGATGGTGCGGGAAATTTTAAGCAGGCGGTGGTAGGTTCTGGTGGAAAGCCCCAGAGCGCTGACAGCGCTTTTTATTATTTTCTCTCCCGATTCGTCGAGGCCGCAATATTTTTTTATATGCCGCGGCGACATTTCGCGGTTGGTCAGTATGCCGTCGTTTTTAAACCGGTCAAACTGGATCCGGCGCGCTTTATCGACTCTTTTTCTGACCGTTTCGCTGGTTTCGCCGGAATTTTCTTTCGCCATTTCTTCGTATTTCAGCCGCGGCGCTTCGACATGGAGATCGATTCTGTCCAAAAGCGGTCCGGAAAGTTTTCTTTTGTATTTGATTATCTGGTGCGGCGCGCAGGAGCAATTTTTCAAATCGTCGTTCAAATAGCCGCAGGGGCAAGGGTTCATCGCCGCCACCATTAAAAACTGCGCCGGAAAAGTGATACTGCCCTGGGCGCGGGAAACCGTTATTTTGCCCTCTTCGAGCGGCTGGCGGAGGTTTTCCAAAACATCGCGGGAAAATTCGGGAAATTCATCCAGCAATAAAACGCCGCGGTGCGCCAAAGAAATTTCACCGGGCTTCGGCCAGGCGCCGCCGCCGACAAGCGATATGCCGGAGGCGGTGTGATGCGGCGCCCTGAAAGGTCTTTTGGTCAAAAGCGGCCGATTCTCCCCGAGCATGCCGGCCACGCTCCAGATTCTCGTTATTTCGATCGCTTCTTCGATGCTTGGATTCGGTAAAATCGAAGCCAGCGCTTTTGCCAGAAGAGTTTTCCCCGAACCGGGCGGTCCGGAAAAAAGAACATTATGGCCGCCGCTGGCGGCTATCTCCAAAACCCGTTTGGCTTTTTCCTGGCCGCGTATCATTGCCAGATCGACTTCCGGTTCGTCTCCGGCGATTTCCGGAGACGTTTCGCCGATTCCGGCATTTTTCTGCGGCGCGATAAGTTTTTTGTTTTCCAGATGATCCAGAATTTCCGCCAGATTTCCGGCGCCGATTATTTCGATGCCGCCGACCAGCGCCGCTTCGGCGGCGTTGGCGTGGGGGATCAGCAGGGTTTTGAAGCCGCGGGCGGCGGCTTCGATGGCGATGGGCAGAACGCCGCTTATCGGCCGCAGTGATCCGTCCAAAGCCAGTTCGCCGGCGAAAAGCTTTTTTTCCGGATCGAATTTCGCCTGTTCGGAAATCAGAAGATAACCGAGGGCGATGGGCAGATCGTAAGCCGGGCCTTCTTTTTTAATATCAGCCGGCGCGAGATTGACGGTAACTCTTTTATTGCGCCGCGACGGCGGCGAGGCGCCGGAATTTTTCAGAGCCGCCGAAACGCGGTCTTTTGATTCTTTCACGGCGGCGTCGGGCAGGCCGACGATGGAAAAATTAAAAAGGCCGGGCGACAAATCGCACTCGACCTCGATAATTTTCGCGCTTATTCCATGGAGAGCGGCCGAATAAAGCTTTGCCGGCATTTATTTTGCGTGTTCAATATCGGTTTTTGCCGCCGGATCGGCTTTTAGCCGTTCTTCGGGGATTTCTCCGCCGCAGGTTTCGCATATTCCGTAATTTCCTTTTTCGATTTTATCCAGCGCGCTATTAACATCGCGCAGACGCAGTTCCAAATCATCGGAAAGCGCTTTGTTTTTCATATCTTCGTCGGCTTCGTTGGCGCTGACACCCGCTTCCAATTCTTCGTCGCTGGTGATTTCGTTTTCTTCCCATTCGGAATGTTTGACGTCCCAGTCGCCTTTTACTTTCGGATCGCGCGCCGCGATTGTTTTCAACTCGCTTATAAGCATATCCTTTTCTTTTTCGAGGGAATTTTTCAGTTCCCGCAAAGTGTTTTGATTCATCGTGTCTTTAGCATATCAAAATCGAAAATAGTTTGCAATTTCCGCGTCGATCTCAAAATCTATGCCATATGTATGCGAATATCGCCGCATTAAATTGAAACCGAAAAGTTTTTATGGTAATCTCAATAGTTATGAAAAAACAAATTGTTAAATTTGTTATAGATAAGAATTTGGATATTGCCAATCACTTAATTGGCTTAGAAACCTATAAAAACAAAGTTCATTCTAGAGCGCAACAAACAAATGAGAGATTCGATAATTTGTTAAAA
>JAJYIB010000002.1 GCA_021790275.1 bacterium
CGCGCTTGCTCTCGCGGCGTATATCGTCGCGGCTTTCGCCGTCAGGCAGAACTGGAGCGAGATTTTTTACGCAACCATTCATCCGACCGTTATTTGGAGCAAGGCATATTTGCTTAATATCGCCGCGGTTTTGGGAACGACGATTTCACCGTATTTGTTCTTTTGGCAGTCGGACGAAGAAGTCGAAGAAGAAGTGGCGGTCGGAAAATTGAAAGAAATGAACGCCGGAATCCCTAAAATCGGCCGGCGCGATATCCGCGATATGAAAACGGACACCGCTTTTGGAATGTTTTTTTCCAATCTTATAACTTTTTTCATAATTCTGGCCGCCGCGGCGACGCTGGGAATTTCCGGCGTGGCGAATGTCGATACGGCCGATAAAGCGGCTTTGGCTTTGCGGCCAATCGCCGGCGATTTCGCTTATCTTTTGTTTACCGTCGGCATCATCGGCACGGCGCTTTTGGCGGTGCCTGTTTTGGCCGGTTCGGCTTCGTATGCCATCAGTGAAGCGTTTAAATGGAAAGAAGGGCTTTACAAAAAATTTTCCAAAGCCCACGGTTTTTACGGCGTTATCACGATCGCGATGATAGCCGGTTTGATTATCAATTTTACGCCCGTGCCGCCGTTTAAAGTTTTGTATTACGCGGCCGCGCTCAACGGCGTTCTCGCTCCCCCGCTGATGGTTTTGATATTGATTATAGGCAGCGACAAAAAAATTATGGGCGAATATGCCAATTCCCGCCTTTCGAATCTTTCCGGCTGGTTTATTACCGTCGTTATGGCCGTTATCGCCGCGGCTCTGATTTGGACTCTGTTTTAAAAAACAAGCCGCCCCCGGCAGTTGCCGGGGGCGGCTATTGTTTTTAGCGGATTTATTTTTTGAAAACCAGAAATTTGTATCCGAAAAAATTGCCGAAAAAAGCGACGACGATTGTTATCGCCAGTCCGACGTTTGCCCAGATTTTCGGATCGATGCCGGACGGCGCGCCGATTACGTTGATTATTATATGAAGAATCGCGATATTTACGATCGCGACAACGGCCGACACGGCGAAAAATTGCACCGCTTCACCCGCCGTCCGTTCCGCACCTTTTTCCCCGAAAGCCCAGTATTTGTTCCAGAAAAAGCTGTTGACGACCGTTATTATAAAAGCAACGGCAAAAAACAGGTCGACGGAAAAACCGGCGGCGATATTCGTCAGAAAAATCAGGCCGTTATAAATACCGGCGTTAAGAAACGTGTTCAAAAGTCCGATAACGCCGTATTTTCCCATCTGAAAAAGACCGATGCGGTTTTTGATTTTCGCCGCCAGATAGAAAAAATATAAAAGCAGAGCGGCGCCGAGCGGCGCCAAAATCGCCCAGGCGGCGATGAAAACGCTTAAAGAGATTCCTTTTCCGGCGAGGAAAGAAAGAATTTTCAAATTTTTTAAAACCGGCAGGGAAAGCCAGGCGGTAATCTCGCCCGTCAAAATGGAAAGCCAGAAATCTTTTTTCGAATATGCCATTGAGTTTATTGTATCATTAAATCCGAATTATGGTAAAATTCGGTTATGAACAGGAAATATATCGCGGTTTTGATTTTGATAATGGCCGTTGCCGCGTTTTTCAGATTTTGGCATTTCGCTTCCATTCCGCCGGGATTGTATCAGGACGAAGCAATGAACGGCGCCGACGCTCTCGCTTCGCTTCACTCCGGGAGTTTTAAAATTTTTTACGAAAACAACAACGGACGCGAAGGAATGATCATCTGGCTCGATGCGTTGGCGATAAAACTTTTCGGCGCGCATCCGTGGGTTTTGAGATTATTTCCCGCGCTGGCGGGATTGTCGGCGGTTTTGGGTATTTATTTTTTGGCGGCGGAGCTTTTCGGCGTCGAAACCGCTTTGATATCGTCATTTCTTGCGGCTACGGGTTTTTGGGCGGTTAATTTCAGCCGCATCGGATTCCGCGCCGGCTTAATGCTTTTCTTTTTGGTCTGGTCTTTTTATTTTTTGGTTCGCGGCTTCAAAATGTCGTTATCCGGCGATTACGCGAAAGCGATATGGAATTTTGTTCCGGCGGGAATTCTTTTCGGATCGGGAATTTATACTTATATCGCCTATCGGTTCGCGCCGGTATTGGCGATTTTCGCTTTTGGCCCGACGATTTTCAAAAATCGCGCCGACAAAAAATTATGGCTCGGCGTTTTGATTTTTATTCTGGCGGCTTTTTTCGCGGCGCTTCCCGCCGGAATTTATTTTTTGCGTCATCCGGCCGATTTTTCGGGGCGCGCCTCGGGTCTTTTTGTTTTATCTTCGCCTTCTCCGGTTTTAGCGACTCTTGCCAGCGTTGCCGAAACCCTCGGGATGTTTAATTTTTTCGGCGATTTCAACTGGCGGCAGAATTACGCCGGTTCGCCGGAATTGTTCTGGCCGATCGGGCTGGCGTTTCTTCTGGGGCTTTATTTGTGTTTGAAAAAATTCGATTTCAAAGGCAGGCTTTTGATTTTCTGGCTGGCGATTTTCTTACTGCCCGGCATTTTGACGAATGAAGGAAATCCGCACGCGCTACGAACTTTGGGCGCGATGCCGGCGGCGATGATGATTGCGGGCGTCGGGTTGTTTTGGTTTTATAAAAAGATTCAAAAAATTGCCGCCGGATCCAAAAACCCGCGGCTGAAAAAAGAATTTTTCTGGCTGTTTATCGCATTTTTGATTTTTGTCGGTGGCTGGAATTTCAACGAATATTTCAATCTTTGGGCCGCCGATCCCAATACCGCTTCGGCTTTTTCCAGCGATCAGGTTGCGATTGCCGATTATCTTAATGGACTGCCGCCGCAGACAAAAAAATACGCGATTTGGAGCGCCGACGACAGGGCGACCGACAATGGCCTGCCGGTATCGGCGCAAACGGTTTACTTTCTGACTGCGGACAAAACGCGGGTGGATTATTTAAAATCCGACGAACTCGATAAAATAATTCCGGCGGGCGAAGGAACGATCGTCGTCCCGATTTACTTCGATTTGAATTTGATTCATAATTTAAACCGGCGGTTTCCCCGAAGCAAAACCGAATTTATTTACCATAACGCGCCGGTCGTCATCATTCCGAAATTATGAAAAAAATAAACTTGCTGGCAGTTGGTTTTTTGGCGGTTTTCGGCATTCTGGCTTTTACCAGTATGTGGAACGACAATGCCAATTACGACGAAAGAATCCATCTGCCGGCCGGCTATTCGTATCTTACCCAACAGGATATGCGGCTCAACCCCGAACATCCGCCGCTGGTAAAGGATTTGGCCGCTCTGCCGCTTCTGTTTATAAAAGTGAATTTTCCTTACCAAAGCTGGGGCTGGAACACTCCGCTTGCCGCCGATTCTTCGCGAAGTCCGAGCTGGCAGACAGATGTCGGTTTCGGCAATGATTTTTTATACTATTCCGGCAATGACGCGCAAAAAATAATGCGGCTCGCGCGGATTCCGATGATTTTAATCGGGATTCTTCTGGGGTTTTATGTTTTTAAATTTTGCCGCGAGCTTTGGGGCGATTTGGCCGGAACGCTCGCTCTGGCGTTTTATTCTTTCTCCCCCACCATATTGGCGCATACGCGACTTGTAACCACCGATGTCGCCGCGGCGGCCTCGTTTTTCATAAGCTTTTATTATTTTTACAAATGGATTCGGGCGCCCGGCCGGCGCAATGCGATTATTTTCGGCCTTGTTTTCGGCATCGCTCTTTTGACCAAATTTTCGACGGTTCTTCTTATCCCGATTTTCGGTTTGCTCGTTTTGATTTTTATTTTAATTCAAGACGGCGGCGAAAAAATCCGCGCGTTGAAAAAATACGCAGTTGGATTCATCACTGCTTCGATCATCGCTCTTGTCGTCATCGGCTCCGTTTACGCTTTTCATATCTGGCACTATCCGCCGCAAAAACAGGCCGTCGACACGGCGTTTATTTTATCGACTTTCGGCTACAAGCCGCTTGCGAACTTAAGCGTCCGGATTTCCTCGCGGCCGTATCTGCGGGCTTGGGGACATTATTTTTTGGGGCTTTTGATGACCCTTCAGCGTTCCGGCGGAGGCAATACGACTTATTATCTCGGTTCGGTTTCGGCAAACGGCTCGCGGTCCTATTTCCCCGTCGTCTATCTAATGAAAGAACCGCTGGCTTATATTTTACTCGAACTTTTTGCCGTTTACCTGGCGCTTAAAACATTTATCGATTACAAAAAATACGGCGGCGCGACCGGCGGCCGCGAAATCGCCGGATTGCTGAAAAAATATTTTGCCGAATTCGGAATGCTGACGATTATCGCCGTGTATTGGATTTTTTCGATTCGCGCGAAACTCAATATCGGCATCCGCCACATTCTGCCGACTCTGCCGTTTATTTACGCATTGACGGCGAAGCAGATAAGTTTTTGGATCACGGGCGGGACGGAGCGGATTTCCGATTATAAAGGATTTTGGCAGATTTTCGGGCTTTATTGGCGGCGGATAAAAAGAAGTTTTGTAGTCGCGTTGCTTTTGATCTGGGCGGCCGTTTCCGTTTTATACATCTGGCCGTCATTTCTGACTTATTTTAACGAAGCCGCCGGCGGGGCGGATGGCGGCTATAAATATGTCGTCGATTCGAATCTCGACTGGGGACAGGATATTTTGCGGCTGTCGGAATTTATCAAACAAAACAATATCAAAGAAATAAAAATGGATTATTTTTCCGGCGCGCCGGCGGAATATTACATCAAAACCGCGAAAATAGATTCTTACAATCGCGAAATGCCGCAGACCGGCTGGCTGGCGGTGTCGGCAACGATTTATATGGGCGCCTGCAAGGGTGATAAAATTCCCTGTTCATACAATGAAAGGGCCTATACCTGGCTCGACAAATACAAACCCGTCGCAAAAATCGGCTACTCGATTTTTGTGTACGATATAAAAGAAAAATAGAAAGATTCCATTCGCTCATAGCATTGCCTTCGCACCGGCGGAAAATTGTTTTTATTTGTAGAATATTCTGCCGGCAACGCGGGCGTCGACGTATTTCAAATTTTGCTGTTTGTTTTTTATGGCGCCATTCAACGCCGCAAAAAGATTTCCCGCTTCCGCCGACGGATTTTGGCCGGCGTCGAGATAAATTCGCCAGCCGCCGTCCGTTAACGCTTCCAAATCGACATCTTCCGCCGGTTTGATGTTGAATTCGATTATTTTGAATTGATTATGGCTTTCGATTTCACTTTTGAAATCCATCATAAAATTAAGCGCATCGCCGCTCAAAACCCGATTTCCCAAGCTCTCGCCGCTTTGCTGTGTGTCATTTATTTTAAGAACCAGCGATCCTTCGGTTTGCGGCGCTTCTTTGAAGATAACGCCGCTTTTGTCGATATAATAACAATTCGATGCGCCGCACCAGATGCCGATTTGAATTCTTTTTTGAAAATCGACAGTTAAATTATGGAACGGTTTTTTGGAAATGACGATATCGGTGATTTCCGGATAATTCGCGGCCAGTTCACTTTCCAAGCGATCGGTCGGAAGGTAAAGCAGATTCTTGCCGAGATTCAGAGGCGCTATCGCCGAAATATATTTATAGACATCGTCGCTTGAAACGATTTCATTTTCGGGCAGTCGAACGGCGGTAATTTTAAAAACCGGAGAAAACAAAAACAGCCATACCAAAAAAACGGCGGCGGCGGCGAAAACAAGCATAAAAAAGCCGATTTTACGTTTTTTTCTTCTTTCTTCTTTTTTGTCTTCTTTGAATCGCCAATATTTACTCGACGGCATATTTACAAACCAAGATGATTTTTTAAATCTGAATAATCTATTTTCAAATTCCAATCAGTAGATTGATTAAGACGTCGCGCGCCGCCCGGTAATAAACTACCGCTTTGTGTTTTAAACGCAACGTTAACAACGTGTTTTCCGAAATCTTTAATTGCATTAACGGCTGGTACAAAATCTTGATCTCCCGATACTATTATTGCAACATCATAAATATCTTTTAATTTAATTAAATCAATAGCCAATTTAACATCCACAGCTTTTTCTGTTCTGAATTTTTGTTCAAACAAATTATAGCTTATTGCACCTGCCTTTCTAAATTCTACCGAAATATTTTCATGTTCAATTTTATTATGGATATCTGACCAGCCATTAAACCGTTTAGCCATATTATTTTGGTCATTTAAAAGTTCCTCTGCCATTTTTATCATACATTCAACCCTATGCGTTTGTTCGGTGACAGAAATGATTTTTGCCTTATTTTTATCTCTTGATAATATATCTTCTAGAAATTTAATGGCATTTAAAGAAGGCGGAATGAGACAATTTTTACGTGCAGCATTTAAATTATAAGGAAAAAAATCAATATTTTTGACGACATACCAATAGGTGCGAATACGATGCGCATCAGGATTTATCGCCTTAGCAACAATCCAATCAAAAAATTTATCCCAATCTGTTTTTGGTAAATAGGTTCTTTTGTCGAATGCGGGAAATAAATCTATTATAGAGTGTCGAAGATTCTCGCCGTCGACAAAAATGCATACTTTTTTATTTTCGTACATTTTTTTCAAACAAATAAAGGCGAACCTCGAAGGTCCGCCTTTATTTTAACTTGCACGGTATTTACTCGGTAATTCCGAGGTCATTTTGATGATAATTCTATTTTAAAATTTTTTCAATATACATTTATCCACAACCCTTACAAAACAATATATTTTCTCAGAATTTCGGGAATTTTTACAGAGCCGTCTTTTTGCTGATAATTTTCCATTATGGCGATTATCATCCGGCCGATGGCGAAAGCGGTGCCGTTTAAAGTGTAAACAAGCTCGTTTTTTCCGGTTTTTTCGTTTTTGTATTTTATGTTGAGCCGGCGCGACTGAAAATCGGTATCGTTGGAAGTCGAGTGCGTCTCGCGATATTGGTTTTGCCCCGGTAGCCACGCTTCGATGTCATATTTATTGGCCGCTTGAACGCCCAAATCTCCGGTGCAGATTTGGAGCACGCGATAAGGGATTTTTAGCGCCTGCATCAATTTTTCTTCCAGCGACAGTAAAAGTTCGTGTTCCCGTTTGGCGTCTTCCGGCCGCGCGAAACTGAACATTTCTATCTTATCGAACTGATGAACGCGTAAAATTCCTTTCGTGTCTTTGCCGTAAGAACCGGCTTCGCGGCGGAAACAAGATGAAAATCCGGCATAGCGGAGCGGTTTTTCCAAATCCAAAATTTCATTCATTCTCATCGCGCCTATCGCCTGCTCCGATGTGCCTATCAAATATAAATCGTCTTTTTCCAAGCGATAAACTTCTTCCGCTCCGTGATCGAGGTAGCCCATTCCCTGCATCGCTTCCGGTTTTAAAAACACCGGCGGAATGACCGGAATGAAATTTTCTTTTTCGAGCGTGTCGAAAGCGAAGCGGACAAGCGCGAATTCCAATTTAACGGCGTCTTTCAGCAGATAACCGAAGCGGCTTCCGACGGCTTTTCCGGCGCGCTCGGTATCTATCCAGCCGAGATTTTCCGCAAGTGCGATGTAATCTTTCGCCGGAAAACCGAAATCCGGTTTTTTGCCGACTTCGCGCAAAGTTATGTTTTCGGTTTCGTCTTTTCCGACAGGTACTTCCGACAAAGGCAGGTTCGGAAGCCGTTTCATCATCAAATCGAATTTTTCGGCAATCGGTTTTTTTTCGGTTTCCAATTTTTCAAGCGCCGTTTTTATTTTTTTGCCTTTTTCAATGTTTTTTTCCGCCGCCGCCTTTTTCCGCTCACCGTTTAATTTTTCGATTTCTTGTTCCAGTTTCCGGTTTTGCTCGTCGAGCCGCAAAAGCGCGCGGATGTCTATTTCAAATCCTTTGGCTTTTACGCCCTTTTCGGTTTCGTCTGGGTTTTCTCTTATGTATTTTATATCCAGCATTTTTTATTGGCTTATATTAGCTTTGTTTTGTAAATCTTGATGTTCAATTTTTGATTTCATCGTGGGGAAAAGTATGATTTCCCGCAACGTGTGCGAATCGGTTAAAAGCGCGGCCAGCCGGTCGATGCCCAGTCCGAATCCGGCGCAAGGAGGCATTCCATATTCCAACGCTTCCAAAAAATCATTGTCGAGCCGGTGCGCTTCCTCTTCGCCTTTTTCACGCATCTTTTCCTGTTCTTCGAATCGTTTTCTTTGTTCTATCGGATTATTTTGTTCCGTAAAAGCTTTTACCAATTCGAATCCGCCGGCAAAAATCTGAAAAGCGTCGGCGCGGGATTTGTCATTTTTGAGGTCTTTGGAAAGAGGCAGTATTTCCGATGGAAACCCGCTGACGAAAGTCGGTTGTATCAAATGATGTTTGGCGATATCCAAATCTCCATACTCGTTGATCAAATCGCCGTAATTTTTTTCTTTGAACGGCTGTGAAAAATCTATCGAATGGTTTTCGTAATTTAAAACCAAATTTCCGTCGTTCGATTGTCCTACCAGACGGCGCAAAAATTCGGCGGTAAAATTTTTAAGATACGCCGAATCGCGATAAGCGGCATATACCTCGAGCATGGTGAATTCCGGATTGTGGTGCGCGTCGATACCTTCGTTTCTGAAACAGCGGCCGATTTCGTAAACTTTTTCGAAACCGCCGACCAGCAGGCGTTTTAAATAAAGCTCCGGCGCCACGCGCAGATACAAATCGATATCCAGCGCGTTCAGATGAGTCTTGAAAGGCCTGGCCGAAGCGCCGCCGGGAATCGGCTGGAGCATCGGCGTTTCAAATTCCCGAAATCCGTTTTTATTCAAAAAATTTCTCACTTCGCTCACGATTGCCGAACGCTTCAAAAATTTTTCCTTTGCCGCCGGATTCATTATAAGATCCAGATATCTTTTGCGGTATCTTTCTTCGACATCTTTAAGACCATGCCATTTTTCGGGCAGAGGCCTTAAAGTTTTCGCGGCCATTTCGAAGCCGGAAACCGCGACGGTTTTTTCTTTTTTTTTGGTTTTAAAAAGCGAACCTTCGACTTCTATAAAATCGCCGATATCGAAACCGGAAAAAAAATCGCCGTATTTATCGCCGTTTTTAAGATTTTTCCGGCTTAAAAAACACTGAATTTTGCCGCTTTCGTCTTCCAAATCGAAAAAGGCCGCTTTGCCGTGTTCGCGTATCGCCCGTATTCTGCCCGCCAGTCGAACTTTTTTGCCGATCAATCGCCAAATGAAAAAATTATAGAGAGTTTTTTTAATTTCGAAATCTCTTTTAACTTTGGCCGGATACGGGTCGCGGCCGGCGGCCTCGATCGATTCCAGTTTTTTTATTCTTATTTCGCGCAGTTCCTCGAGAGTCGGCATAAAAAAGTGTTTGAAATTACTTTTCTATTTTTATTATTTTGTATTTTACCAAGCCGCCGGGTGTTTTCACTTCTACTTCGCTTCCCGCTTTTTGTCTCAGAAAAGCGCGGCCGAGCGGCGATTCGTTGGATATTTTTCCTTCCTGCGGTTTTGCTTCGGCGGATCCAACGATACTAAATGTCTCCATTCCTCTTGCCGATTTGACGTCGATTTTCGAACCGACGCGGACGATATTTTCCTCTCCCGTTTCTTCGATCAAAACGGCATTTTTCAAAAGATCTTCAAGTTCCGCGATGCGATTGTCATTTAACGATTGCGCTTCTTTCGCCTCGAAATATTCCGCGTTTTCGGAAAGGTCGCCCAAATCTTTGGCTTCCTGCAAGCGCTTGGCTATTTCCTGCCGCTTGGTTGTCTTCAATTCTTGCAATTCCTTTTTCAGCGCCTCGATGCCTTCTTTGCTCAAATATGTTTGTTTTGCCATAAATTTTTTAATGATTGTGGCGATATGATAACAGTTTTAAGGCGATTTATCAACTTTTACTGTTTGCCGTCTGGTTGGCGAACCATTGAAAAACTTCTTTGGCGACGGGCACGGCGGCCGACGAGCCCTCGCCGGCTCCTTCCAATACCACCGCCACGGCGATTTTCGGATCTTCGTAAGGCGCGAAACCGGTGAACCACGCATTTGTTTTCGTGAAATTCGAATAGACCTGCGCCGTGCCGGTTTTGCCCGCGACTTTTATCGGCAAACTATTAAGCAGACGCACCGATCCTTCGGTAACCGCGTCCCGCATTCCTTCTCTCACGATTTGAAGATTGTCTCCGCTTATGCCGATTTTTCTTTCTATTTCCGATTGAAATTCTTTTATCGTTTGATTGTTTTGGTCGGTGATTTTGGAAACGAGTCGCGGTTTGTAAAGCGCTCCGCCGTTGGCAATCGCGGCGATGCCGGCCGCAAGCTGAAGTGGCGTGACGGCCACATCGCCCTGTCCGATGGAAACGTTATACGTGTCGCCGGTGTACCAATCTTCGTGCTTCACCGATTTTTTCCACGCCGGGTCCGGCACAAGACCGCCCGTTTCTCCGGGCAGGTCGATGCCGGTATCTGAACCGAAACCGAAAAGATCGAGATATTTTTTAATCCTGTCGATGCCCAATCCTTTTATATTTTTGTATCCCCCGCCGATTTCGTAAAAATAAACATCGGCCGAAACGGCTATCGCCTTTCGCATATCGACAAACCCCTGCGGCCGCCAGTCGTGGTAAGTGTAGGATATTTTGGAATTATACTGGTTGGGAATGGTGATGTAGCCGAGCGTATCGTCGATTTGATAGTTCGGATCGATGATATTTTCCGCCAAAGCGGCCGCGGCCAGAAACGGTTTTATGGTGGAACCGGACGGATAATAACCGGCGATGGCGCGGTTGAAAAACGGGTGCGCCGGATTGTCGATTAATTTTTGATAATCCGCTTGCGAAATTCCCGAGGAAAAAGCGCCGTTGTCGAAATTCGGCAGACTAACGAGTGATAAAACTCTTCCCGAATTAACGTCCAAAACCACCGCCGCCGCACCCGGAGAATTCGTTTGCGTCATTTCCGATTTCAATGCATCCGTTAAAATTTTTTGCAGATTTCCGTCGATATTCAAAACAAGATTATCGCCGGCCTGCGGATCCTGCGCCGCGAGCGTTTTTAAAGCGCCGTTGCCGGAATTTGCGGAAACGGCAACCTTGCCGGGCGTCCCGCGCAAATCCTTTTCGTATTGCGATTCCAGACCGTTCTTGCCTATTACGCCAAGCGGCGAATAAAAAGAATCGTTCGCGATATCATCGGCCGAAACTTTTCCGACATAGCCGAGCAGATGGGAAAAATAAAGCCCGTCGGAATATTCGCGCTTTGTCGATTTATTGATAAAAAGACCCGGCAAATCCATTTGATGCGTTTCGAAATTGACGATCGCCGTCTGATCCAAATCTGCTCCCAAAGAAACCGGCTGGGCGGAATTTTTGTTGAGATTATTTACAAAATCAGAAATTTCCTGCGGCTTTTTCCCGACAATTCCGGCAACCCGATTTGTCCAAGCGTCTAGCTCGCTTTGTTTTTTTGGAATGTCGGACGGAATGGCCAGCAGATCGAAATCGGGAATGTTGGCGGCGATAATTTTTCCGTTTCGATCGTAAATCAATCCGCGCGGCGGCTGGCTGTCGTAAAGCCGGATGGCATTCTGACTGGCTTTGCGGGAATAATAATCGCCTTTGATGATTTGGAGATAAAAAGCTCTCGACAAAAAAACGGACAAAATCAGCAGGGCGGCGGCAAATAAAGCGAAAAACCAGCCGTTTTGTATCGGTATTTCCAGCTGTGAGGCCGATTTTTTGTCGAGAAGAATTTCTTCCGGCTCGATTTCGATTCGGTTTTTTCTTAATCTTTCAACCATTTTTCAATTTTTTTATTTTAAGCATCAACGGCAAAATCATAATCGCGGCGATAAGTTCGACGAAGATTCCCGGACCGGCAAAATAAAAAGCGATGTTCCCGGAAGCGCTGGCGCCGAAAAATGCCAGAATATTCACAATAATCCAGTTGAGAAAATGATAAATTACGATTCCGCTAACGGCGGCCATAAGAATATTCGCCGTTTTGCCGGCCAAAAAAACGGTTGATCGGAGCAAAATCAGAATTGCGGCGAAAACCAGCAAAATCAAGCCGTTCGTTCCGAAACCGGCAAAAGAAGAAGTGCTTGTGAGTAAACCGCCGAACCAGGAAAAAACCATCGCTTTCGCATTGTTTTTGGTAAGCGCCAAGTATATGGCGAGAATGACGAAAAAATTCAGGCCCGAAAAATACGGGTTAAGGAAGGCGATTTGAAATGCGGCCAAAAAAATCAAAAAAACGGCGGCGATTAAAAATCGGAATAATTTTTTGTAGGGTTTCATTTTATTTGACGCCAGTTATGACAAGCACACCGTTATAATCTTCGGGTTTTTCAATCGGTTCGATTTCGGCGGTATTGAAAATTTGGCTGTCTCGCGAATCCACTTTGGCGATTTTTCCGATTAAGTATCCTTTCGGCCAGATGCCGTCGGTTCCGGAAGAAATAATCAAATCGCCGATTTGCGGGATTTTGTTTTTGTCTATCAAATCGAGAATAATCGCCGAGCCGAGACCGCGTGCCAGGCCGCTGACGCCGCTTGTCGCCGTTTGGGCGGCGATGCGGCTTTGAGTATCGAATAGAGTCAAGATTCTGGCCGTGTTCGCGCTTGATTCGGCAACGCGGCCGACCAGCGCCCCGTTTTCGGAAATCACCGCCATCGCCGGATTTACGCCGTCACCCGATCCCTTGTCGATGACGAAAGACCGGTTGTTTTGAAAATCTCGCCCGATAATGTTTGCCGCTACCGTCGCTATTGATTTTTGAGACAGGTTGAATTTTTCTCGCAAAAGAGCGTTCTCCGCTTTGATTTCCGACATCTGTGCCAGTTTTTGGTTTAATTCGAGATTTTCGGAAATCAGACGCTCGTTTGATTTTTTTGTCTGTTTTATTTCAAAAATCGCGTTTTGCCAAAAAGTCAGCCATTTTTCCGATCTGCTGAAAATAATTTCCGCAGGCTTGAGCGCCGTTGTCGCCGATTGTCTTAAAAACAAAATAACGCCGCTCCGGCCGAAGAAAATTATAACCAAACTCGACAAAAACAGCGCCAAAAACAAAATCAAATTTTTTCTTTCCATATCGCGTTTTTTTCCGTCAAATACCCGCTAATTGTTATGCACCAGAATTTCTTTCAGCGATTCGACATCTTCCAAAATCAATCCACAGCCGCGCACCACGGCGGTGAGCGGGTCTTCGGCGAGTTTCGCCGGTATATCGGTAGCCTTTCGGACCATTTCAGGCAGGTCTCTCAATAAACTGCCGCCGCCGGCCAAAACTATGCCGCGAACCATTAAATCGCTGATCAGTTCCGGCGGCGTTTCTTCGACGACGGCGCGAATTTCCGAAATTATGGCATCCACGGAAGGTGCGATGGCTTCGCTTATTTCCGAATCGCTGATCAAAGTTTCTCTCGGCAAGCCGCTTATCAAATCGCGTCCTTTGATCGTTGTTGTAAGCGGCTCTTTTAGCGGCGCCGCCGCGCCGATGGAAATTTTTATTTCTTCGGCGGTTTTTTCGCCGATCAGCAATTGAAATTCGTCGCGGACATATTGAATAATGTCTTCGTTCATTTTTTCGCCGGCAATACGCAAATTGCGCGAAACCACGATGCCGCCCAGCGAAACGACTATAATATCGGTGGTGCCGCCGCCGATATCGACGACCATACTGCCCACCGCTTCGGCGACCGGCAGGCGGGCGCCGATGGCCGCCGCCATCGGTTCTTCAACCAGATAAACTTCTCTTGCGCCGGCATTGCGCACGGCATCTTCGACGGCGCGTCGTTCGACTTCCGTTACCCCCGACGGAATTCCGATAACCACTCGCGGTCGCGCCAGAAAATGATAGTGGCCTTGCTGAACCTTATTGAAAAAATACCGTAGCATCTGCTCGGTTACTTCAAAATCGGAAATAACGCCTTCGATGAGAGGACGCACCGCGGCAATATGGCCGGGTGTACGGCCGATCATTTTTTTGGCCGCCTCGCCTACGCTCAAAACCTGGTTCGTTTTTTTGTTGATGGCGACTATCGACGGCTCATTAATGATGATGCCTCGACCGCGCACGTATACCAGTGTATTGGCCGTGCCGAGGTCGATGCCGATATCGCGGGAAAAAAATTTAAACAATCGATCGAACATTGTGATGAGTTTTTATTCAAATTTCAGTCGGGAAAAATCGGAAATCTTTGCCAGTTTCGCTTCTTTTTCGCTGCGCTTTTTCAATTCAATCGAATCTCTTTCGAGTGTTTTTTTGCTTATGACCGCCCGCAGAGGGATGCCGAGTAAATCGGCATCGGCGAATTTTTCACCGGCGGTTTTGTCGTCGCGGTCATCGTACAACACTTCGATTCCGCCCGCAACCAGATCGCGATAAATTTTTTCCGCGCGACTTTTGATGTCGGCATCTCCGCCGGAAATTTCAATCAGATGAATTTTGAACGGCGCGATTTCTTCCGGCCAAATTATTCCCTTTTCATCGTTATGGGTTTCGACAACCGTTCCCATAAGCCGCCCCAGTCCGATGCCGTATGATCCCATAATCACAAGTTCTTTTTTTCCTATGGCGTTTGTGAATTGTAAATCGAAAGCCGATGAATATTTCGTTCCCAGCGGGAAAAGATTGCCGACTTCGATTGTCTTTTCCATTTTCACCTTTCCCCCGCATTTGGGACATTCGCCGCCGTTTTTGAGTTTTGAAATTTCCTTGTTTTCCGCGTATTCGCATTTGCCGCAGATAAAAATTATATCTTCACCGGCCGGCGCGGCGACTTGGAATTCGTGCGTGTTGCTGGCGGTAAAAACTCCGCCGGCCGCCAACGTATAAAAAGCTTTCAAATCACAACGCTCGAAAATTTTAAAATATGCCGCTTTCACTTTTTCGTAAAAATCGTTCAGATCTTTTTCCGAAGCGTGAAAGCTGTACAAATCCTTCATTATGAATTCGCGGCCGCGCAAAAGACCGGATTTCGCTCTCGGCTCGTTTCTGAATTTCGTCTGGACCTGATAGGCGGCGAAAGGCAAATCTTTGTAAGAATTCACGTATCGGCCGGCGACGGCTGTCAACACTTCTTCATGCGTCCAACCCATCACGAAATCGGCGGTTTTTTCATTTTTGCCTTTTGCTTCAAATCCGATCGGCACATCCCAGCGGCCCGTGGCGTCGAGATATTTTTTTTCGACCAGGGCGGACATAAACATTTCCTGGCCGCCGATGGCGTTCATTTCTTCTCTGATGATTTTCGCGATTTTTTCAAGCGTTCGCCAGCCGAGTGGCAGGTATGTGTAAACTCCGGCGGAATTTTTATAAATAAAGCCGCCGCGCTCCAAAAGCCGCGCGTTGGCGCTGGTTTCGTCTTTCGGGTTTTCCCGCAAGGTGTGGCCGAAAATTTGCGATTGTTTCATAATAGCGATTTTACAACGAATTGTCATCGCGGCAAAGATTGACAGAAAATAAAAATTATTTGCTATAAAAATAATGGGGCGCGGCTTTGCCGCGCCCTTTGCCCAAGAAACACGAGAGTTTCTTAGGCGGTGTTTATGACCGGGATTGTCGCGGCGTCAACCGCGAGCCCCAAATCCAGATCGCCTATGCTTAAGGCGATCTCGCTTATTTCAACGGCGGCGTTTTCCGCCGCGCGCAACGGAAAAACACTGATGCCTCCCATTGCATTGCGGCGCGTACGCGCGCCGATCAACCTCAATTCCTTACGCAGCTCTCTCATAATTCCCGGAGGAACTTCTGGGAATTCGATTTTGAATTTTTTTACGTTATCGTTACTCATTTCGATAACGGTTCCGAAAACGAGAAGATTGCCGCGCGACATAAAAACCTCCTTTTGCGGGTGTCCGACACCCTTAAATGTTTTTAATAAAAAAGGATTTCTCCCGCTTTTAACCAAAACCTCCTTTCTCTTCTATTATTTTTGGTCTCGCCGCCAAGCGAGACTTTGAATAAAACTATAATTAAAGAACCGTCTCAGAATAACATTAAATACAAAAGTTTGCAACACCAAATGCAGGGCATCTAATACCCCGCGATGTTATTTTAATCTCAAAATATCCCGATATGTTATCAAAGCGATCAGAATCAAAAGCAGAATCATTCCGGCGGAATTCACCGTATTTTCGATTTTCGGATTAACTTTGCTTCCTTTGATTTTTTCTACACCCAAAAAAAACAGACGGCCGCCGTCGAGCGCCGGAAAAGGCACGAGATTCAAAACGGCCAAGTTTATGGAAATAACGGCGACAAGCTGAAGCAGGTATATAAAACCCAAACTGGCGGCTTTGCCGGTCAAAGCGGCAATGCCGACCGGGCCGGCGATGCCGCTCGGAATTCGGCCGGTGGCGAAAAGATTTTTCAGAAGATCGAAAAAGCCGATTATAACTTCCCGGGCGATGGCAAAAGCCGATTTTGTTCCCAGCCAAAAATTTTTATACCAGGGATATCGGATTATTCCGGTTTTTACGATGGCGATTCCCAAAGCGCCCTCGCCTTCCGGTGGATTTATCCGCGGCGTAGTTTTTGTTTCAAAAAAACTGTTTCCCCTTTTAACGCCGATTATTAATTCTTTGCCGTTATCGGCGCTAACGGCATTTTGGAGCGCCGATACTTCTTTTATAGAAATATTTTTTCCGCCTATTTTAAGGTATTCGATCGCATCGCCGACTTGAATTCCCGCTTTAGCCGCCGGCGAGCCGGCGGCGATATCCAGAATCTGAATTTCCGTATTATTCGCGTAAGCCGCGTTGCTTTGATCTATGGCTTGCGGCAAACCTACGAAAAAACCGATGATGAGCAAAACAATCGCCAATAAAAAATTCATCACGACGCCGCTTACGGTTATAAGACCGCGGGTTCCGGCCGATTTCGAGGCAAAACTTCTCGGATTTTCGGTTTCGCCGCCGTCTTCGCCCAAAATTTTAACGAACCCGCCGAGCGGCAGAAGATTCAAAGAATAAAGCGTCTCGCCTTTTTTAACGCCGAAGATTCGCGGCGGAAAACCGATGCCGAATTCTTCGACAAGGAGCCCCTTTTTTTTGGCGGCGATAAAATGGCCGCACTCGTGCGCCAAAATCAAAACCGCCAGAACGGCGATGAATATAATCGCGGTCATCATCCCTCTTTGATCTCCTTTTCTTTGAATTTAGCGGCATTTTCGAGCTCGGCCGCCGCCGCGTTCATCAATTCCTGAACTTTTTCCCGATTTTTGAATTTTTCATCTTCGGTGATTTTTTTATTTTCGAAAGAATCGGAAATTTCTTTCATAGCTTCATCGCGCGCCGCGCGGCATTTGATTTTCGCTTCTTCCAATTTTACGCCGATAATTTTGACAAGAGCGGAACGCCGTTCTTCGGTCAAGGGCGGAATGGAGATTCTTATAAGATTTTTATCGACGATCGGACTTAGGCCGAGATTCGACGCCAGTAATGATTTTTCGATGGCGCCGAGCGCGCCTTTGTCCCACGGTTCGATGATTAAAAGACGCGATTCCGGAGCGGAAATCGAAGCGATCTGCTTCAAAGGCACTTTCGTGCCGTAATAATCGACAAAAACGTTTTCGACGAGAGCCGGCGTTGCGCGGCCCGCGCGCAACGCCGAGTATTCCTCTTTAAGGAAATTTTCCGTTTTTTTAAATTTTTCTTTCAGTTTTTCGATGGCCTCCATTTTTTAAAAAATAAAAATTAATCGGGTAAATTTATCAGAAGTTCGTCAAAAGCCAATTTCGAATTGATGTTTGTTTCTTTTAATTTGAAATAAATCGACTGGCTTTTCGACAGAATGCCGGCGATTTTTTCCGTCGGATCGGCCAATAATTTATTTCTCAAAAAATTTATCCATAATCCGAAAAATTCCGGAATGTTTTGCTGATCAATTTTTTCGATATAGCGGTATTTTTGCGAAAATCCGGGCCGGATCAAAGATTCGAAAATTTTTGCATAGTCGCCGTCCGCCGGTTGTTCGGACATTTCCCGCCGCAAAAACCAAAACGGCAGTTTGACGGCGCGCGACGCTATCGTTTCCGACATCGAACCAAGAGTTTTCGCGAAAAGTATTATCGCGGTATGCTCCGGCGCCTCTTCGAAAACTTTAAGCAAAGCATTCTGGTTTAAATTGTTCAGTGCTTCCGCCGATTCGATTATTACCATTTTACGATTATTAGCGTACGGCCGCAATGCCAAAAATTTTTTTATTTGCCGGACGGAATCTATGGAGAAAGCGCCGTTTTCCGGTTTCATCAGCATTAAATCGGGATTAAAAACGCGGCTATTTTTTCCGAAAATTTTTTCCGTGAGCCGGGTAGCCGCTTCGCGTTTTGAATTTTCATCCGGTCCGTAAAAAATATATGCGTGGGACAGCGCGTCGTTTTCCGCGCACTTGGTTAGATAATCGATTGTTTTTTGATATCTGCCGTTATTCACGAATTTTTTAAATATTAACGGCGGGCCATAACGCTTCGCTTGTAAATTTCCAGGTTTTCAAGAACGAGACCGGCGCCTTTGGCGACGCAATAAAGCGGTTCGGCGGCCAGATAGGCCGGAACGCCGGTAGCTTTCACTACCAATTCGTCAAAGTTTCTTAAAAGCGACGTGCCGCCGGTAAGAATAATACCCTTGTCCATAATATCCGCGGCAAGTTCCGGCGGCGTCTGCGACAAAACCGTTTTAAGCGCCTGAATAATTTCTTTCAGGCGTTCGGAAATCGCATCGACGATTTCGTTGGTGCCGACGGCAACGTTGCGCGGCAGGCCGGTCAAAATGTCGCGGCCGCGAACGCTGATAAACAACTCGTCTTTTATCGGCAAAGCCGATCCGATTTCGATTTTTATTCTTTCGGCGGTTCTTTCCCCTATCGCCAGATTATGCCTTCTTTTTAAATGCTCGACGATAGCGGAATCTATTTTATTGCCGCCGACCCTTTTAGAATGCGATGTAACTATGCCGCCCAAAGAAATGACGGCGACTTCGGTCGTCCCGCCGCCGATTCCCATTATTAAATTACCCGATGCGGAGTTGATCGGCACTTCGGCGCCGATGGCGGCAAGCACCGGTTCTTTGACTATGTAAGCGGCGCGGGCCCCGGCGCTGACGGCCGCGTCGATAACCGCTCTTCTTTCGGTCGAACTCGATCCCGACGGGACGGTGATTAGAACGTCCGGTTTTATCAATTGAAAACGCCCCAAGCTTTTTTGGATAAAATAACGCAGCATCGCTTCGGTGATTTTATAATCGGCGATAACGCCGTCGCGCATCGGCCTTTTGGCGATTATGTTTTCCGGCGTCCGGCCAAGCATCATCTGCGCTTCGGCGCCGACCGCCAGTATTCCGTTGTCGTCGGCGGAAATCGCCACGACCGTCGGTTCGTTCAATATTATTCCGCGATCCGGAACAAAAACCAGCGTGTTTACCGTTCCCAAATCGATGCCGATTTTTCTTGTCATCAAGCTCATAAGATGAGCCATCATACAACGTTAATCCCTTTTTGGAAACATTGACAAGCCGAGCTTTCGATGGCGATAATGTGTCATTATGACGAAAAAATTCAGGCGGATTATTTTTTTTGTATTCACAGCATTTTTTGCCGCGGGCAGTTTCGTCGCTGTTTTTTACGCCGAGGGATACCGGTTTGATTTGCCTTTATTTAAAATAGAAAAAGTCGGCGGGATTTTTATAAAAACGTCGGTCGACGGCGCGAAAATATACATAAACGACAAGTATATAAGTTCGACCGGCGGAATTTTGACTTATAGCGCGCTGATAAGCGATCTCGTCCCGAAAAATTACAGCGTTTTTATTTATAAAGAAAATTATTATCCGTGGAATAAAACGATTCGGGTCGAAAGCGGGATGGTCGCCAATCTCGATAAGATTATTTTATTTCCCTTGGAGCTCAAACAAACCAAAATCGCGGCATTGCCGGCAAGTCAAAAAATTTCCGAATTCGATATTAACGGCGATTCCGGCGCCGTCGAAATAAAAGTCGCCGCCGGAAAAATCGACAATATTTTTGTTTATAATCCGGCCGACGGCAAGTTTGTTTCGAGCGGTAAAATAAAAAAAGCGACTTCTCCTTCGACGATTTTGTCGCCGGACAAAAACAAAAATTTATACGTTTCCGACGGCAAAATTTTCGTCGAATATCTTAACGATACGGACGAGAAACCGGTCAAAAAAGCCGGAACGAAAGAATTGATAGCCGATGCGGGAGCGCCTGTCGAATTTTACGAGTGGTTGGGCGATTCCGAGCATATAATCTGGTTTTCGGATGGAGAAATTTCCGTCGCCGAATTGAATAACGGCGGCGGCAAAAGAAACAGTGTAAAATTTTATCTCGGAATCGATCCGCCGTTTTTTTGGAACAGGGCGAATTCCGAATTGTATTACTTCAAAAAAGAATCGGGTAAAAACGCTTTGTATGCCGTCGATTTCCGGTCGTAATTTTGCAAATTCTCCACAGAGATCGTTTAACGCTTAGACCATTGCGGAGCGCGGCGGGCCGCTTTGAGACCGGGTTTTTTCCGTTCTTTCATTCTCGAATCTCTGGTTAAAAAACCAAGAGTTTTGAGTGCGGTTTTAAATTCCGGTTTAAGCAAAGCCAAAGCGCGGCTCAAGCCGTGCCGCAAAGCAAAAGCCTGGGCGCGCAAGCCGCCGCCGTTGACTTTTACCGAAACGAAAAAATCGCCGACTCCGGATTTTACAAGCGGTTCAAGCGCGATGTCGCGCAGCTCTTTTTCTTTGAAATAATCGGCGATGTCTTTTCCATTGACGGTCGCTTCCGTTTTTTGAACGTCAAGCCAAACGCGCGCGCGCGCTGTCGCCGTCTTACGTCTGCCGACCGCTTCGCCGTATTTCGCCGGCGCAATTTTTTCTTTTTTGGTTTTTTTTACCGTCATAATTTATTGTTCTATGGTCAATCTTTTCATTAATTTCGCCCTTAAACGATTTTTATTCAACATTCTTAAAACTGCCGTCTTTAGCGGTCGGCCGGCGTCTTTTTTCGCAAGCTCCGCGTATTTACGTTTTTTCAGTCCTCCGTGATAGCCGGTGTAATGATAGTAAATTTTTTGCGACGATTTTCTGCCGGTTAAAACGATTTTGCTGAAATTGAAAACTCTGACCGTCGTCATCGGATCCAGATGCGGCGTGTAGTCAACCCGAGTCTTGCCGCGCAAAAGAGACGCGATTTGCGTTGCCAGCCGACCGAGCGATTTGCCGCTTGCATCTATTTCGTAATGCTTCATTTTTAATATTTTTTCCGTCATATTATTTAACGAATTCTATAAAAACGGTTTTGGCGGCATCATTTTTCCTCGCTCCGATTTTTATTATTCTCAAATAGCCGCCATTTCTTTCTTTGAACCGCGGCGCCAAGTCTTTGAAGAGTTTACCGACCGGACGGGCGCCCATTTTTTTTAAAAGATTCCGTCTATTACTTAACGTGTCTTTTTTGGCCGCGGTCAAGGCGCGTTCGACAAGCGGCCGGATTTCTTTGGCGCGAGCTTCCGTCGTTTTTATCCGTTCTTTCAAAATCAAACTCGATCCCAAATTCCAAAGGAAGGATTTTCTATAATCCGCCGTTCTGCCGAATTTTCTATTTTTTTTAAGATGTTTCATTTTTACTCAATCTTCCTGTTTGAGCGTAAAGCCCATTTTGCCCAAAACTTTTTTAATTTCTTTCACCGCTTTTTCGCCGACATCTTCCAGATCGAGCAATTCACTTTCGCTTAACCGCAAAAGACCGGCGACGGTTTTAATGTGATTCTTGACGAGAATGTTCTGCGTGCGGCTCGATAATTTCAAATCTTCGATTTTAATTTTCGTCATATCCTCGCCTTCCTCTTTCTCCGTTTTTTTTATTTTGACTTTCTCTTCCGCCGCCCCGCTCTTTTTCTCCGCTTTGGCGGGCGTGGCGGCGATTATTTTAAAATGATCGTTAAGCAAATTCGCCGCGGCGGCCAAGGCCTCGAAAGATGTAATGGAACCGTCGGTTTCTATTTCGAATTTCAGCCGGTTATAGTTGGTTTTATCGCCGACCCGCATATCCTCGACGCTGAAATTCACCAGTTTGATGGGAGTAAAAATAGCATCGACAGCGATAACGCCGACTTCCTGCTTGTCTCTTTTGCGCGATTCGATCGCCGAATAGCCGAGCCCTTTTTCGACTTTCATTTCGATTTCGAGAATCGCATTTTTCGAAGTTAAAGTGGCGATACGGACATCGGGGCTGACGATTTCCGCTTGCGAAGGTGTTTTGATGTCTTTCGCGAAAACTTCGCCTTCGCCTTTCGCTTTCAGAAAAACCGTTTGAGGTTCGTCGCCGTGCAGTTTGAATCTCACCTGTTTAAGATTCAAAATGATTTCTATCATATCTTCTATAACGCCGGGCAATGTGGAAAATTCGTGTGCCGCATTTTTGATTTTTATGGATGTAATTGCCGCTCCCGGAAGCGAAGAAAGCATCGTGCGGCGCAGGGCGTTGCCCAGCGTCAAACCGTAGCCCGGGTACAAGTCTTCGATTTCAATAACCGCTTTGTTGGGCGATAATTCCGTCAAAGTCGGCGCTTTCGGCAATGAAATATTTGTTTCCATAATTATTTTAATTTATTATATTTTTAATATTATTTGGAATAATAAGAAATAATAACGCTGGTATCGAAATTTTTCGGCAAATCTTCGGTTTTCGGCTCGGATATTATTTTAATCTCCCAATTTTTCTTGTCGACGGAAAACCAAGACGGCGCTTCGTGTTTTTTAAGTCTTTCGGCGACCGCGGCAAAAATTACTTTGGCGCGACTCGACGGCTTTATCGCTATAATATCGTTTTCTTTCGTTTCATAAGAAGGTATCGTTGTTTTTTTGCCGTTCACCAAAAAATGGCCGTGGCTCGCGAGCTGACGCGCTATCGTCCGCGAAGCCGCCAAGCCGCTTTTGTAAATGACGCTGTCGAGACGTTTTTCCAAAGACGACAAAAGTAGATTGCCGGTGATGCCTTTTTTACGTTTGGCTTTATCGAAATATTTTTCGAGCTGGCGCTCCGTCAGGCCGTAAACGATTTTGATTTTTTGTTTTTCCGCCAGCTGCGCTCCGAATTCCGACAGCGCGCGCCGCCGCCCTTTGCCGTGCGCGCCCGGCCGATAAGGTTTTTTGAAAAAAGCGGATTTGGGCGAAAATGACCGTTCGGCTTTTAAGCCCAAATTTTCTCCCAGTCTTCTCGATAATTTTTCTTTTGGTCCGGTATATCTCATAATTTTAAACTCTTCTAACTTTTTTAGGCCGCGGGCCGTTGTGCGGAATCGGCGTAATGTCTTTTATCGAAACAATATTAAGGCCGTGGCTTATAAAAGACCTTATGGCGGATTCCCGACCGGAACCGATGCCTCTGACGAGAATATCGGTTTCGCCAAAGCCGGTTTTTTTCATTTTTTCGAGTATCGTTTCCGCCACCTTCGAAGCGGCGTAAGGCGTCGCTTTTTTCGGACCTTTAAACCCCAGCGAGCCCGCCGAAGACCACGCCAAAACATTTCCCCGCTCATCGGTAGCGGTGATAAATGTATTGTTGTAGCTCACCTGGATGTAAATTCTGCTTTTGGAAATCTGCCGGCCGGTTTTGGCCGCACCTTGAGCCGACGATTTGCCATCGCCCGCTTTTTCGCTTTCTTTCAGCAGTTCCTCCTCGGTTTGTTTTTTTATTTTCTTTTTCCCCATTTATTTATTGGTCGGTATTTTTATGTTTTTTCGGCCGATTTTTTCCTGCCCGAGCCGACCGTTTTTCTCACGTTGCCTCTTCGGGTTCGGGAATTGGTTTTCGTTCTTTGGCCTCTTACCGGCAAGCCGCGGCTATGACGATAACCGCGATAAGCGCCTATTTCTCTCAATCTTTTAATGTTGCCCTGAACGATTCTTTTCAATTCGCCTTCTATTTTATAATTTTTTTCAACGAGATCTTTCAATCGGTTTAATTCTTCCGCGCTCAATTCCGACGCCCGTTTGTCCGGGTTTATTTTCAAACTGGCTGTTATTTTTTTCGCCTGGCTCCGTCCCAAGCCGTAAATGTAAGCCAATGAAAAAATTATTTTTTTGTTTTCCGGGATGTTAACACCCGCGATTCTCGGCATAAATTTAATAAACAATCATCCCTGCCTTTGCTTATGTTTCGGATTCGAACAGGTTATATAAAGCCGCCTTTGGCGGCGCACAATTTTACATTTGGCGCAGATTTTTTTAACACTTGCTCTTACTTTCATAATTTGAAATTTTACAGCCGTTTGGTGATTCGGCCTCGCTTTTTATCGACGGAAACCTCGATTTCGACGCGGTCGCCGACCAAAACTCTGATGTAATTCATTCTCATTTTGCCCGACAAATGAGCCAGAATTTCTTCGTCGCCGTCAGTTTTAACTCTAAAATACGCATTGGGCAATGCCTCAACGACGATACCGGTAATCATAGACCTTTTATTATCTATCACGTGAATTATTGGCTGTCAAGAGTAATATTGATTTTATCGGGGTTTTTCGGCGACCGCCTCACCCAAAACGGCCAAAGGGAAATCGTGGCGCTATCGACAAAATTCGTTCCGGAAACGACATCGCGCATTCCGTTTTCATCGAGTCCGGCAAGATTTTTTTTCAAACCGGCCAAATCGGGATTCAGCGCGTTATCTTTTTTTAACTCGTAGGTGAAATAAATCTCGCCTTTTTTAAAATCAGCTTTCGCCGCTTCGGGATACGCAATATTATCTTTAAAATCGAAATTCTGCAAGACCGGATATTTTTTAACGATGGCGTAATCGATAAGCGACCGGAAATCTTTTTCATTAAAGAAAATCGCCTGCCACGTAATACTCATACTGACGCTGTTGGCGTCGGCTTTGAAACTCTTGACCGTTATCGACGAAGCGCCGTCGATTAATTTGAAATCGGAATCTTTGAATGTATTCAAAGTATCGTTTTTAAGGGAACCCGCCAACTCGTTTTCGAGATCCTGTTTGGTTTTTTCGATCGCTTGCGTTTTGCCTGGCGGCGTTTCGGTCGACGATTGCGCGGCGGCCGGCAGGAGTGTCATCTTAGCAGAGCTTTCGGCATAAAAACCGGCATATTTAGGCGAGCCTTTAAAACCCGGAATGGTAAAATACGACGGGCCGATCGCATAGTTATCGCCCGTTCCGTCGCTTACGACCGATGCTTCTATCGCACTTGGAGTCAATTTAGAACCCGACATTTTAGCGCCCGGAACGACAACGGCTCTTTGAAGACGGTAAATTTTACCGTCTTTCGTTTCGAATCTCGTTTGAGCGATCAACTTTTGCGGCGCGGCGCCGTATGCGTTATAAATCGTTATCGAGCCGCCGGCTTTTTGCGGCGCCGACGGCGCCGCCCCGCTCTGCGGGACGGCGCTTCCCGTTTCGATGGCTTTAGTCCCCGATTTGGTAAGCAAAAAATACTGCCCCGGCAGAATGCCGCTCGCAAGATTAGGCGAACTTATGTTTTTACTAACCGCGGTTTGTATCTGCAAATCCAGCGGCAGTTTTTTAAGGGAAATTTTCACATCGGCTTTCGGCAGTATCAAATACAGCGCCGCCAAAAAGAATGCCAAACCGCCGCCGACCAGCGCGGTCAGAATCCGCCTTTGGGAAATTTTGAATTTCGGTTTCTCTTTAACCGATCGGATTTTTGATTTTTCCTGCGGCTCTTTATAAAAACTTTCAATGTCCCGTTCCAATTTCAAATTGTCGCTTTTCGCCAAAGTTATTTCCGGCGCGGGTTCTTTATTGCCTTCGCTCGGTAAATCTTCTCCGCTGTCGTTTCCGGATCCTTCGGAAAACCGATCGCCATCACCGCCGAATTCATTGGAATCATCCGGTCCGTAATCGGAATCCGTATTTGGAGTTTCATCGGATTCCCAATCTTTTTCTTGCCCGTTATTTTCCTCATCGGCCGATTCGTTTTCGAAGTCGCCCGTTCTTTGCGCCGGGACCGCCGAAACCGAAGGAGGCGCGATGTCCATCATCACTTTTATTTTCACCGGTTTTTCTTTTTTTACGCCGGCCGGCGCCGCGGCGCCGTAAATCGGCAACTGGATTTTTTCCGCGAAACTTTTTATTTTTTCGTTTTCCGAACTGATATAAAGAATTTTATCGACGCTTTCCGCTTCGCTTTTTAAAATTTTGAGCGAATTCAAATCGGCGATTAATATAGAATTTTTCGGCAGCACCAAAACGATTTCGCCGCTTTCCGATTTTATCATCCGGCCGATTAAAATCGCCGCATCGTCCTTTGTTCTCGCGCGAATTATTTCAATACCTTTCATCTTGTTGTTTGCAAGTTAATAGTTTGTCAATTATATAACAAAAAAATTTTTTATTCCACAATCGCTTTCATCCGGCGGACGCCGGCCGACGAACTTTCCTCCTTGATTATTTTAAACCGACCGATTTCGCCCGTCCGCGCGATATGCGGACCGCCGCACAATTCTTTCGAATACGCTTTCGACAAATCCGGATCGCCGATCGAATAAACATTCACTTCGTCGGGATATTTTTCCTTGAAAAACGCGCGCGCGCCCATTCTGATCGCGTCTTCTTTTGACATTTTCGCGCTGTAAACCGGCAAATCGAGTGTTATTTTTTCGTTGACGATGTTTTCGATTTTTTTCATTTCTTCCGGCGTCAGTCTTCGCGGAAACGAAAAATCGAATCGCAGCCGATCCGGTGTGATATCCGAACCCATTTGCCGCACCTCCGCTTCGTGTCCCAAAACGTCGTGAATCGCCTGGTGAAGCAGATGCGTCGCCGTATGCAATCTGGCGATTTGTTTGATTTCTTTCGAGTTATGAATTTCGGATTTCAATGTTTGCTCATTCACGCCGTGTCCGCCGAATTTTTTTTCCACGCCGGCCCGCGAAATTTCCTGATGTTTTTTGAAAGCCGATTCCCATCCCGACTCGTCGACGGCAAAACCTTTTTCCGCCGCGATTTCACGAGTCAACTCCATCGGGAACCCATAGCTTTCGTAAATTTTAAAAGCATCGTCGCCGGAAATTATTTTATCGCTTTTTTCGGCAAGAATTTTTTCAAGCTCTTTCGATCCTTTTTCCAGCGCGCCGGAAAATTTTTCTTCTTCTTTTTGAACGACGGTTAAAATATCCTCCCGTTTCGCCGCCAGTTCGGGATATTGTTTTTTATACATCTCGACGACTTTTTCCGAAAGCGGAATCAAGAAATTTTTGTCGAAATTCATAATTTTCCCGTAGCGAATGGCGCGGCGCAAAAGCCGCCGCAAAATATATCCCGCTCCGACATTCGACGGAAAAACGCCGTCGGCTACAAGAAACGCCGAGGCGCGCGCGTGATCGGCGATAATCCGCACCGCCCGCGTTTCATTTTCGATATCTCTGTGCGGAATCGATTGGATAATAGGCAAAAACAAATCGGTTTCGAAAATCGTCGGCGCGTCTTGGACTATCATCGTCAACCGTTCCAATCCCATTCCGGTGTCAATGCCGTTTTGCTTTAACGGTTCCAAAGTTTTGTCGGGCCGGCAATAATATTGATTAAAAACCAGGTTCCAAATTTCAACACCATCTACATAAATTTCCGAAGTCGGGCCGCAGGGGCCTTCGTTTCCCGTCGGTCCCCAAAAATTATCTTCACGTCCCCGTTTTTGTATCTTGTCGCCGGCGATTCCCAATTCTTTCCAAACCGTTATCGATTCCGAATCTTCCGGCACTTCCCCATCGCCTTCGAAAACCGAAACATAACAGCGATCGGAGGAAATTTTCATTTCCTCCGTTATGAATTTCCAGGCATATTCTATCGCCTCTTTTTTGAAATATCCGCCGAAACTGAAATTGCCGAGCATTTCAAAAAAAGTCAGGTGCGACTGGTCGCCGGTTTCGTCGATATCGGAAGTGCGGAAGCACTTTTGCACGGAAACCGTTTGCCGAGCTCCGAAATCGCGCACGGCGTCTTTTTCGCCGGTGTAATACGGCTTGAACTGCTGCATTCCGGCGGTGGTAAGCAAAACGGAAGAATCGTTTTCCGGCAAAAGCAAACTCGACGGCACGATAGTGTGTCCTCGATCTTTAAAATATTTTAAAAATTTTTCCCGAATTTCCTGCGAAGTCATATTGCGATTTTAGCAAAAATTTTACTTAAAATGCAAAACCTCGCCGTTTGTGCAACAACGGCGAGGTTAACTCTTTACAAGAAAGAGTAGAGAGACGCAAATATGACAACGACACTAATTGTCGGAGCCATTTTGCGATAAATCAAATTGAACTGCGGAGGATACCGAACGGGCCATCCTCTCGGCACTATTTCATACCAAGATTTTTTGAAAAATGGAAACGTAATCCATTTCCATGGTGAATGCGAAGGGTAAGACTTTCCATTCACCGTAATCCCTGGTATAGCCGAATCGCACAAGATGTGCGATATGACTGCGCACATTGGCAATAAGGACTTAGTTGCCAAACAGAGCGCGCAGGCGAAAGGCCAGGCCAATGCGCTGTGCAGCACGCGCACGCGTGCCGTTATGTCGCGTACCACAACGCCTGGGAATTTGTTTTGATGCTTCAAATTCCCAACGATTTCCAGCGCCTTATCGGCGTCTAGAAATACCCCTCCAACAAAGATACCAACAATTATATTGGTATCCAACTTCATTCCCGCTGCATGTGCTATTGCCACAATGGCAACGGTTGCAGCCGCATGAACGATGGGATTCATTTCTCCCTCCTTATTCTGTTTTTTTAAGTACTTTGCAAGAATTATATCACAAAGAGCCCCTCATTGCAAGTAGTAGTCATTGTGGCCATTGAATGATATTTCAGAACACCATCATTGATCACAAATTATCCCGCCGCCAAGCATTGCGCCCTTATTGTCATAAAAAACCGCGCTTTGGCCCGGCGTTATCGCCCTCTGCGCCGTTTCAAACTTTACAACAAATCGACGATCGTTGATTTGCCGTGATGTTTCGATAACACATTTTTGAAGCGGCTGGCGGTAACGTATTCTCGCCAAACATTTCAAGGGCAATGTCGGCGCGCGGCCGGAAATCCAGTTTACGTTTTCAACCGTTAATTCTCGGGAAAATAATTCTTTACTTTCGCCTTCCGCTACCCAAAGCGTGTTCGCCGCGGCGTCTTTTCCGGCAACGTAATAAATTTTACCTTGTGCGCCGGGCAAACTGCCCTTTATGCCGATTCCTTTCCTCTGACCGATGGTGTAAAAAATAACGCCGTCGTGCGTTCCCACGATTTTCCCGTCGAGAGTTTTTATCGGTCCGGGATTTATACCCAGTTTTCCTTTCAAAAATCCGGCGACATCGATTTCACCGATAAAACAAACGCCCTGCGAATCCGGCTTTTCCGCCGTCGGCAGGCCGTTTTTTTTCGCCAGCGCGCGCACTTGCGATTTGGTATAATCGCCGATCGGAAACAAGCAATGTTTTAATTGCTTTTGCGTCAGCGTCCATAAAAAATATGATTGGTCCTTGTTGGCATCTTGGGCAATTTCCAATTTGCAATTTTCATTTTTCAATAAATTTTCATTTTTACAATTATCAATTTTTTTTATTTTTTTATTCGAAAATTGAAAATTGAACATTGAAAATTTCCGGTTCAGCCGGACATAATGCCCCGTGGCGATAAAATCCGCGCCGAGTTGCAAGGCTTTTTCCAAAAAAAGGCCGAATTTGATTTCGCGGTTGCACATCACGTCGGGATTGGGCGTTATGCCCGCCGCGTAGCCGGAAACCATATAATCGACCACCGATTTTTTGTATTCGTTTTCGAAATCGAAGGCGTAAAAAGGAATTTTCAAGACGCCGGCCGTACGGCGCGCGTCCCGCGCATCTTCTTCCGCGCAACCGCTCAAAGACCAGCCTTTCATATATACTCCGACAACATCGTATCCTTTTTGCTTCAACAGCAAAGCGGCGACGGATGAATCCACTCCGCCGCTCATCGCCACAAAAACTTTTGGTTTTTTATTCGCCGCTTTTATCCGCATAAATATCGATATAAAATATTATGACACAAAATAAAAAGGAGCGCAAACAACGCGCTCCGTAATATCTAGCACTTGGTGTAATTACAATTTGAACATTGTGTGCACCCGCCCTGCTGGTATAAAGTAGCCTGATGGCATTGCGGGCAGAAATTTCCGGCAAGCAATGTTCCATTCTCAGCGGGAGCAGGATCCAAAGTGGTTATTGTTTTGTCGCTCGGCTCTTCGAGTTCGAATTTTTCGAAATACTTTTCAATCGCTCTGGCAATGCCATCACCGACCGAAGCGACGCGATTTTTTCCGAAACCCGTAGAACTGCTTCCGCCGATGCCTCGCTGGTGGTTTTTGATTCTTGCCAGTTTTTCGAGCTGGCTCAACAGCGACGCCATCCGCAAAATTTCCGACAGCGACCGGCCGATCGATTCGGCGTCGGCGGTGATATCGGTGCCCGCCTTGCCGACGGCTATGAAAATTTCAAACGGCTCCTTCGGCCCCTTATCCGCGTCCCAGTTGATGGTGACGAATGCCTCACCGTAAGGCGTTTCCACTTTTTCGGTGGTACCCAGAATGTTCGGACGGGGCCGAATGGCGGTTTTGATTTCTTTTTTCGACTTTTCTTTACCGCCCAAACCCAGCGAAAGCACTCCGCCTTTGCATCCGTCACGGAAAACCGTTATTCCGAGGCAGTTGCTTTCGTAGGCCTGCCAATAGGCATTCGAAACATCCTCTTTGGTCGCGCGATTTACCATATTTATGGTTTTGCTCACGGCATTATCGACATATTTCTGAAATGCCGACTGCATTTTTACATGATATTCCGAACCGATTTCGTGCGCCGTGGCAAAAACTTTTTTAATATTTTCGGGAACGGCGGAGATATCGCCCAAACAGCCGCGATTTTTCACTTCTTCTTCGAGTGAAGAAGAATAAAATCCGCGCTCTTTGGCAACCGCGATAAACCGATGAAATGCCGGACTGTATATCTCCAACACCCGATTTTCGTATTTATGCCTTTTCGTTAGGCCGTAATGCGGCTCGATGCCGCCGGAACAACCCGCCAAAATACTCAACTCCCCCGTCGGGGCAATGGTGGTAACGGTGCAATTCCTTATTGCATTTCCGTTTTTATATATGCTCTCGCTCCACAACGGAAATGCGCCGCGCTCTTCCGCCAATCTTTCCGATTCTTTATGGCCGGCGTTGTTGATGTATTCCATAACTTCTTCGGCCAGCTTGCAGGCGGTTTCCGATGCGTACGGAATATCAAGATAGGCCAGCATATCCGCCCAGCCCATAACGCCTAAACCGATTCGGCGGATTTTGCGAGTGAATTCGGTAATTTGCGGCAAAGGATAAGGATTCAGCTCGATAACGTTATCGAGAAAGTGCACCGCCAAACGCGCCACGTGTTCGAGCTCGTTCCAATCGATTTGGTATTTTCCATTTTCCGATTTTACAAATCTTATCAGCGACATAGATCCCAGATTGCACGAATCGAAAGGAAAAAGCGGCTGTTCACCGCAGGGATTCGTCGATTCGAGCCGCATCAGTTCGGGAATCGGATTGGCGCGCCATCTGTTGGTTTTATCGATAAACCACAAGCCGGGGCACCCCTTGCTCCATGCCATCTCGACGATAAGATCGAACACCGGCTTGGCTTTGAGCCGCTCTACCACTTCGCCGTTTCGCGGGTCGATTAAATCGTATTCCGCGTCATTTTTCACCGCTTGCATAAAAATGTCGGAAACGGCGATCGAAATATTGAAATGCGAAATCTGTTTTTCGAGCAATTTCATTTTCAACATTTCTTGGATTTTGCGGCTGTAAAGATGCGGCTTTAAAAATTCATATATCGCCTCGTTGCCGTCTTGTAATGTTCCCTTTGCGGCGATAATTTCGAGAATATCGGGATGATGCACGCTCACCATCGCCATATTGGCGCCGCGGCGCGTTCCGCCCTGAACGACTTTGTCGGTGGAAGCGTCGAAAACCTTCAAAAACGAAACGGGACCCGATGCCTTGCCTTTCGTCGAACTGACGATTGCGTTTTTATGACGCAAAGAAGAAAAAGAAAATCCCGTTCCTCCGCCGGATTTGTGGATTATCGCCTGCCATTTGATGGCATCGTAAATCCCTTCCATCGAATCCTCGACGGGCAAAACGAAACAAGCGGAAAACTGAAGGCCGTTTCCCGTTCCGGCGTTATACATCGTCGGCGCGTTCGGGAAAAAAATCCTGTCGGCCATCAAACCGTAAAATTCTTTCGCCAACGGTATGACAGCGTCTTCGGTTTTGCCGTAATGCAAGTCGGCCGAAGCGATATGGTACGCCACGCGCCAGCACATTTCTTCGATGGTTTCGCACGGCTCTCCGTTGTCGGATTTTTTCAAAAACCGTTCAACCGCCAGACGCTTGGCCTCTTCCGTCCAATCATCGCATTTTTTCAAGCCTTCCGGCATTTGCGCGATGAATATTTTTTCAGCCATAATGTCCCCTCCTCTGCGCCGAATCGGCGCGATTTGTCATTTGATTTTCAACGATCTGTTCGCACCAGTAAAATCCGAAGGATTTTTTGGTGATATAAAAATATCATCCGCGCTTGATTTCTGTCAAAAAAAGAATTAGAATGGCGCGATATGATAAGCTACAACGAACTGAAACCGGGAGTCGTTTTTATTTTGGACGGCGAGCCGTATGAAGTTTTGGAATTCAACTTTATGCGGATGCAGCAGAGAAAACCGGTGGCGCAAACCAAGATAAAAAATCTAATCAGCGGCAAAGTGTTGAGCCGCAGTTTTCAGCACACGGAAAATTTCAAAGAAGCGGAAATCGAATATAAAAAAGTGAAATTTTTATACGCCCATCGGGGTAAATTCGTTTTTTGCGATTTACAAAATCCGGCGGCGCGCTTCGAATTTACGGCCGAAGCCGTCGGCGACGAAGCGAAATTTTTGAAAGTGAATTTTGAAGCCGAAATAATGAGTTTCGAAGGAAAATTATAAACGTGCGATTGCCGATAAAAATGGATTTCAAAGTAGTGGAGGCGCCGCCGGCCGTTCGCGGCAACACGGCGCAGGGCGGAAACAAAACCGTCAAAATAGAAACGGGAGCGGAAATTCTCGTTCCGCTTTTTATCAACGAGGGCGATATCATAAGAATCAACACCCAAACCGGCGAATATGCCGAAAGAGTCGAAAAAAGCCGCGAGTAGTTCGGTAGCCGATTACGATTTATTTTAGCGCGGTAAGCCGTCGTCGCCGATTATTTTTTTCAATTCGTCCATATCGACGCTTTTTCTCGGCTTTTTCGCCGTTTCGAGAATGCTTTTCGGCTTGAAAATTTTTTTCTCGACCGGTTTGCCGATTGAAACCGGCGGCGCGGCCGGCGTTTTGGATTTTATTTTCGCAAAACACTCTTTGCAGTAAACCGCGCGTTTCGGATCGGGTTTGAACGGCACTTTTATTTCCTTTTGGCATTCGACGCAAATCGCGTCGAACATTTCTTTCGTATCCGCTTTTTTAGCGGGCGAAATTTTTGCGAAAGTTGCGGAGGACAAAACAGGTGTTTCCGATCCGGCCGGCGCGGCTTCGGCGGAAACTCCGGCCGCCTCGGCAATCGCTTTTTCCACTTCGGCTCTCGACGATCCGTACGCCCGTCGGGAATAATCGATAATTTCTTTTACGTAAGAAATTTCCGGTTTTGAAACGGGCGGCAGGGTTCGCGCCGAAAAAGGCCTCGACGGCACACCGTCGACCATCAGACGCAGATATATATTATAATTCGGCAGATTAAGCAGATCTTCGGCAACGATATCCGGTCCGAACTGTTTTTCCTCGAGGAAAGTAACATCCTCTCCACCGGTGCGAAAAGCAATGAAAGTGCCGACGTTCCCGAAAATCGCGTCTTTGACTTTGGTATTCTGATCGTGAATCAGCTGGCCGATATATTGATTGGTAATGACGAGATCGAGCCGGTATTTCCGCGCTTCGGAAAGTATCGTCGCGAAACTGTCGGTGACGAAATTTTGGAATTCGTCGACATAAAGATAAAAATCTTTTCTGTCTTCTTCGTTCGGAATGTCGACGCGGCTCATTGCGGCCAGCTGAATTTTAGTTATCAGCATTCCGCCCAAAAGTTTACTGTTATCTTCCCCTATCCGCCCTTTCGACAAATTCATTATGATGATTTTTCCTTCATCCATCGCTTTCCGAAAATCGAATGAAGAATGCTTCTGGCCGATTATATTTCTGATGACGGCCGCCGAGCTGAATTGCCCGATTTTATTTTGAATGGCCGCCGTCGCTTCCTGCTCGTATTTTTGCTGATATTTGGCATATTCCTGTGTCCAAAAGGCCTTGATGATCGGATCTTCCAGCCGATCGACGACCGATTTTCTGAAAACTTTATCGGAATACATCCTGTTTATGCCGAGCAAAGTCGATCCGGGGATTTCCAAAAGCGCCAAAACGGTGTTGTTTAAAATATATTCCATTCTTGGTGACCAGACGTCGGGCCAGATTTTTTTGAAAACGCCCATCAGACCGGAAGCTACCAGATGGCGCGATTCCGCATCCACCGTTTCTATGGCATTGAACGCTATCGGATAGGCCGTATCGGCCGGATTAAAGTAAATGACATCTTGTATCCGTTCTTCGGGAATATAGTTGAGCAGATTTTCCGCCATATCGCCGTGCGGATCGATAAAACCGATTCCATGGCCGGCGCGTATGTCTGCAACGAGCATATTCATCAAAAGTGTGGTTTTGCCGGTGCCCGTTTGGCCGATGATATACATATGCCGGCGCCGATCGTCGGGTTTTATGCCGAATTTTTTCCGCTGGCTGCGAAAATTGGTTTCGGCAAAAAAAGTCGTTTCGCTTTGGTTTTGATTTTCGTTGGCCATATTTTATTCTATCGGCAAATTCGACGGCGGCTCGGCTTTTTTGGCGCTGACGCGCTCCAGAGTCGGCGTTTCCACCCCCAAAATCGGATAATGGTAAATAGTCGCGAGTTCTTCGGTATTCATTAGGAAATCTTTTTTGTTTTTGGAAAATTTCCGCTTGATGTAGCGATCGATAAAATTGATTTTCCTTAAAAACGCCCGCCTTTTGACGATAAACGGAAATATTCTCGGCTGATCGACTTTGGTTCCCGCTTTGCCGTTCGGCTTGAAAGCGTTCATATTCAAAGTGTTGAATTGTTTGAAAGAGCCGACGATTGCCGAAACGTTGGCGGCGTTAAAAACATCGGCGCGGGCGAAATAAGCGAAACGAACGCAGGTTTTGAAAGCGATCTTCGATATTTTGTTTTCAATCGCTTCGACGACCGTTTTTTCTCCCGGCGAAAGAGTTTGCGCCGCCGTTTTGGATTCTTCTTTTTTCGCTTCGCTCCATTCGGGATAAACGGCCGGCGCCGTTATCAAATTGGCGATGAACTCGTGCAAATAATCGAAAATTTTACCGAGCGCTCCTTTTTTCGCTTCGACTTTTTTTCCGACCATTTTATTAACCGCCGCCGTTCCCGCCTCTTTCCATTCTTTGTCGGCCGTCGGTTTGAATACGTATTGAATGAATATATTTTCACTCGGCCGCAGTTTAGAAAGAATTTCCAAAAAAGACGCTATAGGATCGAGCCGCCTTTCTGCCGCCTTTTCTTCAAACGACGGATAAGTTCTGATCGGATAGTAATCGTCTTTGTCCAGAATAAATTCCACGCCGCCGATATCATATTTTATTCCGGGGATTTCTTTCGCCAACTCGCCGGTATAATCGGAGACCTCGAAAATTTCCGCGTCGGGATACTGCGCGTGAATCTGCGCTTCGACGAGATTTTTGAATTCCTCCGGCGTTCTTATAAAAAAATGCACCGAGCCGCCGATGCCGGCGATTTCAAAACTGAACCACTTTTGCACTTTTCCGAAAAAATATTTATCTAAAAATTTTACGCTGGATAAAATACCGTGAAGGCCGGAAAAAACCTGCTCCATCGCTTTCGGATTTTTTTCTATATCGCGAGGCACTTTCACTTCGAGCGTCAGCCAGACTATTTTCTTTATGGCTTTCGTCGTCAGATATTTCGTCCACATTTCGACGAAAAGCGCGAATAAAAGAATGGGCAGCCAAAGCCACCACAAACCGAAAAAGACATTGAAAATCGCGTAAACGGTGTGCATTTTATGCGAAGTTTTAAAAAACAAATATATTATATGAAATAGCGGGGAAAATTAAAAGGGGGCGCGCTTTGCGCGCCC
>JAJYIB010000028.1 GCA_021790275.1 bacterium
CCGAAGCCTCGAAAATTTTTAAAATCTTGCCGTTCCACACCGTCCAGGCCGACGGCCAAGGGTAAAAAGCGCGCGTCATCCTTTCTATTTCTTTTGCGCTTTTTTCCCAGTTTATTTTGCCGTCTTCTTTTTTTATGATTTTCGTATAAGTGGCATTCGAATCGCGTTGCGCGACGGGTTTTATTTTTCCGGCCAAATAATCGGGGATTATTTTTATCAAAAGCTTCGCTCCGGTTTCCGCGATTTTTTCGGAGAGCGTTTCAAAATTATCCGATCGATCCATATCGATTTCCGCTTGTGAAATTATCGGGCCGTGATCCATTTTTTCGTCGATTTTCATTATCGTGGCGCCGGTTTTTTTATCGCCGTTTAAAATCGCGGCTTGGATAGGGGAAGCGCCGCGGTATTTCGGAAGCAGGGAACCATGGATATTCAGCGCGCCCAGGCGCGGAATGTCCAAAATTTCTTTGGGAATTATTTTCCCGTAAGCGGCGACGATAAACAAGTCGGCCGGATATTTTTTTATTTCTTCCGCGAATTTTTCATCCGGTTTTTCCGGCTGGAAAACGGGGATTCCGTTTTTCACGGCCAGTATTTTTACCGGCGGAGAAGAGAGGATATTTTTCCTGCCGGCCGGCTCGTCGGGATTACAAACGACAGCCGACGGCAAATATCCGGCATTTATAAGTTTTTCCAAAACAACCGCGGCAAATTCGGGAGTGCCGAAAAATATATATTTCATTCTATTTTATGGATATCGCGCGCTTTGTCTGTAAATAAAATTCCGTTCAAGTGATCGGTTTCATGCTGAAAAACCCGCGCCATCAGTCCGCGAGCTTTGATTTCGATTTGCTTGCCGGTTTCATTTTGGCCGGCCAAAACAACACTTGCCGGCCGATCGACCAGCCCGTAAACCCGCGGCACGCTCAAACACCCTTCTTCCATCGTTGTTTTTTCTTTGGAAAATTTTATTATTTCCGGATTAAAAATCGCGTAAAATTCCGCTTTATCGGACGGCGGCATAATGATTTTGTTTTTCTCGTCCCTCTTTAAAGGCTCTTTGGAAATTTGCGCCACGAACAATCTCAAACCCAATCCTATTTGGTTGGCGCTAAGCCCGATGCCGTTTGCCGCGATCATTGTTTCCCGCATCTTCCCGATGAGTTCGTTCAATTCTTTTTTAGCGGATTCTTTTCCCGCGGCCGCGGAATAAGCGGAAAAATCAAAATCGGCGGTCCTTCGCCGCAAAAATTTCTCTTCTTTTTTGTTATTTACCGTTAAAATTTTCATATTGACAATATACGTTATTTTCGCATGACATTCAATCGGATTATCCCAACACTTTAAACGCAATTTTGTTCAAAAATATTTTTTCATTTTATATTAGAGCCCTTTTGAAATTGAAATTTTAGTTGCGTTGTTACAAAATTTAATAGCGTCTCACATTACATATTTTTGAAAAAATAAAGGCCGAACCAGTGTCTGGCTCAGCCTTCGGTGCTAATATTACCCGGCAACTTTTTTCTTTTTAAGCTCCTTCAACTTGATTTTGTATTGAGCAAGACGTGCTCGTCTGACGCCGCACAGCCCATACTCAACACCGTTCTTTATCGTTTTCCTTTGATTTGGATCACAATCCGGAAGAACAGTGCCGTCGATACGCTTAACCTCTTTAATAATCATAGCCATGTTCTTTTCAGGCATTTCGGTATTAATAAAATCGTCCCCACGCATTGAAACTATGTCCCTCTTCTCTTCAATGCTAAACTGACACACGCAGGGGTAATACACAGTACATGTATAATGTGAATCATCCTGAAGTATGTACTGCGAGGAAACATATTTTTTCCCGCACAACAGACAATTATCCATCTTTTCTTCTAAAATTGAATCTGAACATCCCATTTTGGCGTCCTCCTTTGATATCTTTGGTTAAGCATAAAATGCTTATTTTGTTGCCTTATTGTAAAAAAGCTTTGTCCGCATATTTAAGCATTTAACTTTAAAAAAAGCAAGCGCATAAAAAATTTCAATTTCACAAGGGCTCTTTAAAGAAATAGTTCTGCCTCTGATAAAAATAAACTTTACCGGCAATAAATCTATTTTTGTCTTTTATTATTTTCGCGCGTTTCTTGTATTTTTCTTTTTGGCGTATAAATCCAATTTCGAGGATTCTTTTTTGAGGATGCCCATAAAATAGCGGCCGCGATCTCGACTTTTTATTTTTCCTTGGCTGAAAGCGTTTTTAACATGACTCAAAATTCTTCGCAAAAGCGCCTCGTCGTATATTTTCGCCAAACGAAAATATACGCCTTTGTGCTTCTCATCGCCCAAACCCTCGACCAAATCCCACGCCAATAACTGATGTCTTGTCGTTATCGCCATTGCCGATAAATTAACACGAATCGCGCAAAATTGCCATTTTACTTTTTTTGAAGCCGGCTTTATAATTGAAAAGATTTATGGAAAAAAATAAAAAATATATTTATCCGGCGATTGCCGTGGTCGCGGTGGCCGTTGCTTTCGGCGCCGGATTCATTTCGGGTTCGATAGAAAAACTGCCGCATCCGGTGCAGGGAATCATTAACAAAGAATTCGGCAAACCGCAAAGTTTGGATTTCGGATTGTTTTGGCAAGCCTGGAGCGATCTGCATGAAAAATTCGTCGACAGGGACAAACTCGACGACGGTAAACTGCTTTACGGCGCCATTTCCGGAATGGTGAGCGGCGCCGGCGATCCTTACACCGTCTATTTTCCGCCGGCGGAATCCAAAAGTTTCAAACAGGATGTCGGCGGCAGTTTCGGCGGCATCGGAGCGGAAATCGGCAAAAGAAACGATTTTCTCGTGATTATCGCGCCGCTAGAAGACACGCCGGCAAAGCGCGCCGGATTGCTTGCGGGCGATAAAATTTTAAAAATCAACGGCGAACCGACCGACGGCATAAGCGTCGACGAAGCGGTTAATAAAATCCGCGGTGAGGTCGGCACTAAAGTCGTTTTGAACATTTTGCGCGGCGACAACGCTTCGAAAACCAAAGATATATCTATAGAAAGAGCGGTAATAAAAATTCCGATCACCAAAGTCGAATCCCTGAAAGACAATAAAATAGCCCATTTGTCTTTTTACAGCTTCACATCGACGGCGCCGTTCGAATTTCAGCAAGCGGCGGCAAAAATTCTCGCGACGGGCAGTTATAAAGGAATAATCCTCGATTTGAGAGATAATCCGGGCGGCTATCTCGATGTGGCGGTTGATGTCGCCGGCTGGTTTTTGGATTCCGGCAATCTCGTGGCCATCGAAGATTTCGGCAAAAACGACGGCAATAAAAGAACCGAATACCGCGCCAGCGGCCTGGGCGCTTTGAAAAATTATCCGATAGTGGTTTTGGTGAATCAAGGAACGGCTTCCGCCGCGGAAATTCTTTCCGGAGCGTTGCGCGACGATCGCGGCGTCAAATTGGTCGGCGAAAAAACGTTCGGCAAAGGATCGGTTCAGGAACTGGTCGATCTGGACAATTCATCGCTGAAAGTAACCATCGCCAAATGGCTCACGCCGAAAGGTTATTCGATAAGCGAATCGGGACTTGATCCAGACTATAAAGTCGCAATGACGGAAAACGACATAAATGCCAATAAAGACCCACAGCTCGACAAGGCGGTTGAAATTTTGGAACAAATGATCGCGGCAAAGCAATGAAAATCGCGCTGTTAAAAGACGTGGCGGGATTGGGGAAGAGGGGAGATATAAAAGACGTCAGCGACGGCTACGGCCGCAATTTTCTCATTAAAAACAAACTGGCGGAAATTTTGACGCCGCAAATAGCGGAAAAATTAAATTCGGAAAAAGCGCGCGCCGCGACAATCGCCGAAAAATCGAAAATCCAATCGCTGAACTTGAAAGAAAAACTGGAAAACTTGAAATTATCCATAAAAACCAAAACGGGGGAATCGGGACGAATTTTCGGTTCGATAACGCCGACCGATATATCAAACGAGCTTGAAAAATCCGGAATCAAACTGGAAAAAAATTGGATTGTTTCAAAACCGATAAAAACGCTCGGCGAACACGAAGTGTCGATAAAACTGCCGCAGGGAATCGAGGCGCGGCTTAAAATAATTATTGAACCTTGACCATTTTTACCAAACGCCGTTTGCCGTTGAAGCGTTTGATTTTTTTGGAAGCGAATTGAATGACGCCGTCTTTCGCGGCATACAGCGTGTCGTCGCCGCCCCGTCTGACGTTGCCGCCGGGAAGCCATTTAGAGCCTCTTTGGCGGATAATAACGTTACCGGCCTTGACTTTTTCGCCGGCGAAAAGCTTCACTCCCAGTCTTTTAGAATGTGATTCGCGGCCAAGCCGAGTCGATCCGGCCGCTTTTGTATGAGCCATATGAATTTAAATTATCAAAATTTAAAGGAAAAGTCAATTAAATATACGCCGTATGCCATTTTAGTCCTTGTTTTTCTGCTTGGCCTGGGAATAGGGGTTTTGATCGGCGCCCCGCAAAACGCGGCGACGATAACAATCGATAAAAATATGAAAATCGGCCCGCCGGCCGAACCGGCTGGCTCCGCGGTCAAAAACGCGACATCAATTCTGCCGGCCGGAAATTTTTTCGGCTCGATAAACGGCAAAGCGTATTATCCGAAAGATTGCGCCGCCGGCGATAAAATAAAAGAAGAAAACAAAATCTGGTTTGAAAGCAGGGGAGATGCCGAAGCGCAGGGTTACAAACCGGCGCAAAACTGCGTTTTTGAGTTGTGGATTTCCAAATAGGAAAAATCGCGTTATTATAAATCTATGTTAAAACTTTTCATCGGATTTGCGGCCGCCATTTCCGCGCTTTTTACCGGCGACAGGCAGAATGCGAACCGGCCGCCTTTAAACACGGCGATTATCGCCTACAGCCAGACATATTTCGCGCCGGCGGTCGCCGATTTGGGAAATTTCCCGCGCGCCGGAAAATCGACGCCAAGCAACAGCGGAACAACGGAGAAAAAATCACAACCGGCAGTTTATCCGCCGCCGGCCAAAGCCGCCGTTTCGCCGGCAACGCCGGCACCGGCTCAAATTGCGCCGATACCCGAACCCGCGCCGGCAACGCCGCCCGCCGCTCCGCAAGATCCATATCTCGCGATTCCCGAACCGGTCATCACTTGGCTGAATATGGACTTAACTTTGAAAGGCACGGGGATGGACGGTAATCGGACGCTTCCGGAACTTTCTTTCGACAGGGAATACTGGCGAATCGAAGCATTCGCGTATTGGGCTCCGCAAGTGAGTAATCCGCGGCCGGATTTGCAAAATGATTATTTCAAAATAGAAGTTTACGAAAAGGGAAGCGATAAACTGATTTACACGATGACATCGGGTTCGAACGAATCGTTCCATCAGTTTCAGTCGTTCAGAAAACCGGGGACATACTATTTCAAAGTATACGCGGCAAATCCCAGCTCGTGGGAACTTCATTTCAGCGTTTCGCCGAAACTGGCGCAGTGAACCATCCGGCTACGGAGGGGGATGTCCGGCTTGGTCTATTTGATATGTCGCACAATATCCATTTTGCGACGTTAGTATCTATGAAAACCAAACCCCGCATTCCCCCAATTAAAAATAATCTTAACGGCGATTCACGCCGTTTAAATTATTTTCCGCTCGGACAAATTATATTTCCGATTTTGTTTCGGATCGGATGCGTTATGGAATCGCTTATATTACCGAGTATATTTTCTACGCCGCTTTTGAGATTATTCACTGCCGGCAGTATGTTTAAATTTTCCTTGTTCAAGGCGCTGGAAGGACTTGCGCCGCCGATTATGTTTTTTAATTCCCCCGCCTTGTCGGAAACGAATTTCGCGATATCGACGCCGGCCGGCAAAACTTCGCCGCCCTTGGCGATAATCGCTCTCGGTGAAGCGGCAACAAAATAAACAAAGCCGATTCCCAAAATTGCCGCGGTAATAAATAACGTTTTCATCAGGATAATTTTTTAATGGCCGCTTCGATTCTTTCGATACCAGCTTTTTTTCCCAAAATTTCGAGAATTTCAAAAGGCCCCGGCGACGCTTTAAGACCCGTTAAAGCCACTCTCAAAGGCCAAAGCAACCGTCCTTTGTCTTTGTTTTTGGCCTTTTCGGCCTCTTTCGTTAAAATTCTTTCGAGATTTTCTTTGTTGAAATCGGCATCGGCCGCCGCCGAAATCGCCGCGAGCGAAACTTTGAGCGAAGCGGCAACATCTTTGAACAGCATATCGCGCCAGACCAAAAGCGCCGGATCGTACGCCGGAATTTTAAAAAAATAACCGACTCTCTCCCCTATATCGCCGAATTTTTTAAGACGCGGTTGTTCCAGCGTCATAATTTTTTTTACGTAATCGAAATCGAAATTATTTTCGTCTATAAAACCTACCTTCGACAAAAACGGAATCGCATATCCCGCCAATTCTTCCGGCGTCATCATTTTCACATAATGGCCGTTGAACCAGTCAAGTTTTTCGACATTGAAAACGGCGCCACTTTTCTGAACCTTGCTCAAATCGAATTCGCCCGCCAATTCCTTCAAACTGAAAATTTCTTTGTCGGTTCCCGGATTCCATCCCAAAAGCGCCAAAAAATTGACCATTGCTTCCGGCAAATAACCCATTTCGCGATAAGCGTTTACCGACAAGGCGCCGTGGCGTTTTGACAGCTTCGATCTGTCGGGCCCCAAAATTAAAGGAATATGGGCATATTGCGGAGCCGCGATGCCGAGCGCCTGCTGAATCAGAATTTGTTTGGGCGTATTTGGGATATGATCTTCGCCGCGGATAACGTGGCTGATATTCATTTCAAAATCATCGACTACGGCGGCAAAATTATAAAGCGGCAGAAATTTTTCCGGATTTTCCGCTTTCGCCAAACTGAAATCGCCGCCGAGATCGTTCGAATTGAAAATAATTTCACCGCGGATCAAATCAAAAAAAGGAATTTCGAGATCCGGCGGCGTTTTAAACCTGATGATCGCGCTTTCTTTTTTAAGCCGCCGCTCCAAATCGGCAACCGGCAATTTTTTGAAATCGCAATTATGCGCGCCGCCTTCTTTTTCTAAAAATTCCTTGCTGTGAAAACAATAAAAAGCGCGGCCGGCGTCCAACAGCTCGCGCAGATATTTTGAATAATGTTCTAAACGATCGCTTTGCTTGTAAGGGCCTTCGTCCCAGCCGATATTAAGCCATTTCAGTCCGTCGAAAATATCCGCTTCGTATTCCGGACTTGATCTTTCGAAATCGGTGTCTTCGATTCTTAAAACAAACGCGCCGTTATTGCGCTTGGCGAAAAGATAATTGAATAAA
>JAJYIB010000029.1 GCA_021790275.1 bacterium
TCGCCAAACGCGTCTAAATATATCCACAAGCGTCGTCTCTGATTTTATGCTATCGTTAAAACGATGGATGTCAAAAAAGAAATCGAAAAGTTTTTCAAAGGCGATGTCGCCGACGACGAATCGACGCTCGCCGCATATTCCCGCGACGCCGGATTTTTGTATGTAAAACCGAAATTGGTCGTCTTTCCCAAAGACGCCGAAGATATCGGGCGGTTGGTTTCTTTCGTTTCGGAAGCGAAAAAAGAAAACCCCGGCCTTTCCCTTACGGCGCGCGCGGCGGGCACCGATATGTCCGGCGGTCCCATCAACGGATCGATGATCGTCGAATTCGGCAGATATTTTAACAGGATAAAAGAAATCGGCGGCGATTACGCCGTGTGCGAGCCGGGAGTTTATTACCGCGATCTCGAAAAAGAAACGCTCGAAAAAGGGCTTTTCTTTCCTTCATATCCCGCTTCCAAAGAAATCTGCGCCGTCGGCGGAATGGTGGCGAACGATGCCGGCGGCGAAACTTCGCTCGCTTATGGCAAGACCAGGCGCCACGTTCTGCGAATCAAGGCGGTTTTGAGAGACGGCAAAGAATATGTTTTTGAAAAAATCGGCCGGGCGGAACTCGGGAAAAAAATCGCCGAGCCGACGCTCGAAGGGGAGATTTACAAAAAAGTTTTCGGCATTGTCGAAAAAAATTACGGTGAAATAAAAGCGGCCGCGCCGAAAGTTTCCAAAAATTCTGCCGGCTACGATATTTTCGAAATTTGGGACGGCGAAAATTTCGATATGGCCAAGCTTTTGACCGGCTCCCAAGGGACGCTTTGTCTGTTTACGGAAATCAAACTCGGGCTGGCGCCGGTGTTGAAACATTCCGAGATGCTGGTGATTTTTTTAAACGACTTAAAACCCTTGCCGGAAATCGTCAACGAAGTTTTAAAACTGAAGCCGGAAAGTTTCGAAGCGTATGACGACAATACGATGCGGCTGGCGGTCGATTTTATGCCCGAAATCGTCAAAGGAATCGATTTGTCCGGCGGCATTCCGAAACTGACTTTGCTGGCGAAATTTTCCGGCAACGACGAGAAAGATGTCGATAACCGCCTTGAGGCCGCTTACCGAAAACTTTCTCCGCTCGGCGTTAAAATGCACGCCGCCAAAACGCCGGAAGAAGCGGAAAAATATATTCTGGTGCGGGAAAAAAGCTTCGGGCTTTTGAAAAAGCGGGCGCAAAAAGGCCAGACGGCGCCGTTTATAGACGATCTTATTGTCAGGCCCGAATACCTGCCGGAATTTTTGCCGAAACTTTACGCGATTCTCGCCAAATATCCTTCGTTTATTTTCACCGTCGCCGGCCATGTCGGCGACGGCAATTTTCATATCATTCCTTTGATGCATCTCGACGATCCCGCGCAAAAAGCGATCATTCCCGCATTGATGGAAGAAGTTTTCGGATTGGTTTTCAAATACGGCGGTTCGATGACCGCCGAGCACAACGACGGCCTCATCCGAAGCCCTTATCTCAAAGAGATGTTCGGAAGTGAAATTTATTCGATTTTCGAAAAAATCAAGGATATTTTCGATCCGCAGGATATTTTCAACCCGGGCAAAAAAGTCCGCGCCGATTTGCGGTATGCTCTGGATCATATAAAAGGAAAAACAAAATGAACCGCAATGTAATAGAAGTCGGCGATCTCGTTAAAATTTTCGACGGCCTTGCGGCCGTCGACGGCATTTCTTTCGAAGTCGGCGCCGGCGAAATATTCGGATTTTTGGGGCCGAACGGCGCCGGCAAAACCACGACGATAAAAATTTTAACGACTCTTCTTCATCCGACGAGCGGGAAAGTTTCGGTCAACGGATTCGATCCGGTTGCCGATTCCGAAAACGTCCGCCGATCTTTCGGCATCGTTTTCCAGGATCCGAGTCTGGACGACGAACTGACCGCTTACGAAAATCTGGAATTTCACGGCGTGCTTTACGGGATGCCCAAAAAAATGCGGCGCGAAAGAATCGAAAATCTTATGAAGCTGGTGGAGCTTTGGGATCGCCGCGGCGATTTGGTGAAGCATTATTCGGGCGGAATGAAGCGGCGGCTCGAAATCGTGCGCGGCATTCTCCACCATCCGAAAATTTTATTTCTCGATGAACCGACGCTCGGGCTCGATCCGCAAACTCGCGAGCACATTTGGGATTACATCAAAAATCTCAACGAAAAAGAGCGGCTCACGGTTTTTTTCACCACTCATTATATGGAAGAAGCCGATCGGGCGGCGGGGCGCATCGCGATTATAGACAACGGTAAAATAGTAGCGCGGGGGAATCCGGCGGAACTGAAAAAAGAAATGAACGCATCATCTCTCGAAGATGTTTTTTTGGCGTTTACCGGCCATGAAATCCGCGCAGAAAATTCCGAAGCCGCAGATACGATGAGAATGCGGCACCGTTTGTGGACCAAAAGAAAATAAAATTTATGAGCGCGATATATATTCTTTGGTTAAGGCAGTTGAAAAGATATTTTCGATCGAAATCGAGAATTGCCGGTTCGCTCGGCCAGCCCCTGCTTTTTCTCGTGGCTTTGGGATTCGGTTTCGGGCCGATATATCAGAAAGCCGGCGGCGGCAATTATATCGAATTTCTGGCGCCCGGAATTATCGCGATGAGCGTGCTTTTTTCCGCGGTGTTTTCGGGTATAGAAATAATCTGGGACAGACAGTTCGGATTTTTGAAAGAAACTCTCGTCGCGCCGGTTTCGAGATTTAAAATAATGATCGGCAGGACGCTCGGCGGCGCGACGACGGCGTCGTTTCAGGGTGTTGTCGTTTTTTTGATGACGCTGGCGGTCGGTTTCCGGCCGCACGGCATTTTATCGTTGCTTTTGGCGATTGCGTTTATGTTTTTAATCGCGGTGCTTTTTACCGCTTTGGGCACGGCCATCGCCTCGCGGATGGAAGATTTTTCCGGCTTTCAACTGATTTCCAATTTTTTGGTTATGCCTTTGTTTTTTCTTTCGGGCGCCTTGTTTCCGCTAAAAGGCCTTTCACCTACGATATCGCTTATAGCCGCTATCGATCCGCTTTCTTACGGTGTCGACGGCTTGCGCGACGCGCTCACCGGCGCCGGAGTTTACGGTGTCGGGATGAATTTGACGATTCTCGGCGCGATCAGCGTTTTGCTTTTCGCGATCGGCGGCTACCTGTTTTCCAAAATAGAAATTTAAGGTAGTATATATCTCGGGAGTTTTCGAAATACTTGAAATTAAAGTTTCGCACGTTGTGAACGCGATCGAATCCATAAAAAAATATGTCCGGGCGGCGGATTATCTCGCCGCGATCCAAATTTATCTTTGGGACAATTTTCTTTTGGAAAGCAAATTGTCTTTCGACGATATCAAGCCGCGTCTTCTGGGGCATTGGGGCACCTGCCCGGGCGTCAATTTTATTTACGCCAATTTGAATTATCTTATAAAAAAGCATAAAGACGACGTTCTTTTTATACTCGGTCCCGGGCATGGCTACGCGGCTCTTCAGGCCAATCTTTTTATCGAGGGAACGCTCGGCAAATACTATCCCTCGGCGGTTCACGATGAAAAAGGCGTCGGTTATTTAAGCAAAAATTTCTGCTGGCCGTACGGTTTCCCCAGCCACAGCAATCCGGGCGCGCCGGGGGTGATTCTCGAAGGCGGCGAACTCGGCTACTCGCTGGCGACGGCCTACGGCGCGGTTTTGGACAATCCCGATCTCATCGCCGCCTGCGTTGTCGGCGACGGCGAATCCGAAACGGGCCCGATGGCGACGGCCTGGCATTTGTCAAAATTCATCGACCCCGCTATTGACGGCGCGGTTTTACCGATTCTTCATCTGAACGGCTATAAAATTTCCGGTCCGACGATTTTCGGCCGGATGACCGACAAAGAACTGAAAGCGCTTTTTACCGGCTACGGCTACGAGCCGCATATAATAAAAGACGGCCGCGGCATTTTCGAAAAGGCGGCCGAAGTTTTTGAAAAATGCCGCCATTCGATACGCCAAATTCAGGAAAACGCGAGAAAAAATATCGCCTCAGAAATTCCGCCGCGTTTTCCGATGATTATTTTGAAAACGCCGAAGGGCTGGACCGGCGTCAAAAAACTTCACGGCGTGAAAATCGAAGGAAATTACGCCTCGCATCAAGTCGTGGGGCCAAACGCCAAAACCGACGCAACCGAATTGAAAGCGATCGAAAAATGGTTCCGGTCTTACAAATTCGGAGAATTGTTCGACGCCGCAAAAGGATTTATCGACGAAATAAAAAGCGTCGTTCCGGATGCCGGCTTTAAAATGGGCGAAAACAAGCATACTTTCGGTGGCGATATTTCCAAACCGCTGGCTTTGCCGCCGGCGGAGCAATTTTCGGAAAACGCCGACATTCCGGGGACGATCGGTTCGTCGAGTATGAGGCGCGCCGGAGCGTATCTCGACGAAGTTTTTAAATTAAATTCGGAAACGAAAAATTTCCGGATGATGTCGCCCGACGAAACTTATTCCAACAAGCTCGACGCTGTTTTCGAAACGACCGACAGGGCTTTTATGCTTCCGCAAAAACCGTGGGATAAAGATTTGGCGCCGGCCGGCCGCGTTATGGAGATGTTGAGCGAGCATTCTTTGCAGGGGCTGATGCAGGGCTATGTTTTGACGGGCCGGCATGCGTTGTTTTCGTCTTATGAAGCGTTTATTCAAATCGTCGCCAGTATGACCGATCAGTATCTTAAATTTTTGAAAGTGGCGCGGGAAGTGCCGTGGCGCGGCGACATCCCGTCGGTGAATTATATTTTGACTTCTTCCGGCTGGCGCCAGGAACACAACGGATTTTCCCATCAAAATCCCGGATTTATCAGCGACGTGCTTCAAAAAAGCGGCTGTAACGTTCGCGTGTTTTTTCCCGCCGACGGCAACAGCACTCTTGCGGTTTTGGAAAAATGCCTCGCGCTCAAAAACGGGGTCAACGTTATCGTTGCCGGCAAAACCCTGGAACCGCGGTGGTTGAAAGTCGAAGCGGCGAGAAAAGAACTGGAAACCGGATTGGCGATTTGGGATTTCGCGAGCGAAGAAGATCCGCATATCGTTTTTTCGGCCGTCGGCGATTATCTTACGAAAGAATCGTTGGCCGCCATAGATATAGTTAAAAAAGAAGCGCCCGAAATTCGCGTCCGCTTCGTGAATATCGTCGAGTTGTCCGCTCTCGGCATCGGCAACGAAGATTGCCGCGTCCCTGTCGATTTTGACAAATATTTCACTTCCGACAAACCGGTGATTTTTAATTTTCACGGTTATCCGCAGACGATGAAGCAGTTTTTGTTCGATTACCGCGGCGACCGGAAATTTTCCGTCCGCGGCTATATCGAAAGCGGTTCGACCACGACGCCTTTCGATATGCAGATAAGGAACAGAACCAGCCGCTGGCATCTGGCAATCGAAGCGTTTGCGATGGCGGCCGAACGCGATTTTATGGAAAAGGGCAAGGCGGGAAGATTGATCGCGAAGTATCAGGAAAAAATTCAAAATCACAAAGATTACATAATTAAAAACGGCGTCGATCCGGAAGAAATAACGGACTGGCAATGGAAGGGAATCAAATAATTTTAAAAAATTGCGAAAATACTTATGATCGTATGGATAATTTTTTGAAAAAGAAATTAATGAAGAGATTGCTAAAATGGAGATTCTTTATAAATTAGAATAATTATGATTGAAGAATCGATTTTTAAAAATAATTTTATTGAAATTCTGAACAAAATAAATACAGGTTGGGTTGATGGTGATAAAGAGCCTGGAAATCATAAAAAGGTTGATATAATAAATCATCAACTAAAAATTGCAATAGAAGTTAAAGATGATAATACAATTTTTCCCAAAGGTACTAGTATTATTAGTGCGAAAGCTTCTAATGAGCGTAATAGCGATCAGGTGAGATCAGCTAATAATAAGTTTAAAGAATACCCTGGTTATAGAACCATCTGTCTTTTTAGGACAGAATTTATGGCGGCAGGTATTAAATATCATATAGAGGGCATGGATCAATATACTAAAATAGATGGAAAACTCACATATATTGGTAAGACAGGAAAATACTCGAAGTTTGCCAAAAATGAGGTTGGAGGATATTTGATTCTTAAAGATAATGGGATATATTTTTTTGTGAACTATTTGGCTAAACCTGAGAGAATAATAACAAAAAAAGAAGTCGCATCATTGACCGGTTGGATTTTGGAAGACATTTAATAAAAAGCTACTTTTAAAGTCGTTTTTGTCTATAGCAATATGCTGAAGGAAAGTAATAATTATGCAAAAACCATATTACGAAAAACCGAAATTTAAGTTATATCAAGCAAACTGCCTGAATGTTCTTGCCGAACTTCCCGAAAATTCGGTTGATATGATTTTTGCCGATCCGCCATATTTTCTTTCAAGCGGCAGTTTTACTTGCCAAAATGGCAAAATGGTTAGCGTAAAAAAGGGCGATTGGGATTTAAGCAATGGATTAAAAAAAGATTTTGCATTTCATCTTGAATGGATAAAGGCTTGTCACAGGGTTTTAAAACCGGGCGGAACTATTTGGATTAGCGGCACATACCACTCAATTTATCAATGCGGCTTTGTTTTGCAAATAAATAAATTTCACATTCTTAATGATATAGCCTGGTTTAAGCCGAACGCATCGCCGAATTTAAGTTGCCGTTTTTTTACCGCAAGCCACGAAACGCTTATTTGGGCTAGAAAAGATAAAAAAGCAAAACACACTTTCAATTACGATTTGATGAAAAACGGCAATTGGCCCGAAGACACTTTGAAAAAGCCCGGGCTTCAAATGCGTTCAGTTTGGTCAATAGGCACTCCGAAATCTATTGAAAAAAGATATGGAAAACATCCGACACAAAAACCGATTGATTTATTAAAAAGAATTATTCTTGCCAGCACTAACAAGGGCGATTTAATAGTTGACCCGTTCACTGGAAGCTCAACAACAGGAATTGCCGCTTATTTTTTGGGGCGGCGATTTATGGGTATTGATACAGATAAAAAATATTTGGATTTGTCGATAAAACGATTCGAGGATTTAGATCGCAACATTAAAAATAAGAAATTAAAAGTATGAAAATCGTAACCCGCGCAACCGCTATAAAAAATCTGAAAAAATATATCGGCAAAGACCTTGCCAAGCTTGCCCCTCAATTTGGCATCAATCCATTTGTGAATGGCAAACAAAACAAGGGTTGGAAAGGTCTTATTTTGGAACGATTAGCGGGACTTCAG
>JAJYIB010000003.1 GCA_021790275.1 bacterium
AAAATTGCGAAGAAAACTTTTTTGCGGAACAGCGAGCGAAGCGAGCGGCGGCGGGGCGGAGCGTCAGTTTCGTTCAAAGAAGGTTCGCGCATTTTCAAACAAAGGGCACTAAAAAACTCCGAGGCGGATTATCGAATCGATTCATAGCCGCCGGGCAATCCTTTTTTGGAAAGGACTATTTGCCATAATTGCAAGTCTCTCGCCCTAAAGGCGCCCGCGCAAGACAAAAGATAGTATTTCCACATTCTGAAAAATCTTTCGCCGTATTTGTCTTTTAATTTCCCCCAATTAGAATAAAAATTTTCAAACCACGCCATAAGCGTTTTGTCGTAGTCCGATCCGAAATTGTGCCAGTCTTCCATTATAAACAATCCTTCGATCGCGCGGCCGATTTGTTTTGCGGAGGGAATCATCCCGTTCGGGAAAATATATTTTCCCATCCACGGATCGACGGAAGCTGTGGAGATATTGCCGCCGATGGTGTGCAAAAGAAGCAAGCCGCCGTCTTCAAGGCATTCGTTCGCGATTTTGAAATAATCTCCGAAATTCTTGCGGCCGACGTGCTCGAACATTCCCAAAGAAACTATGCGGTCGAATTGCCCGTTTAAATCGCGGTAATCCTGCAATCGTATTTCGACCGGAAGCCCGCCGCATAATTTCCGGCCCAGTTCCGCCTGTTCTTTCGACACGGTGATGCCGACAACGGAAACGCCGTAATTTTCGGCCGCAAATTTCGCGAAACTTCCCCAGCCGCAGCCGATGTCCAGAATTTTCATACCCGGCCGCAACTTTAATTTTTTACAAACCAGATCCAGTTTCGCATCTTGCGCTTCGTCGAGATTTTTCGCATTTTTCCAATAGCCGCAGGTATATACCAACCGCCTGCCGAGCATATTTTGGTAAATGTCATTGCCCAAATCATAGTGCTCTTTGCCGACCCGAAACGCTCTTTTACGCGACTGCAGATTGAAAATTCCGGCCGCCGCGATACGAAAAACCGTTTTTAAATTTTTCCCGATTTTATTTTCCAACCCGGCGGAAATAACTTTATAAAAAAATTCATCTAATTTTTCCGCATCCCACCAGCCGTCCATATACGCTTCGCCCAAACCCAGGGAGCCGCGCGCCAAAACGCGATCGAAAACGTTATCGTTTTTCACCATAAAATCCCAAGGCTTGTTCCCGTTTATTGCGACGCCGGCTTCCGCCAGCAATTTTGCGGCCAAATGTTTTGCGATGTTTCGCGCCATAAAATTATGAAAATCAAGACCGGACGCATTAAACCATAAATTATCCGATTTGACAAGTTTTTGTTTTCGGAGTAAAATTGGGGAAAATAGTTCTTTTAGAGGGAGGATATGGTGAGAAAAAAAATTTTGTTGGCGGAGGATTACGAAGCCCTGCGCCTGTATTTTGAACATTATTTGACAGAGGCAGGGTTCGAGGTGATTGCCGTAAAAAACGGCCGAGACGCATTACCGCATCTCGGTGGAGTCGATCTAGTTTTGACCGACTTTAGGATGCCGTTTTTAAACGGCATAGAGTTGGCGGCGAAGGCAAAGCGGCAAAAGCCGCACTTACCGGTGATAGTGATCACCTCGTCACCGTGGGATGTGCCGAGCGATCATCCGGCCGATCAAGTCGTCGAGAAGACAGTCGGAAAAATGGAGAATCTTCTCGAAGAAATAGTTTATGTTCTCAAAAGAAAGGAGAAAAAAAAGTGAAAAAAATATTTTTTTCTTTGCTGACGGCAGCGTTTTTGGCTGCCGTGATATTTTTCGTGTATCGGGCAACTCGGGAATACGCCGAGTTGCCTACGGTGAAATTTTCCGTCAGCCGCAATATCATTGTGGCTGTGGAAAATTTCAAGGGAGAGCCGATGCCGCTCTCCCCTCTGCCGGAAAAATACGAGAAGGTTTACGTTCAATGAACCTTCTCATAAATATCGGGCGTCCCGCGTTGCGGGACGCCTATTTTATTTTTTCATTATTTTCTCAATAAAAAAGTTTGTAAAAAGCGGCAAAAAAGTATTAAGATTTAAAAAAATGGAAGCGTGCCAGAGAGGCCGAATGGGCCGCACTCGAAATGCGGTATGCCGGAAACGGCATCGGAGGTTCGAATCCTCCCGCTTCCGCCAGTGATTTTAATCAATATTAGCAATAGTTTTTCAGGTCGAGGATAACGGGATTCGAACCAAAGTATGAAAGTAGTAATAGCCGGAAGCGCAAAGCTTCAAAATGAAATAAAAAAGTGGATAGAATATTGGAATAGTAAAAGTGGCTATGCAATCTTAGATTACCCTAAAGTTATACCCCAAGATAATTTTGAGAAGCTTTATCCGGATGTCCACAGAAACTTTTTCAAAAACATAACCGAAGCAGATATTCTTTTTATCGCCAATGATAAAAAGAAAGGCATTGATGGGTACATAGGAGCTGAAACATTTGCCGAATTGGGATTTGGCTTAGCTCAAAAATTAGTCTATGGAAAAAACATAAAACTAATACTTGCCAATATGCCACACAAAGAGGTTGCCTGTTATGATGAGATAGTTTTATGGGAGAAACTTGGTTGGATTGATCAGATCTTAAGCCAATAAAATGCTATATTGCATATAACCGATTACAACGAATTATAACGGTAAATTTAGAAAACTTTTTTAGCAAATTCGGGGATCTCAAAATACGCAGGATTTTCTTTGTAGATTTGTCGCAAAATTCTTATAATTTTATCAACGCGATGAAACAAAAACACCCGTACCAGTTCAAACTTCGGGACATCGCCACCGCCATTGATTTTTCACCGGACAATTACCACTTTTGAAATGCTGAAAACGCTGTTCAGCGAATAGCGGGAAGAAAAATTTATGTCATTGCCGTTCGCGATATACGGATCGCGCATCAGATAGCGGCTGTTCGCGCCGCTTGTCAGAACGACGAAATGCTTGCCGCCGTAAACATTCATTCCGATAACGACCGGATTGCCGGCCGCGAGGTTGGCGTCGATAACGGACGCTTTGCGGGCGGCGGTTACGCCGCCCGCGCTGATAGTATACAAAAGATAGGCCGGATAATACGCGGCGAAATTGTCGGGATTGGAGTTGATGGTCGCCGGCGTTATATCGCGATAGCCGTAATGCGTCATCATCATCGCCATCGAGGCCACAAGACAGCCGTCGCTCGCCAGATTGTAGCGGGTGCCGTTCAAAGCGTCACTCCCCCATTTCGAATCGCGCTGGTTGTAATAACAGCCCCACGAGTCGCAAACCGTCTGGTTGGAAAGCAAATTCGATCCGCCGGCATTTTTGGTAAACTCGGAAAAACTTTTAAGCTGTGCTTCGGCTTCGGCAAGTAATTTTTGATAAACCGATTCTCTGGCGCCGGTTTCGGTAAGCAGGCGGTTTTTCGATTTAATCGCCGCCGCAAGCGATGTTTGCTGTGCGGCAAGCGATGCCCGCTGCTGAGCAAGTGCCGCCTGTTTTTGGCGCGAAGCGTCCCGCGAATCGGACAGATCGCTTTTTTGTTTTTGAAGCAATTTCACGCCGTCGCCGATCGCCGCTTCCATTTTGACGTTGGCGCGGTAATCGTTCCATATTCCGCCGAGGCCGCTCGACGAAAGAATCTGCGCCAACAGCGGCGTGTCGTCGGCTTTTTGCAAATCGCGCAGGTAAGCCCCGAGCGTTTTTTGATTTTCGGAAATTTTTTGCTCTTTGTTTGAAATTTCGCCGCCCAATTCGCGGATTTGCGCTTGAACAATGCCGATCCGGCGATTCGTAACGCCGATTTGCGCCTTAATGGCGTCGCGGCGGAGATCGAGCGCGACAAGAGCCGTTTTTAGCGTCCGCTTGTCATTGCCGATTTTTTTAAGCTCCGTTTCGTAAACCGCGATTTTTTTGTTCAGCGCGTCGATTTGCGGATCCGACGCGTCGATTTGATTTTGATTTGAATCCGAAGCCGATGAAAGATCCGGCGCGGCGGCGGCAACCGCCGCCGCGCCGCATCGCGAGACCGCCAAAAAACCGGCGGCAAAAACCGCGGCGGCAAAAAAAATAAAAATTTTATTTTTTAGACGATCGGTCATTTTTATAATTATAGTATAAAATAAAAGGCCCCGCGAAGTGAAAAGCGGGGCGAAATCGTTAAAACTTTACCGCCGATGATGGCGGTAATAGTACGGCACGTAAGAATATGGATAATAATTATAATACGCGCCGTAAGTGGGATAGTATACAACGACGGGCGGAGGCGGTGAAGGTATATAAACCACCGCCGGCTGGCTTACGACTACGACGGGATGAAATTCCACCGCCGTCCCATTGGGGAACATCGTCGTACAGCCGGATGATATACAAAACAAAATTGCTATAAACACTAAAAATTTAACCATTTTAACCTCCTTGTTATTAAATTTTCAAACAACAAACTTTAAACATATTATACTCCGAAACCGCCAAAAAATCAAGCCCGAAAATCGCAAAAGATTTTATTCGACAAAAACTTTTTCGCCCGCTTTTTCTTTTACGCGGATCCAAAAAGCCGCGGCGGCGCCCGCCAGAACCAGAATGGAAGCAGTTTTAAAAACGGTGCCGTAAGCGGAAACTTGCGCTTTGAGAATTATCAGCCCGACAAACTGCCTGTATGTTTCGGGATTTAACAAATTAACGCGGCTGTTTTGGGCGATGCTTAAAACATTGCCGCCTATCGTGTTCGTTAAAATTGTTCCGAAAACCGCGATGCCGAAAGCGCCGGCGATGTTTCTCGCGAGAGCGAGAATGGCCGAAGCGCTGCCGATTTCTTCTTTCGGAATTACCGAAGCGATGATATTGGTCCTTTGCGCCATTCCGAAACCCATACCGAACGCCATTATCGCCAAAGGTATTATTATATTGAGCGGGCCGGAACGCGGATCGAGATACGAAAAAACATAAATGCCCAAACCGGCGACGGCCGTACTCGCCGCAATCACATATCGCGGCTCCACTTGGCCGGTCAAGCTTCCGCCGAGAGGCGAAGCGATCATAAGCGCCGCGGCCATCGGAATGAATAAATAGCCGGTTTGAGTGGCGTTATAACCCAAAAACGTCTGGGCGAAAATCGGAATTAAAAAAACGCTTCCCATCATTCCCATAAAGACGACGAAATTATTCCCCAAAACGTTGCTGAAAACTTTTATCTTGAAAAATTGAAGATCCACGATCGGTTCGGAAGTTTTCTTTTCGATGAGAATAAAAATTAAAGAGAAAAAAATCGTTATGAAATAACATAAAGCGCTCGTCGACGATGTCCAGCCCCAAACCGAGCCCTGGTCCAAAACCAAAACCAAAGTCGCCAGAGCGACGCCCAAAGTAATCGAACCCCACCAGTCGAAACGGCGGGTTTTTCTTTCGGAAACCGATTCTTTAACGAAAGTCAGCGCCATAAACAGGCCCAATATGCCGACGGGAATATTAACCAAAAAAATCGAACGCCAGCCGAACGTGTCTATCAAATTGCCGCCGATAAGGGGGCCGAAAACCGAAGCGGCCGCAAACGACGACGACCATAAACCGAGCGCCTGCGCGCGGTCTTTGCCTTCGTTAAAAGTAACGGCCAAGATCGCCATCGCCGTCGGGTAATCGGCCGAGCTGGCGATGGCCTGGATGACTCTGAAAAAAATCATCGAGGTGAGATTCCAGGCGAAGCCGGCCAAAGCCGAACCGAAAAGAAATCCGACAAATCCGAGAATGTAAACTTTTTTCCGGCCAATGGTGTCGCCAAGCTTGCCCCAGACCGGCACGAAAACCGCATTGGCGAGAATATAGGCGGTGGCGATCCAGCCGGCGGCCGTTACGGTGATTTTGAAATCATCGATGATTTTCGGCAGGGCGAGATTGACGATCGTCTGATCGAGCCTCCCCAAAAAAGTCCCCAAAATCACCGTCACCAAAATCCACCAGCGCATCGGATCTTTGCCGCCGGTCGGAAAATTTTCTCTCGTTTCCATAATTATTTATCAACCCAGATTTTCGCCGACATTCCGTTTTTAAGTTCGGGATATCGAGTCGTATCGAATCTCACTTTAACGTCGAACTGATTCGTCTGGCGCTGATCGGAAATATTGAAAACGACATCGCCTTCCCTTGAAGAAGGACTCACTTCGTCGACGACGCCGAAATATTTTTTGGAGCCGAAAGCGTCGACCGTAAAAACGGCGGTCTGGCCCACGCGGACGTATTCCAAACCTTTATCTTCTTCGAGATGCCCCACGGCGCGGAGATCGCCGTCATCGATCATCGATACCACCGTTTCGCCGCGGTTGAACAGTTTGCCGATGTTGTTATTGACGCCGATAACAGTGCCGCCGGTCTGCGCCTTGATCAGTTCGTTGCCGACGCGCGCGACAACGGTATCGGCGAGAATTTTGTCCCCTTCTTTGACGAAAACTTCCTGTAAAACGCCGGCGTTTTGCGGCGCCAAATTTATTTTCGGCGCCGAAATTTCCGATTTTTCTATATAAACCCTGCTCGAAACGTTATTCCAATAAACCAGGCCGGCGGCGGCGATCGCCGCCAAAATAACGAACGCGGCGGCGATGATCCAGACATTGCGAATCAGCCGCGAAATTATTTTTTCTTCTTTTTTAACTTCGCGAAGAATCGATTTTTCTTCTTTAAGAATCTCTTTTTCTTCTTCGATTATTTTTTCGTTTTGTTCTTTCATAATTTTAAAAAATTACATTCCGCCGAAGCTTATGATTTTTTCTCCGGCCTCAAGCCCCGAAACGACTTCTGTCATCCCGTCGTCGCCCGAAATGCCGACGCCGATTTTTCTTTCTTCCGGATTACTCCCGCCCGTATCGACGAGAACGAATTTTTCGCCGTTTTTGTTTATTATCGCCCGCGCCGGAATCGCCGCGACATTTTCCCGCTTCGCCGTGACAATCGACACGTTGGCCGACATTCCGTCTTTAATCCGGCCGTCGGCTTTGTCGAAAATCGCCGTTACTTTGTATGCCGGAACGCCGTTCGTCATCAGCGCCGCCGGATCGATATTCGCGACTCTGGCGCCAAAAACCGCGCCGCCGTAAGCGTCGAGAGTTATGTCGGCTTCGTCGCCCGATTTTATCTTGGCGACATCGGCTTCGGAAACATAAGATTCGACTTCGTATTGCGACGAAGAAATCACCGAAACCAAAACGGCGTTCGGCCCGACAATCTGTCCGGCTTTGGCGTCTTGCCTCGAAACGACGCCGTTTATCGGCGATAAAATCACGTTTTTCTCGAGTTGAGCCTTGATATTCAAAACGGCGGATTTGTAAGCGTCGACGTTCGATTCCTGCGAAGCGACGGCCGCATTTTGGGAATCGATCGCCTGTTTTTTGTTGGTGATATTGTTGACGGCCGCGTTGATTTCGGCGCTCGCGGCCGAAACGTAAGTTTTGTCGGCGTTAACCGTCGTCTGCGAAGAATTGTATATTTTATTGACCGCGCTCGTCAGCGATATCAGAAAATTCTGAATTTCGAAAAGATAATTTTTGGCGTTTTTCAGACTTTGATATTGCCCGTCCGGCGAAAGATTGTTCAATGTATCAAGCTCGCGGCGCCAGTTATCAAGCTCGGTCTGCGACAAAAGCCGGCCGTTTTGGGAATCGGTCTGCGCCTGCGAATCAATAGTTAAAAAATTCAACAGCGGATGGTTCGATTCGCCGTTCGTGAAAAGATTGTCCGCCTGATTGTTCACCGCATCATTGGCTTTGGTATAGGCGTCGCTTAAAACATTGGGAATGTCGCCGTAAAGATTGCCGAGATCGATTTTCGATTTATCCAGAATCGATTCCTGGGCGGAAAGATCGGCCTGCGATTTGGCAAGCTGGGCGTTCAAATCCGCGCTGTCCAAACCGACAAGCGGCCGGCCGGCCGAAACGTAATCGCCGACTTGAACCGAAACGGCGCCGATTTTGCCGCCGTTCTGAAACGCCAAATCGACGCTTTGAACCGGCTTGACGGTTCCGTCGCTTTTTACAATTTCCGTTATATCCGATTTTTTAACGACGATGTCGCCGGAAAGTAATTTCGGATCGCTTTTAAAATATATAATGGCGATTGCCGAGGCGGCCAGAACGGCCAGAGCCGCCGCAATCGAGTAAACATTTTTTTTGGGAAAATTTTTCATAAATTTTATTTGAGAAGATTTTTTAAAATTCTGGCGAGATTTTTCCGGTCGTCCGCGCTTAATGTTTCCAAAAGGGCTCTCATCCGCGCCGTTTTTTCTTTAAAGCCGGCCGCAAGCGCTTTTTTACCGCCGATCGTCAGAGACAGGCACACCACGCGGCGATCGCCTTTCGTCGACAGGCGTTTGATTTTACCGGATTTCACAAGCAGTTCGATCAGCGCCGTGGCCGAAGGCGGCGTCACCGCCAGATAATCGGCGACGTCCTTCATCGTCGGGTTTTCATTTTCCGCGATATAGCGGAGAGTTTCGAGCTGGAGCAGTGAAAATCCGGATGCCTGGCGATAGCGTTCGGCAATAAGACGCCGCGTGTTGAAAATAAGGAGAATTAAATCGTTTAGATCGCCGGATTTGGCCATTTTATTAGATAATTGAATTATTAAACCGCTTAAGTATATTACGGGCGCGAAAACTTGTCAACAGCGGACGAAATAGCTTAAAATTCGACAGACAAACGATGAACGAATTCGAATGGAAAATAGAAGAGCCGAGTTTTACCCCGAAAAGTTCGGAATGGTTTTGGGCGCTGGGAATCGCGGCGCTGGCGATGATTGTTTTCGCCATAATTCTGAAAAATTATCTTCTGATAATAATCGTCGCCCTTTTGGCTTTTATTGTTTATCATGGCCGGAACACGACTTCAGATATGCTGAATGTCGGACTCGGCGACGAAGGACTGCGTATCGGGAAAAAACTTTATTCTTACGAAGAACTGGAATCGTTCTGGATTTTTCCCGCCGCGCCCGGGATTCAAAATCCGGAATTGGCTTTGCGGCGCAAAAACCGTTTCGCTCCGCTTCTGACCGTGCCATTTTACGAAGCCGACGAAGAAAAAATCAAAAGCATAATCGGCGGTCATTTGCCGGAAAAAGAAGAAACGGAATCGCTGGTTGACTTATTGAGAAAAAAATGGTTTTGAGTTAGAATTCGGTCCCGAATCCCCTTGTCGTTCAATGGACAGGACGCGAGATTGCGGATCTCGTAATGCAGGTTCGATTCCTGCCGAGGGGACATATGCCATCATTTCTCGACGAGCCGATTGGAAACATAAGATATTTTGCACCGGCGGCGGTAAAAAAGCTGGCGAGATTGAAAATAGCGACCGTGCGCGATCTGCTGTATCATTTTCCTTCGCGCTACGATGATTTTTCCGATTTTATTCCGATCGCCGACGCCAAACCCGATTGCGCGGCCACTATTAGCGGCGAAATTTTAAGCGCGAAAAATATCCGCACTTTCAAAAAGCGGATGATGATCACCGAAATCGTCGTCGGCGACGAATCCGGAGAAATAAACGCGGTGTGGTTTAACCAGCCGTATCTTTTGAATCAATTTCAAACGGGCCGGCGGATAAATCTGTCGGGAAAAATCGCGCCGAACAAAAAACGGCTTTGCTTTTCCAATCCGGCTTATGAAATCGCCGACTCCGGCCGCGGCGGAAGTTTGCGGCAAAAAGAACCGCTTCACACCGGCCGGCTGGTGCCGGTCTATCCCGAAACTTACGGCCTTACATCCCGCTGGCTGAGATCGATTATCAAACCGCTTTTGAAATTCGCCGGCCGCGCGCCCGATGTCTTGCCGGCCGAATTGAGAAAAGAAAACAATCTTCCGGATTTTGAAAGCGCGATGGCGCAGATTCATTTTCCCGCAAGCGTCGAAAATGCCGCTTCCGCCAAGCGCCGCTTCGCTTTCGAAGAGCTTTTTATCCTGCAGATGTTTATGGGATTGAATCGCCTGAAATTTCAACGCCAAACCGCGCCGGCGGTTCCTTTCGACGAAAATGCGGCGAAAAAATTCGTCAAAACATTGCCGTTCGAACTGACCGGCGACCAAAAAAAAGCCGCCTGGCAAATTATCGGCGATATGTCGCAAAATCGGCCGATGAACCGCCTGCTCGAAGGCGATGTCGGCAGCGGCAAAACGATTGTCGCCGCGATGGCGGCGTATCTGGCCGCTTTGAAAAATTTTCAGACGGCGTTTATGGCGCCGACGGAAATTTTGAGCCGACAGCATTTCGAAAAAATCGCGCCGTTATTCGCAAAATCCGGCATCGCCGCCGGGCTTTTGACTTCTTCCGAATCCAGAATTTTCTCAAATTCCGGCGAAAAAATTTCGAGAAAAAAATTTTTGGAAAAAGTCGCCGACGGAGAAATAAAAATTTTAATCGGCACTCATGCTTTGGTCCAAAAAAGCGTAAGATTCAAAAATCTGGCGCTGGCGATCGTCGATGAACAGCACCGTTTCGGCGTAAATCACCGCGCCGCTTTGTTAAAAAACGGAAGCGGCGCTCCGCCTGGCGGAACGCCGCTCGTCCCCCATCTTTTGTCGATGTCGGCCACCCCGATTCCGAGAACCTTGGGCCTGACAATATGGGGAGATCTCGATTTGTCGCTTATACAGGAAATGCCGAAAGGAAGAAAAAACATAATCACCAAAATAACGGCGCCGGCCGAAAGAAGCGAGGTTTACGAATTCATCAGGAACGAAATCAAAAACGGCCGGCAGGCGTTTGTGGTCTGTCCGCTTGTCGAAGTGTCGGAAAAATTGTCGGCAAAATCCGCCGAAGGCCGCGAAATAAAAGCGGCAAAAAAAGAACAGGCGTTTTTACAAGAAAAAATTTTTCCCGAATTGAAAATCGGATTGCTTCACGGCCGATTGAAGCCGAAAGAAAAAGAAAAAACGATGGCGGAATTTTTGAACCGGAATCTCGATATTTTGGCGACCACTTCGGTTGTCGAAGTCGGCGTCGATATTCCGAACGCTTCCGTAATGATGATAGAAGGCGCCGACCGGTTCGGCCTCGCCTCGCTTCATCAATTCCGCGGCCGCGTCGGCCGCGGTAAACACCAGTCGTATTGCTTTTTAATGGCCGATTCGCCGTCGGCGCAAACCAGCAAAAGATTAAAAGCGCTGGAATCGGCGCAAAACGGCTTCAAGCTGGCTGAACGCGACCTGGAAATTCGCGGCCCGGGCGATTTTACCGGTATTCGCCAATCGGGACTCCCCGATTTGGCGATCGCCTCGCTTGCGGATTTGCGGCTTGTCGAAGAAACCCGCGAAGCCGCCCGAAAAATTTTATCCCGCGATCCCAATCTGAAAAATTATCCGATTTTGAAATCCCGTCTTGCGGAATTCCGAAACAGAGTTCATTTAGAGTAAATTTAAAAACCTGTGAACAATTATTTACACTTACCAATATGTTGTGCTAGTATAAAAATGATCGAAAGATCACGAATTCTAGAGCTAGGGGGCCCCTTTACCTGGGGTCCTCTTTGCGTTCTAATTCCCTTTTCCAACATATAAAATCGCGAATTTTTTGAATATCAAAAATCATAAGCCCCTTTTCAACCAGGGTGGATAATTCTTTAGAAACCTTCCGAACGGTTGCAAACAAAATTACCTTTTTCCCAGCACTCATTAATTTTTCAATCGGATCGGCGAAATCACTATCTCCGCTCCATAGTATAAAAGTTTCTGCGCTATTTCGCTCGCAATCAAGAAGCATATCTACGCCTATTTCAACATCAAAATTGCATTTCATATCTTTAATAAAATATTCTCCCTTTTTATTCATATCCTTGAATCTTTCATTTAAATACTCAATAGTTGTGATTTCATATTTTTTTAAAAGCGCTCGGCGAATAAACTGGCTGATTAATACTGTTGAATCGGGTAAAATACTTGAAACATCAATAGAAAGTTCCATAATTTTTACAGGTTTTGTTCTAAGAAAATATTTATTATTCTCTGCTTCCGTTTTTTCTTTCTCTGATCTTTCATCTCCAGCCAAATAACCATTATAAAAATTAACTGCCTCAATAGTATCAAAAGAATCCAGAAATTGTTTTAATCTCCTCAGTTCAATATGCCATCCGAGTTTTTCACTCCACGGACGCACATTTGCATAATCAATATAAACACGAGTTTTTGCGCTAAGAATGTTATTGAGTTGTTTGATAACCCGCTGCTTATTCTTTGCGATATTTTCAATTTTCACTGTTTTTGGCGTAAACATATAATCAACTTATTTTCTGATATCGATAATTATATCGAATATTGTCATTAAGAAATTGTCCATGTGATGATGCGTGTAAAAATTGCCGATACAAATGTTCTGGCACATTGAAATATTGATATACATCACCAGAAATAAACTCCACTTCCAAAGTATTCAACTGTTGGTCGTATCCAATTGAGCGGATATTTGATGACGATACTGATATTCTACGCATAATTATTTTTTGCGTTTTTGGTATTTAAAAAAATATTATTTAATTGACCTGATATATTTATCCTTATAATTTTTAATATCTTTATATTCAACCCAAAAATCCGTAGACCCGGTTTGTCTTATTGTACCATTTGCTCCTTTGTAATATTTTTTACCAAATACCATTTTTGCTTTCCTATCTGAAAGAATATAACAATTTATTTTACGATTTTTTCACCAAGTCGCAACATCAACAAAAACATAATATAAATTTACGTCAAAATCATTTTTTAATGACACTGATTGTTTTAAATTTTTCCCGTTAATTTTTATATCGCAAAAAGTTCTCGCATTTTGCCGCACCCAAACTGGCTTATTATCCTGAGCTACTGTTGTAGCCTTGGCATGAAAAAACAACACCTTCCCATTAAACTTTAATCCAATATCCCAATTTTTATTAGAATTTCCAGCATATATAATATCATTCTCCAATAAAGATGACAGGTCATTCCCATAAGTTGCTAGAAGTTGTTTTAAAACCAACAACTCGCCTATAAATCCCCTATCAAAAGGTTTGTTGCATAAATTTCTAAATCTCCAGCAATCATTTAACATTTTATCCGTTAACATTTTCCACTTTTTATATGTTTTTTTGTCCATAATTTTTATATTTCATCTCGATTTCGGCGTGTTCCAAAAGCCCATATATTTTCCGAGCGCCAGGCGGGTTTGCGCGTCCAAAGCCGGAACGGCGCCGAAAACGACCATATTCACAGGCAGTAAAATCCATTGCAAAACCATTAAAATATACCTGAGACGCCCTCGATAAAGCGGTTTCGGCGGCAGAAGATAAATCGCCAAAACGGCGGTAAACACCAGCCCGCCCATCGCCAAAGTCATAATCCAGCGCGTAATGAACGGCAGATTGTAGGAAAGCAGAGTGTCGGAAAATCCGCCGCGACCGATAAGCGTCGGCAGCCAGCCCAGAAGAAAGATAATCAGCGAATTGGTCGCCAGCGAATGAGCGCCTTCGATCATATTGAATCCCAAACTCCATTTTTTACTCGCCGCTATCCTGCCGTTTTTCGAAAATCCATAAAGAAAATAGGCGTTGTTTTCGACGCCGTAGGCCCAGCGGCGGATCTGTTTGTATTGGTTTTTCATCGTCCGCCAAAATGTGGCGGCGACGTTGGCATCCATATAGATCGGGAAAAAAAGAGGCGCGGTGCGCCAGTCGCCGTCGAAATTCAAAAGACACTGCCAAAAAATCCGCGAATCTTCGCTGACGACATTGGTTTGCCAGAAACCGATTTCGGCAAGCGGCTTGAATCCGATCGATTGAGAAGAAAAAGTGATGAGCCGCTCGGGGCGCGCCTGCTGAATCATCTGCCAGAAAGTCGTTGAAAATGCGAAAACTCGCGCGAAAGCCGGCGCCTGCCAGATATTATTCGTGAAAAGAGGAATCGGCTGAAAAGAAGAGCGCAGAGGGTATTGTGCCGTCAGGTAATAATATGTCAGACAACCGAAAAAATCCCGGTGAACGACGGAATCGACATCGAAACAGGAAACGATTATCCGCTCGTAAGGAATTTCAAGCGCGTCGATAATTTCGCTTTTCGCTTTTTTGATCGCCCAAGCGTCGTTACTGCCCTTGCCCGCGATTTCTCCCGCGATATCCGCCGGATGGACCGAAATCAAAAATTTAAAAAACTTGCCGCCGAATTCGCGATTTATTTTTTCGGCGATATCCAAAGCCGGTTTGCCGCCTCTTGCTTCGACCGCCAGAACTGCGATTATTTTTTCCAGAGGATAATTCGATGCTATCAAACTTTCAAAACTTGCCCGCACGACTTCGAGCGGCTCTTGATACATCGGCAAAATAACAAGATGATAGATATCGCTCCATTTGGCGTTTTTAAGATCCGGCGAAACGGGAACGGCGCGTTCAATTTCGCCGCGCCAGTTTTTTTTAAGATTTTCATTCATCCGGTTGAAAGCCGACCTCATATGGAGCGATAAAAAAATAGTTTTCAAAAGCCAGTAAACATCGAAAGCGATGATAAAAACGGCCGCCCAAAAAGGCAAAAATCGAGAAAGCGCGACAACGGCAATAAGAGTCAGCCACGACAAAAACGCCGGCAGAATTTCTAAAAACCGGTAATACCGCCTTCTTTTCGCATCGGCGATTTCGGAAGCGCGGCCGACGGTCAGATATGAATCGTTTTTCATAAAATCGGCACGAAATCGGTCAAAAGAGTTATAACACGGAAATTGCAAAAAGTTAAAGAATCCGCTAAAATGGCGGAATTGCGGCCCTATCGTCTAGTGGTTAGGACAACACGCTTTCAATGTGTAAACGGGGGTTCGATTCCCCCTAGGGCTACATGAGGATTCTCGGCATTGAAACTTCTTGCGATGATACCGCGGCGGCGGTTTTGGAAGCGAAAGGCGGATTTGCAAAGCCGTCTTTTTCGGTTTTGTCGAATGTGTTGTATTCGCAAACGGCGATCCATAAAAAATTCGGGGGCATCGTGCCGAATCTGGCTTCGCGGGCGCATCTCGCAAAAATCGAGCCGACCGTAAAAGAAGCCCTGCGCGCGGCAAAAACCGCGCCGGAAAAAATCGACCTTATCGCCGCGACGCGCGGTCCGGGCCTGATGCCGTCACTTTTGATAGGAGTGAATTTTGCCCGCGCTCTGTCATACAAATGGCAAAAACCGATAATCGGCATAAACCACATCGAAGGGCATATTTTTTCCAACTGGCTTTCGCCGGCCGGGAAATTTTCGATTTCCGATTTTCGATTTCCGGTTTTGGTTCTCGTGGCGAGCGGCGGGCATACGGAACTGGTTTTGATGAAAAATTACGGCAAATACGAAGTTGTCGGCCGCACTCTGGATGACGCGGCCGGCGAATGCTTCGATAAAACGGCGCGAATTCTGAAACTGGGTTTTCCGGGCGGCCCGGCAATCGCCGAAGCGGCGAAAAAATCAAAAATCGAAGATCTAAAATCTGAAATTTCCCTGCCACGACCGATGATGAATTCCAAAAATTTCGATTTTTCTTTTTCGGGGCTCAAAACCGCCGTTTTGTATATGCGCGAAGATTTGATAAAAAAATATGCGGCCGAAAAAATCGTTCCGGCGATGGCGGCCGAAATTCAAGAATCGATCGTCGAGGTTTTGGTTTTTAAAACAATAAAAGCCGCCGAAAAATTCCGGCCGAAAACCCTGATGATAGCCGGCGGCGTTTCGGCCAACGCGAAATTGCGTGAAAAAATGGCGGCGGCGGCGGCGCTCGCCGGCATTCCGCTTTCGATTCCCGGCCGCGCCTATTCCACCGACAACGCCGCGATGATCGCCGCCGCCGGATATTTCGATTATCTCAAAAAGAAACCGGCCGGCGATTCATGGAAAAAAATTGAAGCGGATGCTAATCTTGGCTTATGAATTCTCAATACGATCCGAAACAAGCAGAAGAAAAAATTTACCGGCTTTGGGAAAAATCGGGGTTCGCCGATCCCGACAAACTGCCGGGCAAACGGACAAAAAAATTTTCGGCGATGATGGCGCCGCCCAACATCACCGGTTCTTTGCATATGGGGCATGCTCTGGAAAACATTTCCGTCGACATCGCGGTGCGGATGAAAAGAATGCAGGGGTTTAAAGCACTCTGGCTCCCCGGCATCGATCATGCCGGCATCGCCGCCCAAAACGCCGTCGAAAAAAATTTGCGCAAACAGAACATCCGCCGCCAGGATTTGGGCCGCGAAAAATTCGTCGAAAAAATGTATGAATGGAAAGAAAAATACGGCCACATCATTTTGGATCAATTAAAAAAACTCGGCGCGCTTCCCGACTGGTCGCGCACGCGATTCACTTTGGATCCAGAATACGCCGAGGCAGTGCGTCATGCGTTCATCCATTATTACGAAAAAGGATGGATATACCGCGGCGAACGGGTTATCAACTGGTGCCCACGATGCGAAACCGGAATTTCCGATTTGGAAGTCGAATACAAAGAAGAACCGGCAAAGCTTTATCATATAAAATATCCGCTGGCGGACGGTGGATTTATCATCGTGGCCACAACACGCCCGGAAACTATGTTCGGCGACACGGCGGTGGCGGTAAATCCCAAAGACGGCCGTTATAAAAAACTGATAGGAAAATTCGCCGCGGTGCCGATTCAAAACCGCAGAATCCCGATAATCGCCGACCGCGGCGTCGATATGAAATTCGGAACCGGCGCCGTGAAAGTTACGCCGGCGCACGATGTTTCCGATTTCGAAATGTCGATTCGTCACAATTTGCCGAGGATAAAAATAATAAACGAAAAAGGAATAATGACGGACGAGTCGGGAGTTTTTTGCGCCGGGTTGAAAACCGGAGAATGCCGCGGAAAAACCGCCGAAGAACTTCAAAAACTCGGGCTTTTGGAAAAGGCCGAAAATTACATTCACAATGCCGCTTTTTGCGAACGCTGCGGAACGAAAATCGAGCCGCGGCTTTCCCTGCAATGGTTTTTGAAAATGGCCGAGCTCGCCGAACTGACGATAAAAGCGATTAAAAACAAAAAAACCGCTCTTTATCCGAAAAAATGGGAAAAACCGGCGCTGGAATGGCTAAAAAACATCCGCGACTGGAACATCTCGCGGCAATTGTGGTGGGGGCATCGCTTGCCGGTCTGGTTTCACGAACCGAAATGCGAGCCGAAGAAAGACCGTGAAAAAGATGTTGCGAAGTGCAAAGAATTTGTCGTGTCGGAAAAAAAACCGAAATGCGAATACTGCGATGCGGAATTCATTCGAAGCGACGATGTTTTGGATACCTGGTTTTCATCGGCGCTCTGGCCTTTCGCCACGCTCGGCTGGCCGAAAAAAACGACCGACTTGTCCGAATATTATCCGACCGATTATATCACTTCGGCGCGGGAAATCCTCAACCTTTGGATTATCCGAATGATTTTTTCCGGAATGGAATTTATGGGAAAAACGCCTTTCAAAACGGCTCATATTCACGCCACTATTTTAACCAAAGACGGTAAAAGAATGTCAAAATCTCTCGGCACCGGCATCGACCCGCTTCTGCTCGTCGAGCGATATGGCGCCGACGCCGTTCGTTTCGGCATCACGTACCAGAATCTCGGCGGCCAGGACATCAGGTTTTCCGAAGACGCGATAATCACCGGAAAAAAATTCTGCAACAAGATTTGGAACGCGACGCGTTTTGTAATGATGGCAAATCGGGAAAAAATTTCCGATTTTAACGATAAAAATCCCAAGCCGAAAACGGCCGCCGATAAAAAAATTCTGATTGCGCTGAAAATGGCAAATAAAAAAACCGAAACCGGAATCGATAAATATGAATTCGGCAAAGTTCTGCATAGTCTTTACGATTTCTTCTGGCACGACTTCTGCGATCAATATATAGAGGAATCGAAAAAACAATCGGCCGACCCGAAGCTCGCCGAAAACACGAACCGGATTTTATTTTATGTTTTGACGAATTCCTTAAAACTGCTTCACCCTTTCCTGCCGTTTATCACCGAAGAAATCTGGGACAACCTTAGATCCGCCGGACTAAAAGCCGGCCCGCTTATCATTGAAAGCTGGCCGCGGCAAGTATGATATTCGGCTATAATGCACTGGATTTAACATCGGTTCTGCTGCTCGCTCTCGCGCCGAGTTTGATTTGGCTGTTTTTTTATCTTAAAGAAGACCCGCATCCCGAACCGCGCTTCTGGCTCGGGACGATGTTCGCGATGGGCATAATTTTGGCGCCGATCGTCATTTCTTTCGAAATGATTTTCGGAAAAATAATCGGAACTTTCGCCGACGGATCGCTCGCCGCCGGCCTGCTTTTGTTCTGCTTCGCCCCCCTTGTCGAAGAAACCGCTAAATACGGCACCGTCCATCTGGCGATGAATAAAAATCCGGTAATCGACGAACCGGTCGATCCGATGATTTATGTCATCACCGCCGCTTTGGGTTTTGCGGCGATAGAAAATGTTTTTGCCGTATTTTCTTTCATTCCCGTCGGCGATCCGGGATACCTTTATGCCGCTTTTAATTTCCTATCGATGCGGTTTATAACCGCCGTCGCCTTGCACGGGCTCGCTTCAAGCATTTCCGGCTATTATTTCGCCAAATTTTATTTTTTCGAAAGAAAGGCGCGGCTGATTTTCAAAGGCGTCATTTTCGCCTCGATTTTCCACGGAGCTTACAATTTCCTGATCGTCAGAAACGGCGCAACACTGCCGACGATTCTGGCCGCCGTTTTGCTCGGTGGCGGCGCCGCGGCGGCGATTATTATGTTCCACAAGCTCAAATATCCCCAAACTTATCAACAACCCGCGGTTGACGAAACGCGGGCGAAAGAAATATAATGCAATCGGAAAAGCCGTTAATTTTAAAGTCAAAAATGGAAAAAGAAACAAAAAACATCGAATGGGCGCCGAGCGAAGCCGAAGGCCAGCTTTCGATAGACGTTTTTCAGACGCCGGCCGATATCGTGATTAAATCGACCATCGCCGGAGTCAAACCCGAACATTTGGATATCGCCATAACCAACGATATGGTGACAATCCGCGGCCGGAGAGAAACCGAAGAAGAACTCACCCGCGACGATTATTTTTATCAGGAATGTTATTGGGGTCCGTTTTCAAGATCGATTATCTTGCCGGTCGATGTTCAGACCGAAAAATCAATCGCCACTTTAAAAAACGGCGTCCTGACAATCCGCCTGCCGAAATCCGAAAAAATCAAAACCAAAAAAATAGAAATCAATCGTCACGAAGAATAATCCCGCCGCTTCGGAACGGAATAAAAATAAAAGGACTTGCGACGACGCAGGTCCTTATTCGTTTTCACCCTTCCATTTTCGGTAAGCCCTGTCTATTTCCTCCATATGGGCTTCGTCGGAATTGATATCCGAAGGAAAGATATTTTTCGCGCGGCTTTCGGCTTCCCAGATGATTTTCCGTTTTGTCTCGTAATCCGGATAATCAATAATATGAACAATCCGATAAAGACATTCTTTGGCGAGATCGGGCGGTATCCATCCGGGATCGTCCAAAACCTCCAAAATTTCTTCGGCCATTTCCCATTCCTTTAGTCTTTCCGGCTCTCTGCCGTGCACTTTTTCGTAGGCCTCGGCCAGAGGACCGCTTTTTTCAAACAGCTTGCGCTTCTCGCGCGGCATTCGCAATCACCTCCCTCGTTCGAAATTTTCTTTTATAATTTTATTGAATTTGCGGCCGCGGTCAAATTCATTCTTGAATTTTCCGAAACTGGCCGCCCCGGGCGAAAAAATTATTTTTTCAAAACATTTTCTGTTTTTAATCGCGCCGATTATTTCGCCAACCGATTCGGACAGCCGCGGCTTCGATTTGAAATATCTCAATTTTTCCAATTCGGCAACCAGTTTTTCGGTGGCGCTGCCGCCGAGAAGAAACAGATTTTTTCGGGGAACTTCTTTTTTGATTTTTCTCGCCAAATTTTTGAAATCAAGCATCTTGTCGGCGCCGCCGCAGATCAAAGCGGTTTTTTTGATATCCGGCTTGAATCCGTCGATTGCCGCGGCGACTCCCTCCGGACTGGTGGAGGCCGAATCGTTTACAATTTCCAGATTGCCGCTTTTAAAAACGATTTCCTGCCGGAAAGGCACGGCCGGAAGCGACGGAATTTTCGCCGCCATTTCCTTCCATTTTTTCCCGTATAAATAGCCGACCAAAAGCGCCGCCAGAAGATTTTGTTTCCGGTGCGGGCTGAAATTTTCGATTTCGGCCACGAATTTTTTTTGTCCGTTATTTTGAAAAATTATTTTTTGCCCGCCGCAATACAAGCCGTTTTTATTTTTCGGCAATGACTTGAGGGCAATATAAAATATCGCGCTCTTCGGCTTTCGCTTGAAGAACGGCGCGTTGTTGATATCGTAATTTAAAATGAGAAAATCCTTATCCGTCTGATTGGAAAAGACGCGAGATTTCGCCAGCGCGTAATTTTTCATATTGCCGTGCCGATTGAGATGATCGACATATAAATTGGTAATCACCGCGATTTTCGGAGCTTTCAGATTTTGATTCAATTCCCAATATTCGAGCTGATACGACGGAATTTCCAAAATCAGCGGTTTCCGCGCGCCGCTTTGCGGCGCGCGGAGAATTCTATCCAGTATTTTCAAAGGAGCCAGTGCCGGAATATTGCCGCCTATGCGCGCGGGTTTTAAAAAATGATGCGTCCAGACGGCGGTGGTGGTTTTCCCTCTGGTGCCGGTGATCGCGATATATTCCGTTTCCGGCATAACCTGATTCAAAATTTTCAGCATCAGCGACAAATCGGTTTCAATCGCTTTGCCGTTTTCGCCGGCGAATCGCGCCCATTTGCTGTTGGCGCTTACGGCCTGATTAAAAACTATAACATCGCTGTTTAAAAAATCCGCTTCACGGTGTTTCCCCAAAACATATTTTATTTTCAATCCTTTTAATTTTGCCAGACCGGATGTTAATTCTTGAGCGGAATTCAAATCGGTAACCGAAAGTTTCGCCCCGCGTTTTGCCAAAAATGCGGCGGTGGCCGCGCCGCCGCCCAGCCGGCCAAGCCCGACCAGCAGGATTTTTTTATTTTTGATTAGATTGCGCATTATTTAGTGAATGGAAACCGTAAATGCCACCTATGCGCTAAACTTTATTGCAAAATATGGCTAAAAACAATGATTTTACATATCCACAGACTGATACGGCAAAGGCCGTTCTATATCAGCAAAGTTGAATGCTTGTGCGACCGGGAGGATTCGAACCTCCACGCCTTGCGGCGCCAGCTCCTAAAGCTGGTGCGTCTGCCGTTTCGCCACGGTCGCGTTTGAAAATTATAGCAGATTTTCGCCCTTGTCTTCGCCTCTCGTTATATTTTGCCGGCGCTTTCAAGTTTTGCCTGAATCACGGTGCGCATCGAAGACGAACCGACCGGCCAGCAGGTTATCAAGGCGATATCCGACTCGCCTTGCGGAATCTGCGCCAGCAATTCGTTGGTTTTGGCCGGCGTTAAAACGTCGTCGGCAAAAACTTTGTAAGCCAATTTTTTATTTCCGTAAAAAACATAAACTTCGTCGCCTTTTTCGAGCTTATGCAAAAGCGCGAAAATCGAACCGTAGTCGCCGCGATACCAAATCGCTTTCGAGCTGTGCCCGAGAATAACCGAACGGCCGTTTTCGCCGAACTGCTGGGAGCCGGGATAAAACGCGACGCCGCTTTCCATCGCCGCCAATATCGTTTTATTGTCCCCGTCTTTCGGAAAAACGATCGGAGACATCGTGGCGGTTTTGGGAATCGCAAGATAATAGTCGTTTTCGCTTCCGGACGGTTTTTCAACCGCGCCGCTTAAACCGAGAATCGGCCAATTTTTCAAATCGGACCCGAAAGGGGAATTGACGACCAAATCATAGCGCAAAATCCGAAAATACGCTCCACCGTTCAAAACCAGATAAACCGCGAACGCGGCGGCAAAAAATATCGCGGCGAATATCGCCAATTCTTTTTTAGGATTGATTTTCATTCGTTTCCGTATCGGCTTTCGCTTCCGATTTTTTGATCTTTCCGATTTTTCTTTCAAGAATCGCGCCGTTATAAGCGTCGGCCAGAGCAATTCCGTGTCCGAACCGCGCTTTGAATAACAACAAATAAATCGCGGCGGCCAGAATCAGCCCGCCCGGAAAAACCCAAAGCCATAGATCTTCCGGCCCCGTCGCGGCGTTGGCCACCGGAGTTGAAATACTTTTTGCCGGCGCTTCGGTTGCCGCCTGCGCAACGGGCACGGATGCGGTTTCGTAATTCGGCGCGTAGTAGCTTGCGGCATAAGCCGTTTGATAAGGCACTGTGAAATTAGGATAATTGGCCGGATTGGGCGCGGCGGTGGCGGCATAAGCGACCGGCGTTTGAGGAACCGTGAAATTATATTTTCCGATATCGGGCGCCTGGTATGCGTAGCCGTAAGAAGCGGGAGTGAAAGAAAAATTATAATGACCGATATCGGTCGAAGCCGCCGGATTTGTCGCCGGAATAACGGGCGACGGGAAATTGTAATGGGCGGGATTCGCGTCGGAATACGAATCAGACGGCGCGCCGTAATAAGGAACGTATCCATATCCCGAAACATTGTTCGTGATGGGATAGTTGTAAGTTCCTATATAGACCGTCGAAGGATAGCTGTAAGTTCCGATGTCCGCCGAAGCCGGATAGTTATAAGTTCCTATATCGGCCGAGGATGGATTATTGTAAGTTCCGATATCGGCCGTCGTAGGATAATCGTAAGTGCCGACATCCGCCGAGGACGGATAGCTGTAAGTTCCGATGTCCGCCGCAGACGGATAGCTATAAGTGCCGATATCGGTCGTAGAAGGATAAGTTCCTGTATCGGCCGAGGACGGATTATCATAAGTCCCGATATCCGCGGTATCCGCGCGAACCATCGGAGTCCAAATATTAAAAGAAAACAAAAATACCGCCGCCAAAAGCGTCAATGATATTTTCTTCGATGCAAATTTTATATTTTTCATATTTATTCTCCCCTTCTTTTTTTCCGTTATTATAACCGAAAAAAAGAAAGAGGCGGAAGATTTCGTCCCGCACTGCGGGACGAAATCTTCCGCTAATCTACGGCGCCGGATGCTGATATGGGATCATATCAGCATTACCGACGCTATCCTGCTGCTTGGAGTACGCGACGAAATAAATTCGCGCCTCCTGTATTCCGTCGTTGATCTCGGCTTGCAATACGCCGGGATCGACGACGAGCGGCAAACCATCGGGAGGTGAAACCATAATCACCTCCCGCGATTTGACGACAAGCGCCGTTGCCGAATCTATAAAATTCGGATCGAACGCTATCGTCGCCTCGCCGCCCTTGCTCACAACCTCAAAGTGAGCGTCGGCGGCGAACGCGCCGGACAAAACGATTTTTTTCCCGTTGACATAAATCGTTTTGCCGGCAAACCTGTCGGCGCCGCGGCTGACTTCGACATCGAAGCGGACAGTGTCCGGCGCCGGCTTGATCGAACCGTCGGTCAGGCCTTTGCGGATCACCGACCCGATGTCGCGGGACCGGCCGGTCAACTTATTCGCTCCGACAACAACGTCGAGGCGAATTTTGAACAGTCCGGCCGGCGGCATCGTTGCCGCGATTCTTTTTTCCGCCGCAATCTTTGCGATTGCGGCCTTTTTCGCATCGCGCGCCGGCCGGTGGTACGGCTTTTTTGCCGCTTTCGCGCGCCGACGCGAAGCTTTGCGGATCGTCGCCGATTTTGAGACGGCGATTTTCGCCTCACCGACGTAAATCTCCATCGGCGTGCCGGAAGGCGCGCCGATATTCACGCTGATGCCGTTTTGTGACGGCGCCGGCGTAACTGCCGGCGACACGGCGGCCGCAGGCGGAATCGGCTTGCGCGCCGCCTGTTCCGCCTTATCTTTTTTCACAACAAAAGATAAAGCGAAAAACAAAGCGACGGCAATCACAACAATCAATAGCGTTACGCCAACACTCACCACAACGCTACCGATCCAATCATCACTCCCGATGTAGCGAACATCGCCGCGTCTTCTCCAGGGCCTTTTATCCATAATAGCCCACCTCCAAATAAATTTATAAAGAGCAAAATGCTCTTATGGACTTGCCCCAATATTATACACTATATATTTATTTCCGTCAAACAAACGCGAAAAGACGCAAAAAAACGGGAAAGCCCGCCCCGCAATGCGGGGCGGGCTTGAATTTTTTTCGAACACCGAGGCAATTATCTTCCTTGCAGGAAATTTACGATAAACGGCTCGACGGAATACGTCAAAACCGCGACCACAATGCCGATGATGGCATAAATCAAAACGTTTTTGGCTTTTTCATGCGCCGCCGAACTTGCTCCCGCGAAAAGAAATAAAATGGCGGAGTAAATAAGCATTATAACAGAAACGATGGCCACGGCCGCCGAAAGAAATGTCAAAACATTGCCGAGAATGGTGAGAACTCCGGACGGACTGGTTATAATCGGCCCCTGTAAAATATCAGCCGCCGCCAAAAACGGCAGAAGAGCCGCCAAGCCGAATATCCCCGCCCCTGTTTTTATAAAATTCTTTTTCATTATAATAATTTTAATTTTAATTATTTACCGATTTTAAAAACTGCCGCTTAAAAATCCTTTGATAATGCTTGTGATGCCTTTCGCCACCAGTAAAATCACAATTCCGATTATAGCATACCACAAAGTTTTCCGCGCCTGCGTCACTTTATCTTTGTTGCCGCCGCTTGTCATAAAAATCAGCGCCGACCAGAGAATGATTATCGTCGATATCGTCGCGCCGATTTCCAAAAGCCAGGTGGCTATTTTATCGATCAAAGTCGGAATATCGCCGGCGCCGATGGGATTAACCAGCTCGACGGCAAGCGCTTTTCCTCCCACCATAAACATTATGGCAAAAACAAGCGAAAAAATCAAGAATGTTTTCATAAACAAATTATACCGCAAGCGGTTTATTTAGTAAACGTCGTGTCCCAATGATCGCCTTCGCGGGCGAAAATCACGCCGTTCGGCGCTTTGTATTGAATAGCGCCGTCGCTTCTTACGCCGATATCGGTAAAATTACCGGTAATATAATTATTAAGTGCCGGATTCAGCGCGAAATCCAATTTATAGCCGCCGGAATGACTGCCGACGCCGCTGCCGGAATGCCCCAATTCCGTACCGCCCGTTATTTCGAGATTGCAATGGCACTGGTTTTTTAATTGAAGCGCTTCCGCCACCGTTGTTGCCTGAATGCCGCCGACCGACGTGCAACCGCCGGAAACATTTTGAAATCGAGTATCGGCCGGACAAGCGCTTTTATTGACCGAAATGCCGTTTGTTTGGAAAACGTCTCTCGCGCCTTGTTCCGTCAGCGTTCCTTCCGGACCGGCCGTGCCGCCGGCGCCGCCTCCGCCGAATTGCCCGCCGCCTCCGCCGGGAAATCGCCCGCCGGCCGCCGGTGCGGCCGGCGGCATCGGAGCCGTGTTGGCCGGAGCGATGCATTCGACTTTATTCCACGGCCATGGAAAAGCGCTTTTATTCACCGCGAAATTGACAATCGTGTTGAGCACCAGCCAGGAACCGAAAACCCAGAAAACGCCCCAAAGCAGAATTCCCAATCTTTTTTTGGCATCGGAAATCTTTGTCGGCGACCCGCCGGAAAACATAAACATAAAAGCGATGATTATCGCCATTAAAGTTATCAGAGCGAACGAAGTGTAAATCAGAAAATTCACTATATTCTGGATTAAAACGAAAAAATCGCAAACGGTGCAGGGATGAGGCGCATAACTGGTGGCGCAAGGCACAAGGCCTCTCAAAAAATTCAGATTCATTGGTTTTGATTCTGCATCAATGATGAAACTTTCGCCGCGGCATCGCCGAGCGCGTCGGCCGGCTTCGCGCCGTTTAACGTCACCGCATTTATCATATCCTGAAATATGCGGTTGATGGCGTCGGGGTCGATTTTATACCAATCCGCGGCCGACAAAACCGAATCGGCGAAAACTCCGAGATCCGGCGACGATTGTTCTTCCCCCAAAACATCGCGGCGCGAAGCCGGCCGCGCAACTTCTTTTGAAAAATAACTATTCACATCCTTGCCGGTAAGAAAAACCAAGAAATTCCAGGCGGCGGCGGCATTCGGCGAGGCGGCGGGAACGCTGTAAGCCCAGAAATCGGCATAATTCACCGTTTTCGAAGCGCCGGAAAGCTGGGGAACGGGTGCAATGCCGATGCGCAAATTCGGCGCTCTTTGCTTTAATTGATTCAAGTCGGCCGCATATCCGAAAATAACAGCCGTTTGTCCCGAAACGAACGCGTCGGCGGAATCGGGCAGGCTGTTATTCCAAGAATAAGCGTCGGAATTCGGATTTGAAAAATCGGTGTAAAAGCGCAAAGCCGATTCGCCCGGCTTGTAAACCGAACCGCCGGAAGTTATCGGCTGATCGAAAGCCGCCGATCTGCCGTCGTCGCTTATCATCTTAGCGCCGGCCTGCATCATCAGCAAACTCGCGATATCGGCGGAGTGTTCGACATTATCGGCCGTTCCCAAAGCGGCGCCGGATTTAATCAGATTGCCCGCTTTGTCTTTTGTCGTCAGTTTTTTTACGTCTTTGACAAAATCGTCCCAGTTGGCGGGCGGCACGGCGATGCCGGCCGCATTGAACAAATCTTTGTTGTAAAACATCGCCAGAGCGTCGGTCCAGACGGGCAGAGCGTAAATTTTGTTCTGCGAAACGAAATCGGAAACGGCGACATCGGGAAATGTGTCCTGAAAAGTTCTCAAACTCATCAGCGATTCGGGAAGCGGCGAAATTTTATTGCCGTGTTTCGGAAGCCAGGAAGAACGAAACATTATGATATCCGGCGCCTTGCCCGAAGCCAGCGCGTTTATCAAATCCTGTTCGTAAGTCGCCGGATCTTTCTGGACATAATCGAAAGAAACGCTACCGTTGGTTTTTTTGTAAGCGTCGAAAACCGGCTGCCACGCCTGCCGATCGTCATAAAGCCCCCAAAATTCGAGGGTTACTCTTTTCGTGGCGCCCGGCCGCGCGCCGGGGATGATGCCCAAAAAAACCGAAAACAAAAGCAGAATGATTACGACAACGGCGCCGATCATAATCAGCGTGCCGCGGGTTATTTGATTGCCTCCTATTTGCATATTCTAAATTTTTTTAAAAATATAGCCGAAATGATGACTGCCGGCATCAAGCGTTTTCGATTCGCCAAAACCGTTTGCGTCGATAAGCGTTTTTAATTCTTCTTCCGAAAGCCGCAAATTTTTTTGAGGGCCGAGTCCGATATACGGTTTCCATTCGATAACGGCCAATTCGCCGTTCGGCTTTAAAATTCGCCGCGCTTCATTTATCAAGCCGTTCTTGTCTTTCACTTGAAACAAAACATTGGCGATAAACACCAGGTCGCAAATTCCGTCATCGAGAGTCGAACCGCGCGGACGTTCCAAATCCGATTCTATCGTTTTGATAATGAAAAGCCCGTCGAGGCGGGCGCGCGAACGGACGGCTTCGAGCGACTGCGGCAAAATGTCGATGGCGAAAATTTTTCCCGAGGGTCCGGCGCTTTTGGCGAAAGCGACGGAAAAAAAACCGTGCCCCGCGCCGAAATCGGCAACAGTCATCCCCGATTTAACGTCAAGCTGGGAAACAACTTTGTCGATATTTATAAATCCCTTTTCTTCCATCGATCTAATTTTACAATAGAAAATAAAAATAAACTATCCACAAGAAAATTCCCGCCGCCTCCGCAAAGCGGAGGCGGCGGGAATCCGTCTCATCCCCAACACATTCGTTAAATAAACAATGAAGCGAGAGCGAGCGTCAAAGTCGAAAGTAGTTTTATCAAAACGTGAAGCGAAGGACCGGCTGTGTCTTTGAACGGATCGCCGACGGTATCGCCGGTAACCGCCGCCTGATGCGCCGGCGATTTTTTGCCGCCGAGATGCCCCGCTTCGATCCATTTTTTGGCGTTGTCCCAAGCGCCGCCGGCGTTATTCATCAACGTCGCCATCAAAATTCCGGCAATGGTGCCGATCATTATCAAGCCGGCTTCCGCTTCCGCCCTCAACAGAATGCCGACGGCAACCGGAACGGCGACGGCCAAAACGCCCGGCAGAATCATCTGCTTCAAAGCGCCCCGCGTCGTTATATCGACGGCTCTTGAATAATCCGGCTTTTCCGTTCCTTCCATTATTCCCGGATGCTCCTTAAACTGGCGTCTGACCTCGTTTATAATCGAAAAAGCCGCCTTGCCGACAGCCCGAATCGCCAGAGACGAAAAAACAAAAACCAGCGCCGCGCCGATAAGCGCGCCGACAAAAACTTTAATTTTCGCCAAATCGACGATTTGAATATGAACTTCGGTCAGATAAGCCGAAAAAAGCAGAAATGCCGCGAGAGACGCCGAACCGATGGCATAGCCCTTCGTCAACGCCTTTGTAGTGTTGCCGGCGGAATCCAATTTATCCATCGTTTCTCTCATCTTGCCGGTTTCGCCCGCCATTTCGGCGATGCCGGCGCCGTTGTCGACTATCGGACCGAAAGTGTCCATCGCCAGAATATACGCCGCGGTAACAAGCATCCCGATGGTGGCGACCGCCGTGCCGTAAATTCCGCCGCCCGGAATTCCGGAGAGTAAGCCGATTTTATAAGACCCCAAAAGCGCGGCCGAAATCGCGATAACCGTAAGACCGGTCGATTCCAAACCGACGGAATAACCGGTGATAATGTTTGTCGCGTGTCCGGTTTGCGACGCTTCGGCGATTTCTCTCACCGGCCGGAATTTCGCTTCGGTGTAATACTGAGTCAGATAAACAAAAACGATGCTGGTTAAAATTCCAATGATTCCGTCCCAAAAAAACCACATATTGCCGAGCAGAATTTTGACCGCGAAATAAAACGCGATGGCGGCAATTCCGGCCGCGACAAAATAACCGCGATTGAGCGCCGTCATCGGATCGGCGTCATTTTTCGCTCTGGCGGAAAAAACGCCGATGATCGAAGCGAGCAGGCCGCAGGCGCCCAAAACCAAAGGAAAAAGAATGCCGGAAATTCCGAAATAGGGATAAAGAGATGCGCCCAAAATCATCGCGCCGATATTTTCGGCCGCCGTCGATTCGAAAATGTCCGCTCCGCGGCCGGCGCAATCGCCGACGTTATCGCCGACCAAGTCGGCGACCACCGCCGGATTTCTCGGATCGTCTTCCGGAATGCCGGCTTCGATCTTGCCGACCAAATCGGCGCCGACATCGGCCGCTTTGGTATAAATCCCGCCGCCGAGCTGGGAAAAAAGCGCCACCAGCGACGCACCGAAGCCATAGCCGACGATAAGCGAAGGAATTTTGGCCGCTTCGTAGCCGAACAATCTGTAAATTTCAAAAAGCCCCGCAATACCCATTAAACTCAATGAAACGATAATCAATCCGGAAACCGCTCCGCCCCTTAAAGCGACCGAAAGCGCTTCGCCGAAGCTGTTTTTGGCGGCGGCGGCCGAACGCGAATTGGATCGAACCGCCACCGACATCCCGATAATTCCGGAAACCGCCGAAGATGCGGCGCCAAAAACAAACGCCAGCGCCATCTGCCAGCCCAAAACCGGTTTGCCGGAAAAATAATAAGCCGCCCACAAGCCGGCGGCGGCTATCGCGCCGATAAAGGCGATGGTTTTGTATTGACGGCCGATGAAAGCGGAAGCGCCTTCGCGAATCGCGCCGGAAACGCGCTTCATTTCTTCGGTGCCCTGATCTTTTTTAACAAGCCAGAAAATAAAATAAACCGCAACGCCCAGCGCGATCAAAGGAAAAAACAAAGCGATAAAAATCGGATTTGGCATATTTTTAAATTTTATTTTTTATGCGTATTCTCTCGGCTTCAATTCTTCGTCTATTTCTTTTTCCGGCGACGGCTCGGTTTCATAACCGGCCTGTTGTTCTTCGGACCGGTAAACCCCTTCGGCCTTATCTTCGTCTTCCGCTTCGGCGGCCATTTCTTCTTCCGCCGCCTCGGCCCCTTCTTTGATTGCCTTTTTTTCTTCGGCCGATTCTTTTTCGATTTCTTCCGATGATTCGGGTTTGCCCTCCGCCGAAACTTTACCTTCGAGATCGGCAAGATTGGCGCCCGCGCCGACGATATCGATTTTCCATCCGGTGAGTTTGGCGGCCAGCCGCACGTTTTGGCCGGCCTTGCCGATGGCCAGCGACAGCTGATCTTCCGGAACAAAAACTTTCGCCGAATGATGACTCGGTTCCGATTCTATTTTAATGGCTTTCGCCGGCGATATCGAATTGGAAATAAAAACTTCCGGATCTTCCGACCACTCGATGATGTCGATTTTCTCGCCGCCGATTTCGGAAATAACGGCGGCGACGCGCGTGCCTTTTTGGCCGACGCACGAACCGATCGGATCAACGCCTTCTTCATTGGAAGCGACGGCGATTTTTGTCCGGCTGCCGGCTTCGCGCGCAATCGATTTTATTTCCACCGTTCCGGCGCCGATTTCGGGCACCTCAAGCTCGAAAAGACGCGAAATCATTTTCGGATGCGAACGCGACAAAACGATTCCCGGCCCTCTCGGATCGGAATTGACGGCTAAAATATAAAATTTCATCCGCGAACCGACGGGATATCGTTCGCCGAAAACCTGTTCCTCTTTCGGCAAAACCGCAACCGTTCGCCCCAGATCGATAAAGATATTGTACGGCTCGATTCTTTGGATGATGCCGCTTATCAATTCGCTTTCTTTGTCTTTATATTCGTTCCAGACCGCTTCCCGCTCCGCTTCGCGGATTCTTTGGATAATTACCTGCTTGGCGGTTTGGGCGGCGATGCGGCCGAAATCTTCGCGGGCTTCCAGCGGAAATTCCATTTCATCGCCGACGGCAATATCTTTTTTTATCTTTTTCGCGTCATCGATCATTATGTGCCGCTCGGCATTGAACTTCACTTTTTTTTCACCTTCTTCGCTCTCGATCGCCGCCGGCGATGCAATTTCTTCTTCCTCGTCTTCCGGCTTAAGCATCGATTCGTCGACAACGATTTTCACCTGGAAAAATTCCGCTTCGCCGGTTTTCTGATCGAATTTGGCCCGGACAATCTGGCCTTTTTCTCCATATTCTTTTTTATAAGCCGCGGCCAAAGCGATTTCCACCGTTTCAAGCACTTTCTCTTTGGGAATGCCTTTTTCTTCGGAAATCTGCCCCAAGGCCGAAGCTAGTTGTTTTAAATCCATCATAATTTTTATTAAAATAACCGAAATTTTGGTTTTAAAAAGCCCGCGCTCGGCGGACTTCAAAAAACGTTCATTCAATCACGCTTGTATTATACGCTTCAAAAACTTCCCCGTCAACTTTTCGTTTTTTCCTTCACTTCTTCACCGCCTTTAACCAATTCTTCCGATTGCTCCCCGTCTTCTTTCAAAAGTAAAGCCTGAAATTCGCCGACGTGGGTTTTTTCTTCTTTCGCCACGTCCAAAAGAATTTTTTTAATGGCCGCGCTATCGGCCATCGTCGCCATCTGTTCGTATAAATTAACCGCGTCGAGTTCGGCGATTATCCCGGCACGCAAAATTTCTTTATCCAGATCTTCTTTTTTTATTTTTTCCAAATTTACCGGAATTTGCGACAGCATTTTTTAAATACGATAAATTTTAATCGCTTTGATTATATCAAAAAATAAAAAATAATTCAAAACAATAATATGCGAAAACAAATAAAATCCCGCGCCGGCCGGCGCGGGAAAAGCAGTTTTATTTTTTCTTCATTTTCCTTCCTTCTTGAATTCAATCCGGTATTCATTACAATAAATACGGATTAATGCTTTAAGTTTTGTCAAGGCCTTAACCTGCATTTGCCGCACCCGTTCGCGGGTAACGCCCATAATATCTCCGATTGCCTGCAGTGTGAGCGGCTTGCAACCGATGCCGAATCTTTTTCTGATAACAAATTCCCATTTCGGATCCAACCGCTTTAACAGAGATGAAATTTTCTTCGCCAATTTCGCCTGGTCCATCGACTCTATAATCGACGATTCGGATAAGGCCGAACCGTCGGCCAAAAAATCTTTCAACGAATCGTCGTTATCGCCGTCTCCGACCGGCAATTCCAGCGAAATCGGATTGAAAGACGCATTCAACAAGCGTGAAATATATTTTTCCGACGTGTTGAAATATTGCGCCGCCTCTTCGATCGACATGCGCTTCTTATCTATTTTGCGGAGCATCTCGACAGCATGCACCGGAACGCGTATCGGACGACCCTTTTCGATAATGGCGCGGCCGATGGCTTGTCTTATCCAAACCACCGCATACGTGGAGAAGCGGAAATCGACATCGATATCGAACTTCTCGATGCAGTGGTACAATCCGAATACTCCCTCCTGTATCAAGTCGTTCATTTCCAAACTGCCGCTTCGGGCTTCGTACAAACCCGCAAATTTTACGACCAGACGGATATTCCCCTCCACGATTTCATCGCGCAAAGCGGCGATTTGCTTTTGCGCTTTGGCGGATTTTTTCCGTTCAAGCGAGCGCATCCGTCTTATTTTTTCAATCGTTTCGTCGCTTCTTAAGTAAGAAATGCGTCTCGCATCTTTAAAAAAATAAGCCAATGCCGACTTGGGATCACTTACAGCCGTTTCAACTTCTTCCAATACCGGCGCCGGCTCCGAATCCGGCGCATTGTTTAAATCCGATTCGCCTGCCGCGTCGGATAACTCGAAAATATCTTTCTTCCTTTTCATTGTCATTGCCGCCTCCGTATTATTTTGATTTTAAAGTTCGATGTCTGGCGCGATGCGCACTATGCGCGCATCCGGTTTATAGCAAAAAAACGCCGCACTGTAAAGCGAGAAGTTTTGCGCAAAACACCAAGATTAAAGATGATACCGATGCGTTTGTTTGACGAAATCCGAACCTTTTTTGAACGGCATTGACGGCGCGCTGTGCGCGGCCGAATCGGTCGACAAAATTTCTGAAAGTTTAATTCTGGTGCGCGGGAGAGGATTTGCACCTCCACGCCCTTGCGGGCACAAGCCCCTCGAACTTGCGTGTCTGCTGTTTCACCACCCGCGCTCGATATTTATTTTAACACTTTTATTTTTCCGAAGAAATTTCTTCCGCCGATTCGTTCTCTGTAATCTCGGGAGTTTTGACAGCCGGAGCGGCGACCGGAGCCACGGCTTCGGCAAGCTCCACCCGTTTCATCTTGGCTTGTTTACCGATACGATCGCGAAGATAATAAAGTTTGGCGCGGCGCACTTTCGCCTGCGACAAAATTTCGATTTTTTCTATAGCCGGTGTATGGAACGGAAAAATTCTTTCGATACCGACTCCGCCCGAAACTTTGCGAACGGTAAAAGCGCCCGTTTTCCCGCGGCCGTGCTTGACGGCGATAACAATTCCTTCGAATGCCTGCAAGCGCTCTTTGTCGCCCTCCTTCACTTTTTGCCAGACGCGGATTTTCATCCCCGATCTTATTTCGGGAACGTCTTTTTTGAGATTATTATTGTCGAATGATTTTATTTTATCGGTCATAAAAGTTAAAAATTTTCTCTCATAAAAACTGCATAACAAACTATCGGCTCGCAATTCAACTCGGCCATTATGCCACTATTTTTCCAGTTCCGTCAACACTTTTTTCAAATCTTCCGGCAGGCCGGCTTCAAAAGCGAACGAGCGGCCGCCAAGGGAAAAGACCAGATAAAACGCATGAAGAAACTGACGATGCAGACCTTGCGGAGCTTCCCGTCCTTTACCATAAACTTTATCGCCCGCCACCGGATGGCCAAGCGATGCCATCTGCACTCTTATCTGATGCATTCGGCCGGTTTTCGGAAAAACTTCCATTAAAGAATAGCTTTTGAATTTTTCAACGAGTTTGTATTCGGTAATCGCCAGTTTTCCTTTCATTTCTTTCGATTTTTGTTTTTCCGGCCGCGCGATGATTCTTTTGCGAAAATCTTTCGGCGATCTGATAATTTCTGAAATTATTTCTCCCGATTCCTTTTTCGGCCGCCCCCAAACCAGCGCCAGATATTTTTTGACCACCCGCTTTTCCTGCCATTCTTTTTTTAAATTTTCGAAAGTTTTCTGGTTTTTGGCGACAACCATAAGACCGGATGTGTCCTTGTCGAGCCGATGCACGATGCCCGGACGAACCGGATCTTCGCCGACGTTTTTTATTTCCGGCCAGCGCGCGACAAGAGCGTTGACCAAAGTGTCGGCCGGCTCGTTTTCGGAAGGGTGAACCGAAATTCCCGGCTGTTTGTTTAAAACGACAATGTCGGCGTCTTCGTAAACAACGTCGAGCGGGATATT
>JAJYIB010000030.1 GCA_021790275.1 bacterium
TTTTTCCCAAAGATTTTTTTTGCCTTTTATAGTGTATATTTTCAATTTGCCATTCGCACTGTTTGGAATCCCTAAACAATTAATTTTTTTCAAAATCTTATCATCGAATAAATGCTCAAAACTTAAATAGTTATGAGTATAACTACTGTCTGCATAATTATTTCTTGAAGTTGGTACGGGTATCAGCAAAGCCCAGATATACCCATTATTATTGCTCCTGAAAAGGCAAGTATCTTTTTTACCTTCAATCGACTTCCATCCTGAATCTTTTTTTAACCCATTAAAATCATTAAATCCATCATCAAAATCAAATATGCCTATGACTTGATTATTCTTATGCTCCTCTAGTGGCATATTTAGATATTTTTGTAGATTTCCTCGCCCATCTTTTCCACAAAAAGTAAACATGCAATTCTCATCAAATTTATTTTCAAAATTATCTTTAGAAAAACTTATCTCGTTTAGCTTTAGCCAAGCTATCTTATAAACTTGCTTTTTTGTATCTTCTATAAAGACATAATTTTTTATTTTTTCCAAACGTTTTCCTAAATGTTCGCTTATTTTTGAGTATGTCTCAAGAATTCCGATTTCCCTTTCCAGTTTATCTGTATCATTTTCAAAACCGGATCCTTGTATAGTTCTTTGTGTCCAATTTATTTTTCCTATTCGTGAGATATTATTTTGATTTTCAATCCTATATGAAGAAATCTTGTCGCCCTTCAGACCAATAAAGGGAAAGGCGTGGGATGTAACAAATATTTGTTTTTCTTTAGAGAATTTAACAAAGTCTTGAGCAAGATCAAAACATTTTAAGGGCTCATAAGAATTTTCCGGTTCTTCAAAACCCCATATAATTCTCTTACGAGAGTTTTTTGATATTTCATTAAGAATATCTGGGATAAAACGAGCTTGTATACCATCTCCTCGATCAAAGAGAGAGATACCATTTTCTGTTTCAACCCCAAGAGTTCTAAAAAAGTCGACAAGAGTTTCTGGTACTTTAAAACCAGCATCAATATCCGTGCTTTTTTTAAATTCATCAAAAAGACTTTTGGTTTCTGTTTTAAGTAAATCATTAAACTTAGCAGAATGAGATGTAAATTTATTGTCGTTCTTTTTGTCATGCTTGTTAAACAGATAATCCTGTAATTTTTTAAATAAAAAATTAAAGAATAACCGGTCCTTTACTGCCGGAACATATTCAAAACTTATACTGTTTAGAAATTGTGAGAGTTGTCCTTCTTGTGCAACTGCTTTTTTGGGGTCTGTATTCTTTTTTATGTTATGCTTGCGATTTATATTTAGACCATTTTTATCCCACATTTTTTCTACAAAAAATTTTTCAGGTAAAACTCCGCTCTGATCTTTTGTAAAATGTATTTTAATCTTTACCCACAAATCTTTTTGTCTAACATCTTTTTTGCCAGTTTTTCTCTTTTCTTTTGCCTTTGAATCACTACGATTTTTTTGGATCTTTGATAAATCACGTTCAATATCAAATTTTATTCCAGGAGATATTTCATCATTAAAAAATAAATTTAAAACTCTCAAAACATTTGATTTTCCTGAGTCATTGGCACCAGAAAAAATATTAAGATCTTTTAAATCAACTATTTCAACCTTTGGTTGTCCGACACCGCCATCGAATGATCTAAAATATTTTATTTCAATTTTTTCAATTATTTTCATAACAATTTTTGAATTTCGCTTAATGTCGACCCTGAGCCATTAAAAAGAAGCGTGCTGATCAGATAATCAAAATAGTAAAGATTTTCCTCGAACACATCTCAGTTCGTCGGATTTTTGTGCCCCCACTAGGAATCGAACCTAGGTCAATTGCTTAAAAGGCAACTGCTTTACCATTAAGCTATGGGGGCATGAATATCTTTATTTTGTTCAAACAACTTTTTGACTTTAACGTCTCCCCCGCTTAGCGGGGTTTACCATTAAGCTATGGGGGCGGAATAAACGCAACGGCGTTATTTTAACCATTTTTGCGTTTATTTTCAAGACAATTCTTTTCTCAATTCTTCCAGCAGTTCTCTCGCTTTTCCGGAAACGTGTTTGGGAGTTTTTATGTTTATTACGAAAATCACGTCGCCGTTTTTGCCGTGATGCACCAATGCTTCGCCGTTTTGGATGCCGGCGGGAATTTTTAATTTGATTCTTTCGTTTCTAACGGATACTTCGATTTCGCCGCCCAAAATCGCGGTGGCAAAATCAATGCTTAAAGATGTCTGTACCGTCGACCAGGCGCGGCTAAATCCGCCGCCGAAAAAATCGCCGAAGCCGCCTCCCCCGCCGCGCCCGCGGCCGAAACCGAAAAGCTCTTCAAGAATATCCGACAAATTTTCCGCGCCGCCGAAGCCGCCGTAGGAATATCCTCCCCCCGGAAATCCCTGCGCGCCGTCGAAAGTTCCGCCGAAACGATCGTATTGCGCCCGCTTTTCTTTGTTGCCGAGCACCTGATACGCCTCGTTTATTTCCTTGAATTTCTTGTCGTCGCCGCCGCTTTTGTCGGGATGATGCTGGTGCGCGAGCTTTCTGTACGCTCGTTTTATTTCGTCCTCGCTCGCTCCTTTCGGCACGCCGAGAATTTCGTAATAATCTTTCGCCATCGGTTATTTTGCCTCCGTTTTTTCCGATTCGGTTTCGGCGCCGGATTCCGGATTCCGGCCGGCCGCGCCTTCTCCGTTTTGCGGGGCCGGCGGCTGTTGATACATCGCGGCTCCGATTTTTTGTATTTCCGAAGACAAGTCCTGCGACATTTTTTTAATCGCTTCGATGTCGGTGCCGTCTTTGGTTTTTTTGAGCGCTTCGATTTTTTCCTCGATCGCTTTTTTGTCTTCCGGTTTTATTTTTTCTCCCGCGTCTTTTATCGCTTTTTCCGACATATATATAAGAGACTCGGCCGAATTTTTTATTTCGACCTCGTCTTTCTTTTTCGCGTCTTCCTGCGCGTGCAGTTCCGCTTCTTTTTTCATTTTTTCGATTTCTTCCTTCGACAAACCCGTCGAAGCCGTAATCGTTATCGCCTGCTTTTTGCCGGTAGCCTTGTCGACGGCGGAAACGTTCAAAATGCCGTTGGCGTCGATGTCGAAAGTCACTTCTATCTGCGGCACGCCGCGCGGCGCCGGAGGAATCCCGTCCAAAATGAATTTGCCGAGAGTTTTGTTGTCGGCCGCCATCGGGCGTTCGCCCTGCAAAATATGGATTTCCACTTGCGACTGATTATCGGCCGCGGTTGAAAATATCTGGGTTTTGGCGGTGGGAATGGTGGTGTTTTTCGGAATCATCGGCGTCGCCACATTGCCCATCGTTTCGATTCCCAAAGTGAGCGGCGTAACGTCGAGCAGAAGAATATCGCGCACGTCGCCCTGTAAAACGCCGCCCTGAATAGCGGCGCCGAGCGCCACGACTTCGTCGGGATTGATGCCTTTGTGCGGCTCTTTGCCGAAAAGATTTTTCACCGCTTCGACAATCGCCGGCATTCTCGTCTGACCGCCGACCATCACGACTTCATCGATATCCGACAGCGCGAAATTCGCTTCTTTGACAACCTGTCTCGTCAATTCGATGGACGATGCGATAAAATCGTTCACCAATTCTTCAAGTTTCGCCCGCGTCAGTTTGGTTATAAAATGCTTCGGGCCGGACGCGTCGGAAGTGATAAACGGAAGGTTTATTTCCGTTTCCAAGACCGTCGAAAGTTCGTGTTTGGCTTTTTCGGCCGCCTCTTTTAGCCGCGCCAAAGCCATCGAATCTTTCGACAAGTCGATTCCCTGCTCTTTTTTGAAAGTTTCAACCAGATAATTGGTGATGCGCTGATCGAGATCGTCGCCGCCCAAATGCGTGTCGCCGCCGGTTGATTTTACTTCGATCGTGTCGTCGCCGATTTCAAGCACCGAAACGTCGAAAGTTCCGCCGCCGAAATCGTAAACGACGATTTTTTCCGCTTTCTTTTTGTCGAGACCGTAAGCCAGCGCCGCGGCCGTCGGTTCGTTGATGATTCTCAAAACTTTCAATCCCGCGATTTCTCCGGCGTTTTTGGTGGCCTGCCTTTGCGAATCGTCGAAATATGCCGGCACGGTGATAACCGCTTCGGTGATTTTTTCGCCGGTTTTTTCTTCGGCGTCTTGCTTTAATTTCTGCAAAATCATCGCCGAGATTTCTTCCGGCCGGTACCATTTGCCGCCCATTCCGATTTCCACGCCGTCGGAATCCGATTTCCGGATTTTATACGGCAGCCATTTTTCGTCGCGCCGAACTTCGGGATCTTCCCATCTCCGGCCAATCAGTCTTTTAACCGAAAAAGCGGTGTTTTCTGGATTAACCACGGCCTGGCGCTTTGCCAAAAGACCCGCCAGTCGCTCGCCGTTTTTGGCGACGGCGACAATCGACGGCGTCGTTCTCGCGCCTTCTTTGTTTTCTATTATTTTCGGCTCGCCGCCTTCGACGACGGCCATCGCCGAATTTGTCGTTCCCAAATCGATTCCCAAAATTTTCGCCATAGTTTTGATTTAATGATTTTTAATTTTGTAATATTGTTTTAAAATTTAGAATTTATAATTTAAAATTTTTATTTGTATACTTTGACTTTTGCCGGCCGCAAAACTTCGCCTTTCAGAAAATATCCTTTCCGCAATTCTTCGGCCACCGTTCCCGATTCGCCTCCGCCTGCCGATTCGACCGCTTCGTGTTTCATAGGGTCGAATTTTTCGCCGGTTGTTTTCATCGCTTCGACTCCTTGCGCCGCCAAAAAATTTTCGAACTGCTGCTTGATGCCTCCGACGCCCGCCGTCCATTGTTCATTTTTAAGATTTTCCGGAATATCCGCAAATGCTTTGTCGAAATTGTCGGCGATTTCCAGAAGCGGCGCGATAAAAAGTTTCGAAAGCCAGGCCTTGATTTCGCTGTTCTGCGCTTCCATTTCTTTTTTCAAATTAAGATAATCCGCCTTGGCGCGCTTCCAGCCGTTCAAATATTCTTCGGCCTGTTTTTTGTATTTTTCGAGTTCGGTTTCAAGCGGCGTCGAAGATTCCGGTGCGGCGGCGGCGGCCGCGGCCGCCGCCGCCTCCCCCGCTTCTTTTTTATTTTTTTCTTCCGTCGTCATATTCGTTGAATATTTTTTCAATGAGAAATTTTTTTAAAAATTCTTCCGACATTTCGGGAAAAATTTCGGAGGCGCACCGGCGCAATTTCGCCGACGCGGTTACGAGATCCGCCACGAGACCGCGGAATTTTACCATTTCCGTTTCCGGAAAAAAAGACGGCTCGCAGACTTCTTCCATAAAATACCGCCAGCCGTCGACAGTCGGCACCCGACCGCCGGAAGTATGCGGTTTGGCCAAAAATCCCAAATCTTCCAGAAATGCCAAATCGTTTCGTATAGTGGCCGAACTCACTTCCAAATCGTAATTTTCCACCAAAAATTCCGATCCCACCGGCCTGGCGGTTTTTATGAATTCTCCCACCACAATTACGAAAATTTCCTTGGGCCTGCCTTCAAGATTCATAACGATTCGCAGTATATAAAAATTAGCAATCCCTTGTCAAGAGTGCTAATAAGAATAAAAATAAGGCCCCTCCATGCGAAGGGGCCAGGCACTATTTTAGACTTCCAAGGCGTCAGTGCCGTTCGCCCTGGAAGCTCCCTGTCATACTTCCCCAGACCGGGAAACGTCTTTGGGGAAGCCCAACTGTTCGTAAA
>JAJYIB010000004.1 GCA_021790275.1 bacterium
CCAAGCACATATGACTTGAAATCCCATCCGTCAACACTTCCACGTAAATCATTTGCAATCTGCCAAATAGCACGATGCAACTCCGTGCGCTCCTGCTCTTTGGTCATACTTATGCTTACATCTTTGGTTTTATTGGCGATTTCCTTTGGCATAAATTTATTATTTATCTTTCTCCGTTTAATATCCTCTCGAATGCTTCGAGATTGCCCATGGCATCATTAACCGGATTGTGATCGTGCGCGGTAACTCTTAATCTTTTCCAAGAGCTTGCATCGGTAAAGTCGCCAACGAGACCGGCGTAAAAATCGCCGATCCGTCTTGCAGAATGGCCGAAGGGATTTTTTCCGAGAAACAAATGGAAGTAATAGTTGATGAATTGCCAGTCGTAGGCCGGATTATCGCTCACAAATAGGGGTCTGAATCCTTGTTCTGTCACAGATGCAATCCAGTTGTCGAAATTTTCAAATGTTTCTTTTGTCGCGCCTGTTCCGTGGAATGTCTGTCTTGAGGGATAAGCAACCGCGCCAAATTCAAAACCAACCGGATCGTTCAATGTTGGTGCCGGTCCGTGCCCTTCGCAATCCACGAATATTAAGTTTTTGATGACGATTTCCTGTGACATAGATTTATTTTTGCGTCTCAATCAGCCACTTCCAAAGTGGTTTGAATTGTATAGTCCGGCCGTCTTTCTCTATTTCACGTTTATCGTCCCAAGTAAGCACCGATAGTTTGTTCACTTTCAGTTCTTCAGATGCTTCTGTTAATGCCCTTACTTCTCTCTGCTCGACATCTGGATTTCTTAAGTCGTAGCAGACCTGAATAAGCTCGGATGTCTCGTAGCCATTGCGAATTGCAAAATCAACCTCTTTGCCGTTGCGAGTCTTGTAATAAAATAATTCCCGGTTCGGCTCAAAGCCCCTTTTGACTAATTCGGTGAAAACAAGGTTCTCCATAAGTTTTCCATTGTCAGGAGAATTTTGAACGGCTTTGGACGCGACGAAGCCGTTATCAACGGTGTAAATCTTTTTAGGCGAGCGGAGGCGTTCGCCGGCCTTGGCGGAAAAGCCGGAAAGAGAAAATACAACATACGCTTCTTCGAGATATTTCAGATACCGTTCGAGCGTTACGTTGCTCTTGAATTTCAACACGTTCGCAAGCTTCCGGAAACTGTATTGGTTGGAAACATTATTTATAAGGTATGATCCGAGCTGATCTATCTGCTCGGAAAAACGAACCTTATGGCGCTTCACAACATCCTTGAAAAGCAATGCGTCAAAAAGCACATCGAGATATCCTCGGGGATGCTGATTTTTTATAACCACTTCCGGAAAACCGCCGAACGCCATGTACTGATCCAGTAATTTCAAAAGTTCCGACTTCTGATCAAGTTGGGAGAAATTCTTAGCCTTCAAAAATTCTTGAAAATCAAACGGCAATATTTCTATAGGCAAATGTCGGCCGGTCAAATGCGTTGCCAGTTCCATTGAAAGAAGATTGGCGTTTGAACCGGTCAAAACAAGATTGTAGCCCTGACGGTGCAGGCGGTTGGCGAACAACTCCCAGCCCTTAAGGTTTTGTATTTCGTCGAACAAAACAAATTTTGTGTCTCCGTAGAATTTATGCAGTTCATCCATTAGCTCATACAAATCCAATTTTTCTCCCACTAATGCTGGATCATCAAAATTAAAATAAAGAAAAGGCTTGCCCTTGAGCAACATAAGAGAAAATACCGACTTGCCGGCACGGCGCGGTCCGAGCACAACCTTAACCAGAGGCGAGGACATCCATTCTGGACTTTGAGACAGCTTGGTTCTTTCCACATACGTCAAATTGGCCAAGGTCTCTTTTTCCTGGCTTTGCTTGGATATTATTTCCTTGAGAGTGCTTTTTTGCATAGTATTTTAGGTGTATTAAACATTATTTGCCTTTTTTGTTTATTACAAGTATTATATTATACATAAAAGGAAAATACAAGCAATCAGGCTATAAGCCGAAAATTAGTGAATTTGAGGTATAAAACGGGTCCTATTCACTAAAATTTTATTAAGTGGCTTGAGTTATTCGAAAATTTCGAATAACTGCATAAAAAATGATTATGAAAATGAAAAAGGCCGGGTTGGCCACCAGATACAAATTCAATATAAAACAAACTGTGGGAATTGCAGTTACGATGCAATTTTCTTTGGGCGTCACCAAGAAGTCTGTGGGCAAAGCATTTAAAAATGCCGGCCTTGATCCAGATACAGTTGCGCAGAATAAGATCAACGAACTCAATAAACGTCTGATCGAGTCGGAAAACAGTCGAGCCGAATCGGAAAAGAAGCGGGTCCAAGCTGAAGCCAAGAACGTCGCCCTGCAAAATCAGATAGATGTCTTACTGATTGAAAATGAGGAATATAAAAAGTTGGCCATAGAGGACAGAGAAAAGCTCGCTCAGGATATTATCAAATATTGGCGCGCGGATATTGCCAAAGAAAAAGAAAAGAACAAGAAAAAAGATAAGCCGATCGTATATCTTGCCTCCGACGGGTTTATTTATCGAGAACCAAAAGAGAAATATTTTCATCGCGTGGATGTAAATAGCCGTCGGGGCAAGTTTCTTTTAGCCATTATGGGAAATAAAGATTACACGCCAACCCGGACACTCATAGATATTACCGGATTCGGCAGTCGGAAATCGGTTGAAAGCGCCGTGTACGAAATGAAGAACGACATCAAAGAGAAATTAAAAATCGAAAACTTTATTGATGGCTATCAAGACTACGGCTACCGCATAAATCCGGCCGTGATTTTCAAGAAAGCATAGCCCCTCTGTAGCCCCTTGTTGATAACCCAGACCAAAACGGCAGAAAACGCCGTTTTTTCATATTCAAAAATTCTCTCGGCAAGGGTTTAAAGAGGGCCGGCTGGCTTGCCACAATAAAAACGTGTGAGAGGAAAAGTTAATGATTATGAAAATGCCATCATATGGACAGCAAATATTATAAAACCGCCGACCTGGCATTGGTCGCGGTGCTTTTGTTATTTATTCCTGATTCTCTTGAGGTCGTGGATCGGGGAAATCCGCGCAAGGTGTTCTTCTGTTTCGGCAAGAACCCTGAACTGGATTCTCTGGTGAAGCGATACTGGAGTCGCGAACTCCAAGTCGAGCCTCAAGCCTTCTTCAACCAGCTGAAACAGGTCAAGGTGCGGATTTATGCCGAGGACTAAGACCTGTGAACTTAAAACAAGAAACGATGGACAAACTCCGGTCCATCCTAAAAAACGACTGGAACATAGAACCAGACGAAAAGGAGTTGCACAAGATCGCCCGTGATCTGGTGGGCATGGGCGATCTACTTCTCAAATTATTCTTTGAGGACGCGCAAAGAGAAGGCCTGCCGTTTCCGTCCTACTATGCCAAACCCAACGAACCAAAAAGTTAGAGATTACCGCGAAGCGCCATTCGCTTATCAAGATAAGCCGGCTTTACGGTACATGCGCCAGCAGTGGATAGATAAGCATGTAAGCGATGACGCGTATCGCAATCTGCGAGATGTGTACTGCGCCTTGACTGAGATCGCCTCAAACAAGGCCAGTCAGACCATAGAAGCATCAAATAAGACGCTTCGGGTTTATTCTGGCCTCAAGGATTGGCGGACGATTAAGAAATGTTTGGACAAGCTCGAGGAATGGACATTCATTGCGATCACTAAAACTCGGGGCGAGGACGCCAGGTTCAAGCCCCGAGGGATCACTTTGCTGTCCGTCCTACATCTGACGCAGAATGGAAGCCAATCAGCGTCAAAAGCCGGACGGCAAGGTACGCAGACCGCATGGGACGGCGATGATATAGAAGTTAGGGGTTTAAAAGAAATTAAAGAAAATTATAAAGAAATTAACGGCCGATCCGAGAAATTAAAAAGCATCGCCGAGGCCAAAGCGAACCTGCTTCGCAAGATGTCCCTGAAATAATATGCCTAAGCTCACTTACTTAAGACCATGGCACAAACGAGCAATCGAAATGAGATGGCTCAGTGTTCCTTACGAGGAAATCGCCAAAGAAGTGGGAGTATCCCATGACACGGTTAAATCGTGGTTCAGAGCGAAAGGATTTTTGAGAGAAGCGTATAACCAGTATGCCAATGATCAAATTCTGATCAGAAAACTTCAAGACAAAAAAGAGAGAATAAATACACTTAACCGCAATAATCGGCAACAAGAGGCGGTAAATTCGCTAAGTTTGCCTATCCGTAAAGCCTTTCAGAAACTCCCGCCGAAAGACAGAGACGAAGTAATGGAAAGATTTAACGAGCTGAACAAACTACACCAACCCACACTAACTCACACCAAAAAGCGCGAAAAATAAATACACTTAAACCCGACAAAATCCAACATAACCCGGCAAATAAGGAAAAAATACTCCGAACCACCTCTCCAGACCTTAACCGACCGGTGAAAATGAAAAATAAATACACTTAATTACAGGAAATTACAGTTAATTACAACGTTTGAGTAAAAAAATCGTCATAAATAGTGATAAATAGTGCAAATTGAGAAAACTCCGAATGCTGTGGGCAACTCGGTCTTAGCTTGTTCGGAAAATTAGTATAGGGTGTTTGGTACCAAAGGTCACAATCGAACCATTAAAAATTAACAACATGACTATGACAATGACAGATGAAAAACAATCAAGGGCCGTCGGCTATGCCCGAGTGTCATCCAAAGATCAGGAGGACACCGGTTATTCTCTGCCGGCCCAGGAGAAACTCCTCAAGGAGTACGCGGAACGAGGCGGATTGAGTTTGGTGAAAGTATTCGCCATTCAGGAATCCGCTAGCGGACGGGTCCAGCGCAAAATCTTCCACGAGATGCTGGAATACATCCGCAAAGAAAAAATAAAGGTGGCTATCGTGGAAACCACCGACCGGCTGACGAGAAATTTCTCGGAAGCCATAGAGATCGACAAGTGGGTCGTTGAGGATTACGACCGGCAAATCCATCTCGTAAAAGAAAACTGTATTTTGCACAAAGACTCGCGCTCGCATGAATGGTTTATGTGGCGAGTTAAAGTGGCGACTGCCGAATACTACATCCGGCTCTTATCCGAGAACGTCAAGAAAGGCCAAAAAGAAAAACTGGCGCAAGGCTGGCTTCCGACCAAACCGCCGTTGGGATATAAGACAACCGGCGAGAAAGGACACAAAATCCACATACCGGATGAAAACGTAGCGCCGTTCATCAAGAAATTATTCGAGCTCTATGCGACCGGCCAATACTCAGTTAAAACCATAACCGAGAAAATTTATGAGGAAGGTCTGCGGTCCCGGTCCGGCCGGAAAGTTTACAAAGCTCACATCCACCGCCTGCTCTGCGATCCGTTCTACCACGGCATGAACCAGTGGAAAGGCCAAGTGACGCAAGGCAACCATCAGCCGATCATCGATAAAGAATTATTTGATCGGGTCCAAGGCATTCTGCGTAACTTTTCAGCCCCGAAGCATAATAAGCATGATCCGATATTCAAGGGACTTTTCCGATGCAAAGAATGCAACTGTCAAATTACCTGGGAGATACATAAAGGCCACTGGTACGGGCACTGTAATCATTATCGCAACTGTACCCAAAAAGGAAATGTCCGGGAGGATTACCTGAACACAGATATCGCTGATGCCATTTTAGGCATGACCCACGGCCGAAACGATGATGCGACCGTAAATCTGCTCTCTTGGATACAGCTGGCGCTTAAGGAATCCCATGCCGATGAAATAAGCTACCGGGACAACGCCGTAAGCGAGCTTCAGCGGACTCTTGATCAGGTAACCAAGAGACTGGATCACCTGTATGACGACAAAATCGACGGCAAGATCAGCCAGGACTTCTACCAAAAGAAATTCCAGCAATACAAGAAAGATCAGGACGACATTATGGCCAGCATGGAAAGCCATAAGAACGCCAATCTGAAATACTACGACATGGGAATGACCGTTTTGGAGGTAATCAAGTATGCAAACGAAATTTATACACACAAAGATCGAACTCCCCAGCAAAAACGACTGATGTTGGACGTATTCTTCCAAAATTTCATAGTAAATAACGGGGAATTGGAGATGACCTTCAAGTGGCCGTACCAAGAATTCAGAAGTCGTCTCGAAGCCCTCCCACCGAATTTTGAGAAAAATTTTGCAACAATCGAACCGTCAAAAGAGCCCGTAAATAAAAGAGAAAGCAGAGCTTTTGGCTCTGCTTGTCCCATCTGGCTCCGGCACCTGGATTCGAACCAGGAACCCACTCCTTAACAGGGAGTCGCTCTACCGTTGAGCTATGCCGGAATGTGAAAAATGTATCCGGACGGCCGCGCGGAACGCGGGGCCGGACTAGGTGTCATTTTAAACGATTTTCCGGAAAAATCAATGATGTGCATAACCGGATTTGCGCCGGAAACTTCAAAAAAGTATAATTAAACCGTTAAAATTTAACATTAAAAATCGCTTATGAAAAAATTTTGGATATATTTAATCGCGCCGATGATTTTGATTTTGCCGGCAAATGCCCAACAGCGAAACGCGCCGCGGCATATAGAACAAAATATCGGGACGACGGCGCAAAACCGCGTCGCGGCCGTTAGAAACGCCGCGGCGCAAAACCGCGTCGATTTGCAACAAAAATGGGACCGGATAAAACAGCAAGCGCAGGCCGAACGGCAGAAATTTCAAAAAGAACTCGAAACCAAGCGCGATGAAATCAAAAGCAGAATAGAAAAGCAGAAAGAAAATCTGAAAGCGCGGCTCGCAAAAATAAAAGATGAAAACAAAAAGAAAATCGTCGAGCGGATAAACGATCAAATAAACGAGCTGAACACCAAGTTAACCGATCATTACTCGGCCGTTTTGGACAAACTCGGAGATATTCTCAACAGGATAAGCTCCCGCGCCGACAAAGCCGCGGCGAACAATGTCGATGTTTCTTCGGTAAGAACGGCGATAACCGCGGCGCAATCGGCAATCGACGGCGCCCGCACGGCGGTCAAAGCCCAGGCCGGCAAAACTTATCCGATAACCGTCAATGCCGAATCGACGTTAAAAACCGATGTCGGCAAAGCGCGGCAAGCATTCCATAGCGACATAACCGCGGTTTTTAACAGCGTCAAAACCGCGCGGCAGGCGGTTCAAAATGCGGCGACAACGCTGGGAAAAATCAGAAATGTCGATGAGCTGGAAGCGACATCGACGCCGGAAAACACAAAATAATTAAATCAATATGAACAAAAAAATCTGGATAATTTTTATTATCATAGTTATTCTGGCGATAATCGCGATTTGGTACGGTATGCGCAAAACGCCCGCCACCGCTCCTTCTTCCGAACAGCCGTCGGCCGCGGCGCCGCAAAATGTCCAGGCGCCAAGCGACACGACATCGTCAATCAACAATGATTTGCAAAGCGTCGATACAAGCAGTCCCGATCAGAATTTCCAAAGCATCGACACGAACTTAAACAGTCTTTAAGCGCCGATGCCGGCAACAACAAAACCGCTCCCGCGGACGCGGGAGCGGTTTTGTTGTTAATATCCTTCGAGCTTTTTGAGATTCTGGTGCTGTCGGATTTTTTCGAGCGCCTTGAATTCGATTTGCCGGATGCGTTCGCGCGTTACGCCGAATTCGTTGCCCACTTCTTCGAGCGTATGGGTTACGCCGTCCTCCAAGCCGAATCTCATTTCCAGAATTTTTTGTTCGCGCGGTTGGAGATCGTCGATTATTTCTTTTATCTGATCGCCCAAAAGCCGCAAGGAAGCCGATTGGATCGGCGTTATTCCTTTTTCGTCCTCGATAAAATCGCCCAAGGTCGATCCTTCTTCTTCATCGCCGACCGGCGCTTCGAAAGGCACCGTGTCCTGCGAAATTTTCATAATGTGTCGAACTTTTTCGACATCTATGCCCATTTCGGCGGCAATTTCTTCGGGCAACGGCTCGCGCCCCAAATCCTGAAGCAATCGCCTTTTAACCTGTGTGTATTTGGAAATCGTTTCGACCATATGAACGGGAATGCGGATGGTGCGCGACTGGTCGGCCAAGGCCCGCGTAATCGCCTGGCGGATCCACCAGGTGGCATAAGTCGAGAATTTAAAACCCCGCCGGTAATCGAATTTATCGACCGCCCGCGCCAAACCCATATTCCCCTCCTGAATCAAATCGAGAAGCGTGAGATTCGGACTGCGGCCGACATATCTTTTGGCAATCGAAACGACCAGCCGCAAATTCGCCTGAATGAGCCGGTTGCGCGCTTCGACATCCCCTTTTTCTATTTTTTTGGCCAGCTCTTTTTCTTCGTCGGCGGTCAAAAGCGCGGTTTTGCCGATTTCCCGAAGATACATCTGCACCGAATCGGACGTAATCGTATCGTCCGCTTCGATGTTTAAAGCGCGGTTCAGTTCTTCGGCGGTCGGCTCCGGCACCGCCTCTTCGATAAATTCCCTGCCCTCTTCGATTTTAATGTCGGCTTCTTCAAGCCGGTCGTAAAGCTTTTCGAGCGCCTCGATGTCTTTTTCGACGTTCGGAAAAAATTTCAAAATTTCGGTTTCCGTAATGAAACCGCGGGTGCGACCGCGCTTGATAAGCGCTTCGACGCCGGCTTCAAAAATCCGCTCTTTGGCGTTTGAAATTATTTTTTTCTTTTTCGGCGCGGTTTTGGCCGCCGGTTTTTTGGCGGGCTTTTTTTTCGCTTCTTTTTTGGACGCCCGCCGCTTTGCGGGACGTTTCGCCGAACGCGCTTTCGTTTTTTTATTTTTTTTCTTTTTCATAAAATTTTTTTGAAATGTTTTTAAATTCTTCGGTGAGTTTTAATAAATTGGGGCTGTCGGACAATTCGCACGCTCTGATTTCCCTTTCGAGTTTTTGAAGAATTTCTTTATGGTGTTCTTTTTCGATTTCCGAAATTAAAATTTCCGTTTCGCCCGCTATGTCGAAATTTTTTCCGAATTTTTCCAGCTCGTAGTCGCCGGCCATATAAAGAAAATCGAGCCGCGGGCGCAAATCGGCCGCGAGCGCCGATCTCGCGCCGGAAAAATCGTCTTGGGCGGCGGCCAGCGCGCTTAGAATTTCTCGATCGCCCGGAGGCAAAATCGGCGCAAGCCGCGCCGCGGCGGCAATCGAATCCGGTTTCTTTAATAATAACGCCAAAAGCCGCTCAATCAAAATTTCTTTCCTGCTTTTGGCGGCGGCCGACGGCGCGGAAGGAGGCGCGGCGGCCATAGCCGCCGCGCCTCCCGCATCCGCATCGGAAACCGCCAAGCTTTCCATTTCTTCTTTCAAATCGCCTTCGCCAACGCCGATTTTCAAAGACAGCTCTCTCAGCCAATGGTTTTTTTCGACGGCCGAAGGCAGGCGCTTTATTTTCGACAAAAGATCGGCGGCGATGAATTTACGGCCGGCGAGCGGAATGTCTCCGCCGGCGGAGTTTGTAAAATTTTTAAAAGCGCGGTGAAAATAATAACTCATAATCGATTCGGCTCGGGCGGTCAGCGCGACGAATTCTCCCGGGCGATCGCAAACGAAGTCGGCCGGGTCTTTCCCCGAAGGCATATTGATAACCGAAACTTCGAATCCGCTCTGCACCGCCAGAAGATCCCCTCTTTCGGTCGCCCGCGCGCCGGCTTCGTCCGTATCGAAAGCCAGAGCCAAGTTGCCGGTAAACCGCTTCAACATCGCCAGATGACTTTCGGTAAGCGACGTGCCCGAAGAAGCGACGATGTTTTTTACGCCGTCCTGCCAGGGCAAAAGCACATCCATCTGTCCTTCGACCAAAATCGCGCGATCGGATTTTCTGATTTCCGTTTTGGCTTTGTCAAGCCCGTAAAGCGTCCGGCTTTTGCTGAATAAAATCGTTTCCGGCGAATTGACGTATTTGCCGCTGTCCGCCCTTTCGGTTTTGGAAGGAATGATATCGTTCATCGTTCTGCCCGAAAAAGCGACGATGCGCCCATTGATGTCGGAAATCGGAAACATCAGCCGGTTTCTGAATCTGTCGTGATATTTTTGGCCGCGCAAAATAAGGCCGGCGGCTTCGATATCCGCTTCGCGATAACCCCGGCCTCTCAAAAACGACAAAAGCGAATCCCAGGAATCCGGCGCATAGCCGAGCCGCCATTCGCTTACGGTTTCGCCGCGAAGGCCGCGGCGCTTTAGATATTCCGAAACGGCGGCGGCGCGACCGAGCGAATCGGAAAAAAACTGCGCCGCGCGATCGCAGATTTCGTAAGCGCGATCTTTTTCGGATTTCGATTTGAATTCGCCGCGTTCCAAAACCACTCCGGCTTTGTCCGCCAGAATTTTCAGCGCCTCCAAAAATTCCACGCCTTCGATTTTTTCGACGAAAGTAAAAATGTCGCCGCCTTCGCCGCAGCCGAAGCAATGCCAAGACTGCCGCGCCGGAGAAACCATAAGCGACGGAGTTTTCTCGTTGTGGAAAGGACAAAGCGCCCTGTAATTAACGCCGGCTTTGTTTAATCGGATATAGCCCGACAAAACATCGGTGATATTCAGCCGCTCTTTAACTTTTTGCGCGTTGTCATTCATAAATTATTTTAATTTGAACCCAGCGGCCGGCGCCGATCGTAAACGGATATTCGCTTTGCGCCGGTTTCAAGCCGTTTTGGCCGAGCGGTTTTAAAATATAATCGCCCGGCACCAAAGGAATTTGAAAGGCGCCGTTATTGTCGGAGCGGACCGAAATAAACGGCTTCGACATTTCATCCGACTTGAAAATATCGAGCGATGCTTCGCAGGGCCTGCCGTCGGCAAGAATTATTCTGCCGGCGGCGCCGGAATTGACGATATTTCCTTCAACGGCGGGCGCCTGGACTTCGGATTCCACATAAGAACGCCCCGAATTTCGGCCGCTCGCGGCCGCCCCGCCAAGCGGGGCGACGGCGCCTTCGAGCCGCGCAAGCCGCGCTTTTATATCGTCGCTTGCCGGATATTTCGAACTTAGATTTTTTAAAATTTCTATCGCCTTGCCATACAAACCTTCGTTTTGATAAAGCGTCGCCAGTGAAATCCAGGCCGGCTGATAATCCGGATTTTTCGAAAGCGACAAAAGAAATTCCGCTTCCGCTTCTTTGGCGCGGCCGGACATCGCCAGTCCCACGCCCATCAAGTTTATATCGGCGGCGTTTTCGGGATGTATTTTAAGAAGCTGTGCGGCATATTCGATGACTTTGTCCGGTTGATTGTTATTCACGTAATACGCGCCGAGATTGCTCAAGGCGATTTCATTTTTCGGATCGAGCCGCAAAACGCTGTTCCATAAATTCGGCGAATTCAGCCAATCGTCGTTTCGATTAAGCGTCAGGGCGAAAAACAAAATCAAAACCAGAGCCATGGCGACGGCGACGGCGCGCCGCGGATTAAAGCCGCGTTTCGATCCGTAATTGAAAAGCCAGTCGAATCCCGCCGCCGCCGAAAGAAAAAATCCGGCAAGCGGCGCGTAAAGAAATCTTTCGCCGACAAGATCGTGAAAAGGAATTATTTGAAGAACCGGAGAAAGAAATGCCAGAAACCAAACGACGCCCAAACCAAAGGCGAACCGGAAATTTTTAATTCCCCAGTAAGCCAAGGCGGCGAAAATCAGAAAAAACAAAGTGCCCAGAATCACCCTCGGATCGCCGATTCCCGACGGCAAAGGAAAATCGGCATAGTTCACCGTCAAATGAAGCGGATAAAAAATTAAGGATATATATTTGAAAAACACCGCCGGCGCGAGAAGAAGATTTTGTAAAAACGATCCGCGCAGAGCGTGATCGCCCACAGCGCCGAGAATTTTGTAATGAAGATAAAAATAAACGAGCCCCATCGCCCAAAAAGGCGAAGAATCGGTTAAAATTCCGCGCAAATCGATTTTTCCCCGCTCGCGATATCCCCAAAGGAAAACAAACGGAATGATGAAAATTCCGCCAAGCGCGGTTTCTTTCGATAGCAAAGACAATACAAAAAGGACATAAGAAATCCGGATCCAGATTTTTTGGTTGCGATTACCGATGTATCGTAAAATCGCCAGCGCCGCCAAAATAAAAAATCCGAAAAAAATCAAACTGCTTTGGTTGGAAACCCAGCTGACCGCCTCGGTATTAACCGGATGAATTGCCCATAAAAGCGACGCCGCCGCGGCCGGCCATATTTTTTTCGTCAATTTCAAAAACAAAACGTAAATCAAAACAACGTTTAAAATATGCAAAAGAACGCTCGCGAAATGAAATCCCGAAGAATTCAAACCGAATAAACTATATTCCACCGCGAAGGCGAATGACGCGACGGGCCGCCAGTTTTTCCCGCCGCCGCTTCCGGTAACGTACCGGCTTCCCGTAAAAATATCCGGACTTAAAAGAAACTTCGCGAGCGGCGTAAAACTTTGAATATCCTTATTGTTGACGATAAAGGCGAAATCGTCATAAACGAACTCGGCGCGAAAAACTTTAAAATATGCGGCAAACGTGACAACAATCAAAGCCGCCGCCAAAGCGATAATAAGCCATTTTCGGCGTTTACTGGTCATTTTTGCATTATATAAAAACGCGGATTATTTTTTCAACTGCTGTAAAATTTTCTGCAAATCCTGCCGGTTCGAAATATTTTGAACGTTTTGAATCTGTTGAAAAACATCGGCCGCTTTTTTTATGTAAGGCGTCAGAAAGAAAAAAGCGCCGAAAACGATTCCGATAAACACGACGTATTTTAAAACAGCCCAGAACCGCCGCCATTTTTCCGCCCGCCAAAGTTTTTGAACCAATGCCAAAGTTGCTTCCTGTTTTTCTTCCAGCTTTTTGATTTCATCGTTTTCCATTTATAAAAATCATAGCAAAACTAATTCCGTAGCGCAAACATACGCTATTCGTATCTTAAAGCCTCTATCGGGCTTTTTTTCGAAGCCTGGCGGGCCGGATAGAGTCCGAAAACGAGACCGACCAATGCCGAAACCAAAAGACCCGCCGCCGCCGCCGAAGTCGGGAAAATAAACGACCATTTCAAATTAGCGAACTTGCTTAGCGCCAGCACCGCGCCGAAAGACATAAGCGTGCCCAAAACGATGCCGACCGCTCCGCCGATAGCGGTAAGCAAAACGGATTCCAAAAGAAATTGCGCCAAAATATTTCCGTCGGTGGCGCCGACGGCTTTGCGCAAGCCGATCTCTCTTGTTCTTTCGGTAACCGACACAAGCATAATGTTCATAATTCCCACGCCGCCGACCAAAAGCGATATGGCGGCGATCGCCGCCAAAAATATCGTCAAAACATCGGTAATCGAACCGACCATCTGCATCGCTTGCGCCTGCGTCTCGACAAAGAAATCGTCTTTCGACGGATCGGTAATGCCGTGAGAATTTCTTAGCGTCGCTTTGATATCGGCGACGGTTTGATCGACATTGCTTTCATTGTCGGCTTCGGCAACGATTCTGTTGAAATATTTTATGCCGAAAACATATTGCTGGGCCGTCGTGTAAGGAACGATGATCACATCGTCGAAATTAACGAATGAAACCTGGCCTTTTTTCTCGAAAACGCCGATGACACGGAAGCTTTTTCCGTTTATTCTGACATTTTCACCAAGCGATTCCTGACCCTCGAAAAGCTCTTTTTCCACTTTCGAACCGATGACCGCGACATTGGCATAGCTTTGAGTTTCTTCGCCGGTGAAAAGCCGGCCTTTGGCGGGATAAACGTTGTAAATTTCCGAAAAAAGCGCGGTGCTGCCGAAAATTGTCGGCCGATAGGTCTGGCTGGCGTAAGAAACGGCCTGACTGCCGAAAACCACCGGCATTATTTTCGCCAGATGAGGCGCATTGGTTTTATTTTCGAGCGCCGTAAGATCTTTTTCTTTCAGCGAATCGGTAAAAGTCGAAAAAACGTCGGTAATTCCTTTCGGCTGGCGTCCCGGAACAATCGCAATTGTTTTCGAGCCAACCGCCTGCACCTGGCTTAAAATCAGGTCCTGCGCGCCTTTACCCAAAGACACCACGAGCATAATGGCCGTAATGCCGATAACAATGCCTAAAATGGTAAGCGTCGAGCGGCCTTTGTTGACTTTAAGCCCCAGGATCGCCGTTTTAAAGCTGTCGCGAAATTGCATTGATTTGGTTATTTATTTAAAAAATTCGTGGCCGTCCGCATGCCGCCGACTTTTCACTTTTTCATCGCTCTCTATCTCGCCGTCCTTCAACCGAATGATTCTTTGCGCGTATTCGGCGGTATAAGTTTCATGGGTGATAAGAATGATGGTGCGGCCTTCGGCATGAAGCGAATCAATAATCGACATCACCTGGCCGCCGGATTTAGAATCGAGATTGCCCGTCGGTTCGTCGGCAAAAATCACTTCCGGATTATTGATAATCGCGCGGGCGATGGCCACTCTTTGCTGTTCGCCGCCGGAAAGCTGGGCCGGTTCGTGATTGATTCGTTGTCCAAGACCGACCGATTCTATCGCCCGCTTCGCCATATCGTCCCAATATCGCCTGTCGACGGCCGAATACAACAGAGGTAATTTTACGTTTTCCAAAACAGTTGTCCGGCGCAAAAGATTGAACATTTGAAAAATAAAGCCAATTTTTTTGTTGCGAAATTCGGCGATTTCGCCGCCGGAATATTCGCCGACGTTTCTGCCGCCGAATAAATATTCGCCGGATGTCGGCTTGTCCAAAAGTCCGAGAATGTGAAGCAGAGTCGATTTGCCCGAACCCGACGGGCCCATAATCGCCATAAATTCTCCTTTGTCGACATTAAAACTGACGCTTGTGAGCGCCGTGGTCGTTGCTTCGTCATAATATGTTTTGCCGAGATTTTTTATCTCGATTAAAGGCATAATTTTATTCGTTCGGAAGCGGGACGACTTTGTCGCCTTCTTTCAAGCCGCTGACGATTTCCACATTGCCGTTTTGATCGCGAAGACCGGTTTGAATTTTAACCTTTTCCGTCTGGCCGCCGTTTTTTAAAACCAAAACGTATTTTCCGTCGCTCTGCGCCGCCACAAGCCGCGCGGGAATTATGATCGCATCGGAATGCTTCGCGGAAAGAATATCGACGTTGCCCGTCAGGCCGGGTTTTACCCGACCGTCGGCTTCGGTGAAATAAAGAGTTGTTTTATAAGTGGAAACGCCTTCGATGATCACGGCGGCCGGATCGATTTTCGCGACCGTCGCTTTGAAAACCACGCCGCCGCCGTAAGCGTCGAGAGTTATGTTCGCAGAACTGCCGACTTTTATCTTGGCGATATCGGTCTCCGGAACATCCGATTCGATTTTAAACTGGCCCGCCGAAATAATGGAAACCAGATCGGTGTTCGCGGCCGCGATCTCGCCAGTTTTGGCATCCTGCCTGCTGACGATTCCGCTGATGGGAGCGTAAAGAAACATCTCGCCGATTTGCGCTTTTATATTCTGAATGTTCGCTTTGTAAGATTCTATCGACGCTTCGTCGGAAGCGACAACAGCTTTTTGGGCATTTATCGCCTGAATTTGATTAGTAATATTGGAAGCGGCGGTGTCGATTTCGCCGCGAGCGGTTATTATCGAAGTTTTATAAGTTCCGATAGTCGCAACCGTCAGGCTGTTCGCCCGATTAAGTGTGTCCATCAATCTGATCAAAAAATTTCTAAAGACCGAAAGATGATCCTGTGATTTCGAAAGAGAATCGTAAAGGGCCGGTTGCGAAGTTGAATCTAAATTATCGATTTCGGATTTCCAATTCAAAAGATTCGTGCGCGAAGCAAGCCGGCCGTTGCGGGCATCGGTCGCCGCCTGACCGTCGTTACTTGTAAAAGTAAGCTGGGGATTGTCGGTTTCGGCATTGATAAACATCGCATCCGGTTGATTGCGAACCGCATCGTCGGCTTTGGTGTAGCCGTCATTTAAAATATTGACGACTTTCGAATAATCGTTATTCAAATCGATTCGAGCTTTGTCGAGATCCGCTTTTTGAGTTTCCAAATCGGCATTGGCCTTGGCAAGCTGGGATTCCAATTCGGAAGTGTCAAGCGAAACCAACAAATCCCCCGCATTGACGTAATTTCCGACGTCGGCCTTAACGGCATTTATTTTGCCGATTTTTTCAAAAGCCAAATCAACGCTTTTCACCGCCTCCACCCGGCCGGTAACGCTGACGACTTCGGAAATGTCGCCTTTTTCGGCCGCCGAAAATTCCGGTCCCGTTTTTTTGCCGCCTTTAAAATAAAGATAGCCGACGATGATTATAAAGATAATCGCCGCGGCAATAAAAATCGGTTTCTTTAAAAAACTCATTATTTTTTAGACAGTTCTTCGGGATTCAATTCCGGAGTCGCTTCGCCGCTGTGCCGATGGCCGGCGCGAGCTTCATGCGCCGCCGCTTCTTCCCGTTCGCGCTTTTTCTTTTCTTTTTTGGTCAGCCGCGCCGCCACATCGACGATTTCCCGGCCGTCGTAAAATCCGCAATACTCGCAAATTCGATGCGGCAAAACGGCTCGGCCGCACTTTGTGCAAACCGACAAGAATGTCTTTTTCAAAGCCAAATGAGACCGTCTCCGGTTCCTTTTGCTTTTAGTATGTCTTTTCGGCTGTACGCCACCCATAAAATTTAAATGGAAAAATAAAATTAAACCGAATTTGCCGACACTGAACAACAACCCGATGCTAACACGGAAAAAATATCCTGGCAAATAAAAACCGCCCGAGATGCGGGGGCGGAATTATTTTCAATCCTCCTTTATATTTTCAAAGATCCTTTTGATTTTAACATAGTATTATCCGACCAGCGCGGCCGTCAAGAAAATCGCCGGATAAAAAATTTTTACAATAAAATCCCGCGGTGATAATATAAAATAAATTTTCGGGTTTTAATTTTATGAAATTCGCCCATCTTCACGTGCATTCGCATTACAGTCTGCTTGACGGACTGGCGAAAATCGACGACTTAATCGCCCGCGCCAAAGAGTTGGGAATCGAAGCGCTGGCAATTACCGATCACGGCGTTCTTTACGGCGCGGTGGAATTTTTCCAAAAAGCCAAGAAAGCCGGCATCAAGCCGATTATCGGCTGCGAATTTTATATGACCGCCGGCGATATGGCGGAAAAAATTCCGGGTTCCGACAACAAACGCTATCATCTTACGATTCTCGTCAAAAACCAAACCGGCTATCAAAATCTTGTAAAACTTATTACCGAATCGCATTTAAAGGGCTTTTATTACAAACCGAGGATAGATAAAAATCTTCTGCGCCGGCATTCCGAAGGATTAATTTGCCTTTCCGGCTGTTTCCAGTCGGAATTGGCACAGTCGCTTGCAACCGACAGTATTGAAAAAGCCGAAACGATCGCGAAAGAATTGCGGGAAATTTTCGGCAAAGAAAATTTTTACATCGAAATCCAGCCGCATTTTTTGAAATCCAAAAACGGCAAACTTTTTTCCGAAACGATTAAACTGGCGAAAAATCTCGACATCCCTCTGGCGGCCACCAACGATGTCCATTATTTATTGAAAGAAGACGAAGATTATCACGACGTGCTTTTGGCTATCGGCACGGGTAATAAAATTTCCGACCCGAACCGATTGTCGATGAAAGGATTCGATCTGTCGCTTAAATCGCCGGAAGAAATGGCGGAAATTTTTAAAGACGCTCCGGAAGCGGCGGAAAATACCGGAAAAATCGCCGAGGCGGTCGAGTTTGAATTCGAATTCGGGAAACTGCACTTTCCCCGATTTGAACTGTCGGCCGGAGAAACCGCCGAAAATTATCTCGAAAATCTGGCACTTGAAGGATTGAAAACCAGATTCGGCGTTTCGCTCGCCGAAGCGAGCGAAGATCTTAAAAACCGCTTTAATTTCGAAATCGGCGTCATTAAAAAAATCGGCTTCGCTTCTTATATTTTAATCGTCTGGGATATCGTGAATTGGGCGAAAAAACAAGGTATCGCCGTCGGTCCCGGGCGCGGCTCCGCCGCCGGTTCGTTGATTTCTTATCTTGTCGGCATCACCAACATCGATCCGCTCCGATACAATTTGCTGTTCGAAAGGTTTCTCAATCCCGATCGCATCGCCCCGCCCGACATCGATCTCGATTTTGCCGACCACCGCCGCGGCGAAGTTTTGGAATATATCGCCGGAAAATACGGCCGAGAGCGCGTGGCGCAAATCATCACTTTCGGAACGATGGCCGCCCGCGCCGCCATCCGCGATGCCGGCCGCGCACTCGGTTTCGGTTACGGTTTTTGCGATGCCATCGCCAAAATGGTGCCGTTCGGGCCGGGCGTTACCCTGAAAAAAGCCCTGGACACAGTTGCCGAATTAAAACAAGCCGTCGACACCGATTTGCAGGCGCGGCAACTGGTGCAAACCGCGCAAAAGTTGGAAAAAGTGGCGCGGCATGCTTCGACCCACGCCTGCGGCGTGGTTATCACCAAAAATCCGATCGTTGAATATATGCCTCTCCAATGGGCAGTGAAATCAGGCGGCAAAAAAGGTGAAGAACAGGCGCTGGTTACGCAATATGAGATGCGGTCGGTCGAAGCGTTGGGACTTTTAAAAATGGACGTGCTCGGACTTCGCAACCTCACCGTCATCGAAAAAACGCTGCAGCTTATAGAAAAAAATCACGGCAAAAAAATCGATATTTACGACATTCCGCTCGATGACGAAAAAGTTTTCGACATTTTGCGCCGCGCCGACACCACCGGCGTATTCCAGCTGGAATCTTCCGGCATGCGGCGCTATTTGAAAGAATTAAAACCCACCAACATTGAAGATATTATCGCCATGGTGGCACTTTTCCGGCCAGGTCCGATGGAATTTATTCCCAATTACATCGCCAGAAAACACGGCTGGGAAAAAGTTTCTTACCTTCATCCGAAACTCGAGCCGATTTTGAAAAACACTTATGGGATCGCCGTGTATCAGGAACAGCTGATGCAAATCGCCAATCAGCTCGGCGGATTCACGCTGGCCGAAGCCGACGTTCTGCGGAAAGCCGTCGGTAAAAAAATTAAAAAGCTTTTGGATGAACAGTCGGAAAAACTTATCGGCGGAATGATCATAAACGGCATCCCGCGGCAAATCGCGGAACGAATCTGGCAATACGTCGAACCGTTCGCGCAATACGGCTTCAACCGGTCGCATGCCGCCTGTTACGCCATAATCGCCTACCAAACGGCCTGGCTCAAAGCCAATCACACCGGCGAATTCATCACCGCGCTTCTCAACGCCGAAAGCTTCGACTTGGAACGGGTGGCGGTGATTATCGCCGAAGCGAAAAAAAGAGGAATAGACATTTTACCGCCGGACGCGAATGAAAGTATGGAAGATTTCACTCTTATAAATTCCGGCGGCGTCCCGCAAGCTTCGCCAAGCGGGGCAAAAATCCGTTTCGGACTTTGGGCGATAAAAAATCTCGGCGGCAACGCCGTTTCAAGCATTATCGCCGAAAAGAAAAGAAGCGGGCCGTTTGCCGATTTGCAAAATTTCCTCGAAAGAATTCCGCCGGCCGATATGAACAAAAAATCGCTCGAAGCGCTGATAAAATGCGGCGCGCTCGATTGCTTCGGCGAAAGAAGATTTTTAAACGTCAATATCGAAGAACTTTTGCGGTATCTGCGGGACTTCCACAAAAGCGGCGCGGCGCCGCAAAACGGCCTGTTCGCGTCTTATTCGACCGCCGCTCCGCTGAAATTAAAAAACACCGAACCGGCGGCGAAAAAAGAAAAACTCGCCTGGGAGAAAGAACTGCTCGGCCTTTATATTTCCGAACACCCGATAAACGATTACCGCGGTATAATGGAAAAAAATTCGCTGACGATAAAAAAAATAAAATCCGATCTGGTCGGAAGAAAAACGTCGATCGGCGGAATGATTTCCGAAATTAAAAAGCATGTCGCCAAAAACGGACGCCTGATGCTATTTACAAAAATCGAAGATTGGGCTAATAAAATAGAAGTGGTGGTGTTTCCCGACGTGCTTGAAAAAAATCCCGACATCTGGCGAGAAGACAATATTATTTTGGTGCAGGGAAAAGTTTCCGACCGCAACGGCGTTTTAAGCATCATCTGCGACAGCGCCAAAGAATTTATAATTTAAAAAATAATCAAAAAAATGAGCAAATTGTTAAGCCATCAGGAACTCGGAACCCAGCTGGATTTATATTCTTTCCATGAAGTATCGCCGGGCGCCGCTTTTTGGCATCCGAAAGGTATGGTTATTTTCAAAGAGCTCGAAAAAGCCATCCGCGAAGCGCTCGAAAAACAGGATTACCGGGAAATTTCCACGCCGATTCTGGTAAGAAAAGATCTTTTCGAAAAATCCGGCCACTACGAATTTTACAAAGACCTGATGTTTTCGCTGAAAGTCGACGATCAGACTTTCTTCTTAAAGCCGATGAACTGTCCCGAAAGCGCCATCGTTTACGCGACCAAAACCAGAAGCTGGCGCGATCTGCCTTTGAGATTTTCCGAAATCGGCCGGCTGCATCGCAAGGAACTTTCCGGCGTTTTGAACAGCCTTTTTAGAGTGCGTCAAATTACGATGGATGATGCCCACATTTATGTTAGTGTCGACCAATTATTCGAAGAAATAGATAGACTTATAAATTTAATCAAAAATTTCTACGCAAAATTTAAAAAGCTTGAAACCGCCTACTATCTCGCCACCAGACCCGACAAAGCCATGGGCGATAAAAAATTATGGGAAAAAGCCGAAGGCGCGCTGGCGCAGGCGTTGGAAAAAAATAAAATAAAATACGAGCTTCAGCCGAAAGAAGGCGCTTTTTACGGGCCGAAAATCGAAGTGCACGTCAAAGATGCGCTCGGCCGCTCATGGCAGCTCGGCACCATACAGGTCGATTTTAATCTGGCCGAAAGATTCAATTTGAGCTTTGCCAACGCGGAAGGAAAAAAAGAAAGGCCGGTGGTGATTCATCGCGCCGTTTTCGGATCTTTCGAAAGGTTTATCGGGATTTTGGTTGAAAATTATCAGGGCGCTTTTCCGGTTTGGCTTTCGCCGATACAAGCAAGAATTTTAACCGTTGGCGAGCAAGTCGAAGATTACGGCGAAAAAATCCGCTCGGAATTTTCGCAAAACGGAATTCGCGTCGAAATCGACAACGCCGACGAAACCGTCGGCAAAAAAATCCGAAACGCCGAACTCGAAAAAATCCCCTATATTTTGGTAGTCGGAAAAAAAGAAGAAGAAAGCCGTTCGGTAGCGGTCCGCCGGCGCGGCGAAGGCGATCTTGGAGCTCTAAAACTTTCAGCCGCCATAGAGAAAATCAAAAAAGAAATTGAAAATAAAATCTGAAAAACCAAAACCGATGATTATCGCCGTAGTCGGGCCGACGGCATCGGGCAAGACTTCGCTGGCCGTGAAAATCGCCAAAAAAATCGGCGGCGAGGTTATTTCGGCCGACTCGCGCCAGGTATACAAAGGAATGGATATCGGTTCGGGCAAGGCGACCAAAAAAGAAATGACCGGAATCCCTCACCACCTTTTGGATGTCGCCAGTCCGAAAAAACAATTCACGGCCGCGCAATTCAAACGGCTGGCGGAAAAAGAAATTAAAAAAATAATCGCACGGAAAAAAATTCCGATTATTTGCGGCGGCACGGGGTTTTACATCCAGACCATTACCGAAGGCATCGCCATTCCCGAAATAAAACCCGACGCCGCATTGAGAGCGAAACTGGAAAAGGAAACGACGGAAAAATTGTTCGCGCGGCTTAAAAAACTCGACCCGCGACGGGCAAAAAACATAGACAGAAACAATCGCCGCCGGCTTATTCGCTCTTTGGAGATCGTCATAAAATCCGGTAAACAAATTCCGGCGCTTAAATCCGAACCGAAATATAAAACGCTGGAAATCGGCATTCGCCGCGGCGGCAAAGAGCTAAAATCGCTTATAAAAAAACGGCTTTTGGAAAGACTGAAAAAGGGAATGGTCAAAGAAGTCATTAATCTCAAAAAATCGGGATTAAGCTGGAAGCGACTCGAAGATTTCGGCCTCGAATATCGCTATATCGCCTACTATCTCCAAAACAAATTATCCTATGGCGAAATGGTTGAAAAACTGCGGCGCGAAATAGAACAATACGCCAAACGCCAGATGACCTGGTTTAAAAAAGACAAAAAAATCCGCTGGATAAAAAACGTTAAACAGGCGGAAAAATTGATAAAGAATTTCTTACTTTAAAAACTTTTTCAGCGCATCGGCAACGGTTTTTGCTTCAGCCGCTCCTTTCAGTTCTTTCATCGCCACGCCGACCAGAAATTGCAGGGACGCTTCTTTGCCGTTTTTATAATCCTCCACTGCTTTTTGATTGGCTGTGATAACTTTTTCGATGACTTTTTCGATAATGCCGGCGTCGTCGATTTTGCTGAGATTTTTTTCTTCAACTATTCGCGACGGATTTTCTCCGGTTGCCCACATTTCTTTTAAAATTTCTTTGGCGGCAGTAGAGGTAATTTGATTTTGATGAACAAGCGCCATAAGCTCGCCGAAATTTTCAGCGGTTATTCGCGTGTCATCGGCCGAAGCCGACGCTTCGTTTAAAAGGCTGAGAAAATCGCCTAAAACATAATTGGCGGCGAGTGTCGCTAGCGCCGATTTTTCTTTTTTTGACGGCGCGGCGCCGACATCTTCCATCGCATCTTCCGATTCGCTCACCGCCTCTTCGAAAAAATCGGCCAGTTTTGCATCGGCGGCCAAAATATCCGCCTGTGCGACGGCAAGACCGTATTCGGTTTTAAATCTTTTTCTTTTATCGGCCGGCAATTCCGGCAAATCGGCTTTGAATTTTTCGACCAAAACGGAATCGATTTCCAAAGGCGGCAAATCCGGTTCGGGAAAGTACCGATAATCGTGCGACTCTTCTTTGATTCTTTGGGAAACCGTTTCCCCTTTTGATTCGTTCCAGCCGCGCGTTTCCTGAACGACTTTTTTTCCTTCGTCCAAAATTTTCGTCTGTCTTCCGATTTCAAAATCGATCGCGTCGCGCACCGTCTTGAAAGAATTGAGATTTTTTACTTCGACTTTCACGCCGAGTCCGCCGTCCGGCTTTTTAAGCGATAAATTCGCTTCGACCCTCATCTGGCCGTGCTCCATTTCGGCATCGGAAACTCCGAGATATTTCAATATGAGCCGCAATTCTTTGGCAAAACCGCTCGCTTCTTCACCCGATTTCAAATCCGGTTCGGTAACGAGCTCCATCAGCGGCATGCCGGCGCGATTTAAATCAATCAAAGAATGACCGATATGACCGAAATGCGCCAGTCGGCCGGTATCTTCTTCGAGATGAACGCGCCTTATTTTGATTTTTCTGCCGGAATCGAGCAGAGCCAATTCTCCGCCCAGACAAATCGGCTTGTCGAATTGGGAAATCTGATAGCCCTTAGGAAGATCGGGATAAAAATAATTTTTCCTGTCCCATTTCGTCAGCCGGCCGATTTCGCTTCCCAGCGCCAAGCCGACGCGCACGACATGATTAACCGCCGCTTCGTTTATCGCCGGCAATGTTCCCGGCTGGCCGGTGCAAACAGGACAGATATTAACATTCGGATCGCGCTCGTCGGGATCGTTTTTGCACGCGCAAAACATTTTCGATTTTGTTTTGAGTTCCGCGTGTATTTCCAGGCCGATTACTGGTTCGTAGTTCATTTTATCAATTTTTTCCAATTTTTAAGATATTGTTGATAATGTTTTTGAATTTTTTCTTTAGGCGTCGGCTTTATATCCAATTCATGAAATACTTTAAGCATTTTTTGGTAAGCGTCGTCTTGATTTTTCGGAGAAGTTATCGCTTCAAGCTCGAAAATCATACCGTAACCCTTGGTATTATCAAGATAAGCTTTTACACCTTGAAAAAGCCAAACAAAACGTTCTCTTTGCCACTTAACTTCAACCGGTTTATCGAGCATTTTAAGTAGTTTTTGCGCCGAAAGATAGTCGGATTTTTTAATTTCAATTTCCATTTCCTCGCGATGCTTGTCATGAATTTTGCCGCTCTTGCAAACAAAATAAGTTCTATCCTTTTCTTTTCTTAAACGAATCCGGCCATCTTTATCAAAATAAAGCGTTGCATCTTTATGATGATTTAAAAATTTGCCGTTTTCATAGAAAAATTTTTTAAGGCGATTGAATTCTATTTTAGAAATCAAAGCCCTTACTTCAACCTCGATATTGTTCATAAGCAATTTCAATTTTAAAGATACCACAATATTTCAAATATAAAAACGCCCCCGTAAAGCGGGGGCGTTTTTATAAATCACTTTATCACTTCAACACCCATACTTCGGGCGGCGCCCATAATTATTTTTTCCGCCGCTTCGATGTCGTTGGCGTTCAAATCTTCCATTTTCTTTTCGGCGATTTCCCGCACCTGCGCCATCGTCACCTTGCCTACTTTCTGCTTTTTCGGATTGCCGCTTCCCTTTTCGATGCCGGCCGCCTTTTTCAAAAGCGATGCCGCCGGAGAAGTTTTGAATTTCATTTCGTAAGTCCGATCTTCAAAAATCGTCACTTCCACCGGAATGATATCGCCGGCCATTTCTTTGGTGGCCGAATTAAAACGGCTGACGAATTCACCGAGATTGATGCCATGCGGACCGAGAGCCGTGCCGACCGGCGGCTGGGCTGTCGCCGCGCCGGCAGGAATCTGTATTTTTACAATCGTTTTTATTTTTTTCGCCATAAATTTTTATAATTTCTTAATCTGCAAAGAATCAAGCTCCACCGCCGTTTCGCGGCCGAACATCGAAATCAAAACTTTGACTTTGCCGCGTTCTTCATCGACTTCGCTGACTTTGCCGTCGAAATCCTTGAACGGACCGTCGATGATTTTAACCGGATCGCCGACCGAAAATTCTATCTTGTATTTCGATTCGCCGCCGCCCATTCTTCTTTCCAAATCCTTCATTTCCGCTTCCGAAACCGGAATCGGAGTCGTTCCCGAACCGATGAATCCGGTAACGTTCGGCGTGTTGCGCACGATATACCACGAATCGTCGGTAACGATCATTTCGACCAAAACATAGCCCGGATAAATTTTTTCTTCGATCGCGCGCCGCTTGCCGTTTTTGATTTTTATTCTTTTTTCCTTCGGAACCAAGACATTGAAAATCTTGTCGCTGGCGTCAAGCGATTCCACTCTCTGCTTCAAACTGCGCGCCACCGCGTCTTCATATCCGGAATAAGTGTGAAGCACATACCAATGCCTGCCTTTTGACTGCTGTTTCGCCATAATTATTTAAAAAGAAAAAAATTCAGACCGCCGCTGAAAAAATAGTCCAAAGCGCCCAAAAACGCCGCCGTCGCGATTGAAACTCCGATAACGGCCAAAGTGTAATTAATCGACTGGCTTTTTGTCGGCCACTTTACTTTCGCCATTTCGATTTTCACATCCTTAAAATATCGCTTTAACTTTTCCATCATAAATTTTCGCCATTTTTAAAAAGCCCGAGGGCTTTCAACCCATATTACAAAAATGCGGCTTTTCTGTCAAATATCGAGATTTTTAACGGTTTTGGCGTGAGTCTGGATAAACCGCTTGCGGGGCGCCACTTCGTCGCCCATCAGAATATCGAAAATTTTGTCGGCCTTGTCGGCGTCCTCGACCGTTACCTGTTTCATCGAGCGGTTCGCGGGATCCATCGTCGTTTCCCACAATTGATCGGGATTCATTTCGCCAAGACCTTTATACCGCTGGACCGAAGGATTCGACATTTTGTCTTTTTTGAATGCTTCGAGAATTTCCGATTTGTCTTCTTCGGCGTAAGCGTATTCCGCTTTCTTGCCGCTTGAAATTTTGTAAAGCGGCGGCTGGGCGATGTAGATGTGGCCGTTATTAACCAGCTCCGGAAAATACCGGAAAAACAAAGTCAGAAGCAGGGTGCGGATATGCGCGCCGTCGACGTCGGCATCGGTCATTATGACGATTCTGTTGTAGCGAAGCTTAGAAAGATCGAATTCATCGGCAATAGCCGTGCCGAGCGCGATAACCAGCGCGCGAATTTCTTTGAAAGCCAAAATTTTGTCGATGCGCGCTTTTTCGACATTCAAAATCTTGCCGCGCAAAGGCAAAATCGCCTGGAATTTCCGGTCGCGGCCCTGCTTCGCGCTTCCGCCGGCGCTGTCGCCTTCGACGATGAACAATTCCGATTCGGACGGATCTTTGCTCGAACAGTCGGCCAGTTTTCCGGGCAAAGCCAGCCCTTCAAGAATACCTTTTCTTAAAACCGTTTCCCGGGCGGCTTTGGCCGCTTTCCGCGCTTTGGCGGCGAGAATCGTTTTTTCCAGAATTTTTCTCGCGTCGGCCGGATTTTTTTCAAGCCATTCGCCAAGCGTTTCTCCGATAACCGCTTCCGTAGCCGTTCTCGCTTCGGGATTGCCGAGTTTGGCCTTCGTCTGTCCTTCAAACTGCGGTTCGCGCAGTTTAACGCTTATGACAACCGTCAGTCCTTCGCGCACATCGTCGCCCGTCAGATTTTCTTCCGATTCTTTTACATAGCCGTTTTGGCGCGCGTAGTCGTTTAAAGTTCTGGTGAGCGCGGTTCGAAAACCGGTGGCGTGCATCCCGCCTTCGCCCGTGTGGATGTTGTTGGCGAAACTTAATTCTTCCGGCTGAACGTCTTCCGTATACTGGAAAGCCGCTTCGACGATTATATCGTTATGGGTTTTTTCGGTATAGAAAATATTGTTTTGAATCGGCTTTTCGTCGCGATTCAAAAAGCGGACGAACGAAATCAGGCCGCCTTCAAAATAAAAAGTGTAGGAAGAAGATTCTTTCTCCCTTTCGTCGCTAAAAGCGATTCTAACGCCTTTCGTCAGATACGCCTGCTCGCGAAGATGGTCAAGAATTTTTTTGGAATCGAACCATCTGTCGCCTTCTTTGAAAATATTGAAAATATCGCGATCGGGCTTGAAAGTGATCGACGTGCCGGTTTTTTTGCAGGCGCCGGTTTTTTTTATTTTATTTTCCGGCTTGCCGCGTTCGTATTCCTGCGTCCAAATCGCGCCGTCGCGGCAGACATCGGCCCGTAATTTTATCGACAAAGCATTCACCACCGAAACGCCGACACCGTGCAAGCCGCCGGATATTTTATACGATTCGCCGCCGAATTTGCCGCCCGCGTGAAGCGTCGTCAAAACGGTTTCCAACGCCGACTTTTTCGTTTGCTTGTGGGTTTCGACCGGAATGCCCCGCCCGTCATCGGTGATTTTTACGTAATTGTCCGGCAATAAAACGACTTCGATATTTTTCGCGTAGCCGGCCATCGCCTCGTCGAGCGAATTGTCGAAAACTTCCCAAATCAAATGATGCAAACCGTCGGCACCGGTCGAACCGATATACATTCCCGGCCGCTTGCGCACCGGCTCCAAACCTTCCAAAACATAAATATCTTTGGCGGTATAGCCGGATTGCGCCGCCGCTTTTGGTTTTAGTTCATTATTTTTAGTTTTCATCGATTGTTTTTTTGTCATGATTTAATAATTTACAATTTTCAAACAGAAATTTTTATTCAATTTTTGAAAATTGAAAATTGGTTTATTGAAAATTCAATGAAAATTGAAAATTGTAAATTGATAATTTCATCTGATTGCGGCGTTAAACTGCTCGGCCGTCCGACCGTAAATTTTGTCCTGAATCTTATCGACTTCTTCCGACAACAGCGTTCTGTCGCTGCTCCGATAAACGATGCGGTAGGTATAGCTGACTTTTCCCGGGCCGAATTTTTTGGCATCGGAATATCTGTCCAGAAGTTTCACTTCTTCGACCAAATCGCCGCCGAGATCTCTTATCAAATCGAAGTAATCGTTGGGAACG
>JAJYIB010000031.1 GCA_021790275.1 bacterium
GCGGCCAAAACCGTTGGCGTCAATTGGATTACAAACCCCGCGGAAGAATTGGGTTTCACAAGAGTGCCGCCGTTAGCTAATGGAACGAGAATTTGGTCCAGAGGAACATTTGCGGTATAATTTTTCTAGAAGCGGCCATTCCGCTTTATATTCCGCAAGCGTTCTCGGCGAGCCGCTCATCACAAGGCCGCGGCCGCGCGCGGCCGCGGCCTTTATTTCCGATTTCACCAGCGACGAAACAAACGCCGGCGTATTCAACAAACCGCTCTCCTGCAACCGGCGCTCTCGCGCGAGATTATAGACTTTACCTTCGAGTTTTATTCCTTTCGCGCGGGATTTCAAAGCGCGTTCGATCAAACGGCTCGAAATAATGTGAATCAATCCGAATTTTTTCGCCAGAAGATCCGCCTGCGTGTCTTTGCCCGAACCGGGCCGCCCCAAAATGACAACGGCGATTTTAAAATCCTTCATATTCGCGCATCGTTAACTGCGAATCGATCGCTTTCAAACTTTCCAAAACAACCGAAACGACGATTAAAAGCGCGGTGCCGCCGATAGTCAGCGTGGCAATGCCGGTAAAATACTGAACGATAATCGGTAAAATCGCGATAACGCCCAAAAAAATGGCGCCGATTAAAACCACGCGATTCAAAATATGCTTGATATATTCGGCGGTGGAATTGCCCGGCCTGATACCCGGGATAAAACCGCCCTGCCTTTGCAGATTTTGCGAAATCTGATCGGGATCGAAAGTAACGGCGGTGTAAAAATAAGTGAATATGATAACGAGAAAGAAATAAATCGCGCCGTAAACGAATTGATTTTTCAAAAACGAAGCGGCGGCGAGCGCGAGATGCGCGAGCCAAACGATATGAGAATTGCCCAGCACCTGTGCGATCAGCATCGGGAAAAGCAAAATCGAAAGAGCGAAAATAATCGGAATGACGCCGGCCTGGTTGACTCTCAAAGGCAGATGCGCGGTAGTGCCGCCGTAAACACGATTGCCTCTCACCCGCTTGGCGTAAGCCACCGGTATCTCCCTTTCTCCTTCGGTGATTATTACCACGGCGGCGACAACGATAATGGCGACGATAAGAAACGCCAGATAAGTCGGAATCTGCGACGGATCGTAAGTCAATAAAATTTGTTTTATATCGACCGGCAAACGGGCGATGATGCCGGCGAAAATCAAAAGTGAAATACCGTTGCCGACATTTTTTTCGGTGATAAGCTCGCCGAGCCACATCAGAAACATCGAACCGGCGGTAACGGTCAAAACCGACGCTACAAAAACCAGCGCGTTCGGCGCGGCGATAATCTGCTGATTTTTAAGCAGAATGAGCAAGCTGAATCCCTGTAAAATCGCCAGAGGAACCGCCAGATAGCGGGTGTATTGGTTGAATTTCTGACGGCCGGCTTCGCCTTCTTCGTTGTAAAGCTCTTTTAAAGCCGGAACCAGCATCGTCAAAAGCTGCATAATGATCGAAGCGGTGATATACGGCCCCACTCCGAGCATCACGATGGAAAGATTCGACAGCGCGCCGCCCGAAAATATGTTAAGCAATCCGAAAAGCTGGTTGCCTTCGAAAAAGGACTTTAATCTTACGATGTCGACGCCGGGGACCGGAATCACCGCCATCAGCCGAAACACGGCCAAAAGCGCCAGAACGAAAAAAATCCGGTTTCTCAAATCTTTTATTTTGAAAATTTGAACGACTTTTTCAAACATTATTTTGCGCTTCCGCCCGCTTTTTCTATTTTAGCGCGCGCCGAATTTGAAAGTAAAACTTTTTGAAAAGACAATTTTTTAGAAATTTCGCCGTCGCCCAAAATTTTAACTTTCAAATGGCCTTTTTTCGGACGGCCGACAAGGCCTTTGCCGAAAAGAATGTCCGGATTGACGATTTCTCCGTTCTTGAAATTTTTTTCTATCACCGAAAGATTAAGAATCGCCGGCTTGATCATTCGGCTTTTGAAAGAATGCTTGGCGCGGCCGCGGGCTTTGGGAAATTTGGTGAACAAATCCCGAGCCGCCGGCCGGATTTTCGCCCCGGCGCGGGATTTCTGGCCTTTAATTCCCCGGCCGGAATAGCCGCCGCGTTTTCCTCCGCGAGCCACCCGTTTTGATTTCTTGAATCTGCTTTGTGATTTTATTTGATGAAACTGCATATTTTTTTATTTCAAAATCAAATATCAAAAATTGAAAAATTATTCCGATTCGGGCTTCGGACCGCCGGGTTCCGTTTTGAGATTTTTGGATTTCAGTTTTTTCAGCGCCTCTGCCGCCGCCCGAGCGTTGTTTAATTTATTCGTCGTTGTCCCTAGAATTTTCGACGTAATGTCGCGGATACCCGCCAAACCGGCCACCGCGCGAACCGGTCCGCCGGCGACGATGCCCCGACCTTCGGCCGCCGGTCTTAGCAATACGACGGCGCTCGAAAACTTGCCGATAACGGCGTGCGGGATGGTGCCGTTTTTAATTGGAACCGAAACAAGGTTCTTTTTCGCGTTTCTCGCGGCTTTATCAATCGCTTCCGTCGTATCGGTGCCTTTGGCTATGCCGACACCCACCCGCCCCTTCCGGTCGCCCAAAACGATAGTCGCGCGAAAACGAAATCTTTTGCCGCCCGCCACAACGCGGGTAACCCTTCGGATATCCAAAACTTTCTGATCGAATTCCGATTTTTCTCTCTTGCCTCCTCTTTTGATGTTTTGATTTCTTTTTGGAATCATATCGAATTAAAATTTAAGCCCGCCCTCTTTGGCGCCTTTAGCCAATTCCGCCACCGCCCCGTGGAATTTGTAGCCGCCGCGATCGAACACCGCCTCTTTCAACCCTTTTTCCGCCGCTTTTTTCGCCAGCGCCTTGCCGACTTCGTAAGCCGATTTAAGATTTTTTCCTTCCGAAACCGCCGCAATCGTGATGTCTTTTTCATCGTCGATAAGCTGGGCGTAAATATGCTTGTTCGATTTAAAAACGGAAATTCTCGGCCTGTTCGCCGTTCCTTTTATTTTGGCCCGCACTCTCCGGTGCCTCGCCTGTCTTTTAATTTTTTTCGCCTGTTTGATCATAATATTTTTTAAGCGGATCCCGCCACTTTCTTTCCGGCTTTGCGGCGGACAACTTCTCCGGCGTAGCGAATACCTTTGCCTTTGTACGGCTCGGGTTTTTTAAGCGCTCTGATATTGGCGGCCGTTTGACTTACAAGTTCGAGCGATATGCCACTGACGGTTATGGCATTTTTTTCGACGCTTATTTTTATGCCTTCCGGCGTTTTGAATAAAACAGGATGCGAAAATCCGAGATTAAGAGTAAGATCGTTGCCCTGCATCTGCGCTTTGAATCCGACGCCTTCGATTTCCAGCTTTTTTTCAAAACCCTTTTCGACGCCGAGAACCATATTGGCGATAACCGCTCTGGCGGTTCCCCACAAAGCCGGCGTTTTCTTTGATTTGCCGATCGGCAACACCAGTATCCGATCGTTTTCGATTTTCAATTCGATTTCTCTCGGCAAATTAAAAATCAGCTCGCCTTTCGGGCCTTTTATTTTTACCGCGCGGTTTTCGACATTGGCGGAAACTCCTTGCGGAAGCGTTATTGGTTTTTTGCCGATTTTACTCATTTTGTGTGTTATCGATTTTACGCCGCGATTTACCAGATTTCGAAAAGCGCCTCGCCTCCCAATTTGGCCTTGCGCGCTTCTTTGTTCGTCATCAGACCTTTCGGAGTGGAAATGACAATCATTCCGAAACCGCTTTTTACCGGCTTCAAATCCGCCGCTTTGACGTAAACCCGCCGCCCCGGCTTGCTGATTCTTTTCATTTCGCCGATAATCGAAGGCTCTTTCAATGAGATTTCTATGAATTTTTGAACACCTTTGCCGATTTTTTTAAAATCTTCGATATATTTTTCGCGCTTCAAAACAGCGGCAATTTCGGCCTTTATTTTCGACAGCGGAACGTCGACCGTTTTGTGTCCGGCCGACTGCGCGTTTCTTATTCTTGTCAGCATATCTGAAATGGGATCCATATTTTTAAGATGATTTTTTTACTCCCGGAATTTCACCCTGCCTCGCGAATTCGCGGAAACAAATCCGGCAAAGACCGAAATCCCGAATATAACCATGCCTCCGGCCGCAACGGAAACATCGCCTCACGATGCGGGTCGTGAACTTCGGTTTCCTTTTCGATTTGGCGATTTGAGATTTTTTAGGCATTATTTTTCGGAATTATTTTTCAGCGGAATGCCCAGCGCTTTGTAAAGCGCGACGGCCTCGTCCCGATTTTTGGCTTTAACGACAAATGTTATCTCAAAGCTGAAAATATTGCGGACTTCTTCGCCTTTTATTTCTGGAAAAACGATATGTTCTTTCATTCCTATTGTCAAGTTTCCGGATTGATCGATCGATTTCGGATCAAGGCCGCGAAAATCGCGGCTTCTCGGAAGAGCGATATCGACGAGCCGGCTCAAAAAATCGTACATCCGCGCGCCCCGCAGAGTCGCCACGGCTCCTACGATCATTCCTTCCCTGATTTTAAAATTCGCTATCGATTTTTTCGCCGGCGTCGTTTTAAGTTTCTGGCCTGTGATTAAAGCCAGGTCGCGCAAAGCGATTTCCATAAATTTTTCGTCTTTAAGCGCTCGGCCAAGTCCTATGTTGACGACGATTTTTTCAAGCCGCGGCAAAGCCATCACGCTTTTCGCGCCAAGCTCTTTTTTCAAAAACGGTATTATCTTTTTTTCGTAATTTTCTTTTAGTCCGGACATAGATTTATATTTCAGCCCCGCATTTTTTACAGATTCTTATTTTTTTGCCGCCGGAGATTTTCCGGCCGGAACGCGACGGTTTGCCGCAACTTTTACAGACGACTTGCGCCGCCGATGCCGGAAAAGCGCGCGGCACTTCGATTTTTTCGCCCTTTTGGCCGCCGGTTTTCGGCCGTTGGTGCTTCTTTTTCAAATTGATATTTTCAACGACAATCCGGTCTTCTTTTGGAAGAACTTTAATAACCCGGCCCCGCTTGCCCTTGTCTTTGCCGCTCATCATTATTATATTGTCGCCTTTTTTGATATTCATATGCTGCGGAAATTAAGTTTTGTCTCGATTGGTCACATTAATTATTTAAAGCACTTCGGGCGCCAAAGAAATCAACTTGGTAAATCCCCGTTCGCGCAATTCCCGCGCCACCGGCCCGAAAATACGCGTTCCTTTCGGATCCATTCCGTCGACGATGACGGCGGCATTGTCGTCAAACCGGATATAACTGCCGTCTTTTCTGCGCAACGCTTTTTTCTGGCGGACGATTACCGCCTTAACGACTTCTTTTTTCTTGACGGTCTTCCTCGGCTCGGCTTCCTGAACCGATGCCACCACGATATCGCCGATTCCGGCATAGCGACGCCTCGTGCCTCCCAAAATCTTAAACACCCGCAGAGTTTTCGCTCCCGTGTTGTCGGCCACTTTTAGAATTGTTCTCGGTTGCACCATAATTATTTTTTATTTTCTTTCGATACGACG
>JAJYIB010000005.1 GCA_021790275.1 bacterium
AATGCCCGATTTTGATTATCAGGATTTTCATCTCATCCTCCTTATTATTTTTTATTTATTTTTCAAGGTTCGAACAATGCCTGTTTTAATAATGTGTATAATAAAATGGAAGCAATAATCAATATTGACAAAACATACTATAATTGTTTTTTATATTACCCGAACAATATAATAAAAATTGCGGCTCCTAGAAAATTTAAAAAAATATCTAATACCGTATCCTGCCATACCGGATTGATATCTTTGATATTAAAAATTCTTTTGATATAATCCGCTGATTTTCGAAATCTCGCGATTAAATCCTCTGCTAATTCCCAAAGAAAAGTTATGATTGCCAAGCCAACCAAAATTAAAACCGCCGAATGAGTAAAATGCGATAAAAACATCGCTATAAAAAAGCCGCCCAAAAAATGCAATGATTCAAAAAACCAATAATGTCTTATACCGAAACCATAATACATCCCGAATAAAATATTTATAATAAAAAGCCCAACTAAACCAAAAATTGAAAATACAAACATATTTTATTTCGGATAAATTATAGAAATACGTTAAATAAAGCATACTGTAATTTACTAAATCGATCAAAATAAAACCCCGCATGGCGGGGTTTTTAAAATTATTCGACTAAATAAAATTTATATGCTGCGGCGGTTCACCGCCGGGATCGGCCAAAACGGCATCGCCGTTTTTCAAATCCCATAAATATTCGTTTACCTTGTGCTGGAGACACAAGGAACCACACATTGTTCGCGCATCGAATTTTTCCGATGCGATAAGCCTCATCACTTCCCAATATCTGTCGCTTTTCCAGATTTGCTTAAAAGACATCTCGGCAATATTGCCGATGTGGTATTTTTTGTACTTTTCGTTGAAAAGCATTCCGCAGGGAGCCACGAGTCCGGAACCGGAAAATTGTGTTATAAGCGGCGGACCGTAGCATCTGGAATATCGGCGTTTGCCGTTGCTTAAAATTTTCGACCACTTGGCCTTTACCAGATAATTTGCAGTGGAATGTGCTTCTGCAAATTTCAGTATGTATGTCAAGCCGGCATATTTCGCATAGTCGATTCCGAGCGCGTGATTTTCATCGTCGCTACAATGCTTGATTACAAGATAATCAACGCCGAGCACTTGACCGAGTTTCGCGAGCGGAATTATCTGATCGGCAAATCTAGGAAGTAAAACCATTTGCAAGCCGATCGTAACAGTAAGATGATTCTTCTTTTTTATTTCGACGCATTTTTTTATCGTGCCGATGATTTTTTGATAGCAAGATTCACGGCAACCGTGGATTTCCGCATAGCGTTTCGGATCGGCGGCGGAAATATTGAACCGTAAATACGTAAGCGCCGGCAAAATGTCTTCGATACGGTCGTCTTTCAAAAGATAACCGTTGGTGCCGAGCGCCATATCCAAACCGTTCGCCCTGCCCCTTAAAATCGCATCGTAAAGATGCGGCGAACAGGTGCTTTCGCCATCACTTACAAAACTGATCGCCTTCACGCCGATTTCCGCGGCATCGTCGAGAAAACGATAAATAACGTCTTTCGTCATCCGTTTTTCGTCATTGGCCTGCAATTGGCCATAACAGTAGACGCACTTATAGGTGCATTTCCTTGTCAGAGCGCAATCGATGGTAATCGGCGCGACGCGCTCGCCGGCCAACAATGCCTCGACCCTTTCCTTGTGCCACAATAATTTGTGACCGTCTAAAATCAGATTACCGTTCATTACAATCCACCTCCTTTCTTTTATCGCGGTTAAACGTTATATTTTCAATGAACCCGATAAACGTAATAACAAATTAAACGCATGCGGTCAATGACGAGTTTTATCAAAAAAAATTATATCATTTTATTCATCATCTTGATTTTGGGCCTGTATCTGGGAATAAAAGCGCTTAATTCCGACGGATGGGACGGCTGGGGCTTCGGCTCGGCGGAAACTTTGATGTCGAGCCGTTATTGGGCGAAAGATGGATTCGCCAAAAATTATTTTCTGTTCCTGCCGCGTCCGTATAGTAAATTGATCCATTATTTCGACGAACCGGAATTCAGGAATCGGTCGATCCAAACCGTAAACGGCGAACTGTCCCGCGACCGCCGGCTTTATTACACTCATTATCCGCCCGGATATTTAATCCCCTACGCGCTCATCGCCAAATCGGGAATAGAAAATCGCGCGGTTTTCAGGATTTTTTCTCTTTGGATTTCACTGGCGGCACTCTTGTTTTTCTATCTTTTCATAAAAGAAATAACGAACAAATCGATCGCGATAATCGCTTCGATTTATTACGGTTTTTCCGTCACTTTTTTGAACTATGCCGATTCGGTTTCGACACAGCCGTGGACAATTTTGTTTGCCTTTTTGATTTTATATTTCTCCATTCTTTCCCGGCGCGATTCCGAAAATCCGAAAAATCGCCGATATAATCTTTGGATTTGGCCGGCGTATTTCGCGCTTTCACTCTCGTCTTACGACGCCACATTTTTCGTTTTCGCTTTTCTTGTCCTGTCCGACATTTTCATCGCCAAAAAATTCCTTTGGAAAAAGTGGCTGTTTTTCGCTTCCGCGCCGGTTTCGGGATTCGCTTTGCAGATTTTTCAGAATGCGCGGTATCTGGGCTGGCAGGGAATGATCGGCGATTTCCATAGGTATTACGCCGAGCGCGCGATAGGTAGTTTTAAAAACTTTATCGCCGGACTTGCCGCGCCTTTTGTGTCGCTAACCGGCATAAAAACTTTTTATTTTTTCAAAAAAAGCGCCGTCGCTTTTGCCGGCGGCGCGGCAATAACCGGAATTTTATGGAAATTGCGGCAGAAAACGGAATCAAGCCGAAATTTTTTCCGATTCGTTTTCATTTTCGCCGCCGCCGCGATTATCCAGCCGTTTTTTATCAATGTTACCGGGCTTTGGCCGTATCAAGGAGTTTTGACGGCGCCGTTTTGGGGACTTATAATCGGCGTTTCCTCGGTTGCCGTCTGGAAAATGGCCAGACGGAAAATTATTCCCAACCAAACCGGCGAGAAAATTTTGTTCGCCGTTTTGGCGATAGTCGCGGCGGCGATTTGGCTGTACCGGATTTCCGACACTTCCGATTACGCCAAACAATGGCCGAATAACAAGCCAAACCGACAAGTCATCGATTTTTCCAAAGAAATAAAAAGATATTATCCAAACGAAGAAAAAATAATGTTCAGGATTTATCCGAAAAATCCGGAATGGAAATCGCAATTTCCGGTTTTCAATTTCGAATACTATGCCGGAATGCCCGTTATCGATTTCGCCGATTCAAAAGATTTGCCGGCGGATTTCCGGTGGCTGCGCGGCCGTTCCGAATATCCTTTTTATTCGTTTATAATCGCCGAAAATAAATCGGATACCGAAAAAATCCGCCGCGAATTAATCGCTCAAAACATAAAAAATATCTCCCCCGTCACGGATATTCAAGGGCAAAAATTATTTATCGTCGGCCCGAAATGATATTTTTCACCGCCGCGATATCCTGCTTCAATAGCCCCGGATAATCGAAAATGACAATATGCTCCCCCTTCGGAACGTAAATCGATTTGAATAAATAATTGGCGGTATAAATGTTCGTTTTTTGATTGTCTACGGTCGCTTCCCATGTCGGAAGATTGGCGTCGGAATATATAAGCCATCCGCCATTGCCGGAGGTTTTGATTTTTACAAACTCCGATCTCATTTCTTCGATTTGAATTTGGGATTTTGAATTCGAAATTTGATTCGGCATTTGGATCTTGTCATTCGGATTTTCAATCAATGTCAGCTTACCGAAATCCTTAACTTTCAACAATTCGTTCAACGCGTTTTCCGGATTAACGTATTTAACGTTTTTGGCGAAATAGATTCTTTTGAGAGCGGAGGGGTTTTCGTAGATATAGACGGGGATATTCTTTTCGGTGGCGGTTGTTTGATAAATGAGATTTAAATTAGGGAGTTTGAACGAAGAAAAAACATATTTGACGTTAAGCATGGAGAGAATAGCGAGATTGCGGGGGGAGGAGAATTTTTGAATCTTATCGTCTAAAGAAAGAACCGGAGAAATCAGCCACGGCTTTCCGGAAATCGATGTCGGCCGCTCGAATCCGATTTCGTCGAAAATATCGGCGGCGCGCGCCGACAAAAACGGTTCCACCCCGCCGAAAGTATCCATATCGAAATACACCCCGATATTCGATTCGAGAGTTTTCAATTTGTAATCCGTCCAATCTTTAACGTCGAAAACTTCGAATTGCTGATATGATTCCGGCGGATAAAATCTGAAAAATCTATATTGCTCGCTATCGGGTTGATTTTTAATAAATTTTACCGTGTCCGGATAATCGATTATTTTCGATTGGGGAATAAAACTGTAATAACCCTGCCAGATTAAAACCAAATTGAAGATCGTGAATAAAAGCGCTGATTTTTTGAAAATATCAAAATTGATTTTCCCTTTTTGGTATAAAACAAAAATAAGAATCGCCGCCAAAACGCTTGAAATTGAAACGAGGAAATGATAATTACCCAAACTGAACGCGTTTAAAAACTTGTTGAATTCCGAAGAAATGACGCCGTGATAGTGTTCAAGCGGCAATTTTTTTCCGGAATAAATTTTCGCGTCAAAAAATTGAAAAACTTTTTTTAAAATCTTGTCGCGAAACAGCGACGCCGAAAAAATACCGGCGATAAAAACGACATTCGCCCAGCCGAAAATTTTTAACGCGCCAATAAATTTATCGAAGTATCGCGACTCTTTTATTTTTTCCAAATTATCCAGCGCAAATCCCGCAAGAAGCGTCAAAGCGAATGAGCCGATAAACGACCAATGAAAAACTCCGCGAAAACGGTTGAAGCCGGGCAAAAAATGCAAAAGCCAGAAAATTCCCGTCCATTTAACGCGAACAAGAATGGAAAAAGCGGCGACGGCGAGCCAAAAAGCAACTATTTTGTTTTTTCTAGCCAAAAATATCGACGCGGCGGCCAGAATAAAAACCAGCGCGCCGACATAGTAATTCGGCACGATGCCCAAACTCGCCAAACCGGTAAATTGCGGCAATTGAATATACGGATAAAAAAATCTTAACGGATCCGCAATTCTCATAAAATCATAAGCCAAATCGGCAAAGCTTAAAGCGCCGCCGCGAGTGGTTAATTTCAGATAGTTTAAAACCGGCAAAAGCCAAAAGCTGGCCAAAACGGCGCCGGCGAAAGAAATTAAAATAAATCCTTTGAGCGCGCGGCCTAAAAATTTCCGTTCGCCGTTCCAATCGAGAAACGCGGCCCAAAAAATCCCGATAACGAAAGAATAAAAAACAATTTGAATTTCGCAAGCCGCCAGTCCGTAAGCGGCAATCAGCCCCCCAAAAAATCGCCACCATTTTTCGCCTTTTGAGATTTTCAAAATAGTCAGAAAAAACAGGGGAATAAAAACATAAACGTTCGAAAAAGGCAGGGTAGGCCCCCAGTAAATATTATTCTGGCTGAGCATATAAGCGATGCCGGCAAGACAAGAAGAAATGCTCGAAAGCGGCAAATTCCTGGCAAACCAGTACATTGCCAGCCCGCCGAACAGAAAATCGAAAAACATTATCCAGTTATAAACCGCAAAGCCTTTGAAAAATTTATAAAAAATTAAAACCAGCGGACTGAAAAATCCGACTTGAGTAAGCCAGACCGGAAAGCCTCCCAAATAATCCGCGCGCCAAAGCCGAAAATTTCCTTGCATTACACTGTGGCCGAAATCGCTCGCAAATTTATAGTGCGCCAAATCAAGCCCGAAAAAATCGTTAATGATTTTGCCGCCGAAAAGAGCCGGCCCAAAAATCAGCGCGGCCGAAAAGGTAAACAGGAACGCTATCGATAAATTAAAATATATTTTTGAGCGCATATTTGAATTGTCCCTCCAGCCCCGGATACTCGAAAATGACAATATGCTCCCCCTTCGGAACATAAACCGATTTGAATAAATAATTGGCGGTATGGATATTCGTCATTCGGTTGTCTATCGACGCCGTCCAGGTCGGAAGATTGGCGTCGGAATACACCAGCCATCCCCCGTTGCCGGAGGTTTTGATTTTAACGTATTCGGGCTTGAATGCAAGAATTTGAACGGTGGAAGATCGGGAATCGGATTGGAAACAATTCTTTTGGCATTCTATCAGAGTAAGAGCTTTAAAGTCTTTGACTTTGAGCAGTTCGTTTAGAGCGTCGTTTGAATCGATAAACTTCACATTCTTGGCGAAATAGATTCTTTTGAGAGCGGAGGGGTTTTCGCAGATATAGACGGGGATGTTTTTTTCGGTGGCGGTTGTTTGGTAGATGAGATTTAAATTAGGAAGTTTGAATGAAGAAAAGACGTATTTGATATTAAGCATCGAGAGAACAGCGAGATTGCGGGGAGAGGAAAAGTGGGCGATTTTAAAATCAAGCGAAGAGGTCGCCGATTTTATCCAAACCGGCTTGGAATAAGTCGACGGAGTTGCGTAACCTATTGCATCAAGGACGTCGGAAATTCTTTGCGATCTGAACGGTTCGCCGCCGCCGAAACCGTCAACCCAATAGGGATTTATCTGCATCCCCAAAGTTTTAATGTCGTAATCCAGAGGATTTTTCACATCGTAAAAACCGAATTGCTGATACATTTCCGGAGGATAGAATCTGAAAACACGGAAACCCGAAGAATCTTTTTGATTTTTAATAAATTGGATCGTGTCCGGCGGATTGGTTATCAGCTCCTTCGGCGTAAAATTGTAATATCCCCGCCAGATTAAAACCAGGTTCAAAATCGCGAGGCCGACCGCCAGCCGTTTGAAATTTTCAAAATTCAAGTAATCTTTTTTATAGGCGATAAAAACGATACAGCCGGCCAAAACAAAAATAAACGAAATCAAAAAGCGATAATCCGAAAAAGAAAAACTGGCGGCGCTTTTGTCGAAAACCTGCGTTATGATTTTGTGATAATAATCGGCGGGATATTTCTTGGCCGGCGAATAAAGATGCCGGTCGAAATATGAAAAAACGGAATTTAAAATTTCCGGCCGGAAAAATTTTGCCGTCGCGTTTATTACGGCGGCGGCAAAAATGTTCAAAGCCGCGAAAATTCCGGCGGCTTTCGCGAAAATTCCGAACGCGCGCGAACTTTTAATTTCTTTGATGCCGTCAAGGCCATAAGCGCTCAAAACGGTCAGGGAAAAAATCGCTATGCTGTACCAATGGAACGGCGCGCGGAATTTATCGAAAAGCGGCAGATACTGGATCCACTGGAAAAAAGGAAAAAACCGAAGCCGCATCGAGAAAGCGAAAATAAAAAGTCCCGCCCAAAAAGCGATATGGCGGTTTCGCCGCCATAAAAATAAAGAGACGACCGCCAGAAAAAACGGAATGACGCCGATATAAAGATTGGCGATTCCGCTTAGCAGGGAAAATCCCCCGAAACCCGGCAATTGGATAAACGGATAGAAAAATCTTAAGACATCGCCGATTTTCAAGTAGTCGAAAAAAATCGAAGAGCTTACGGCCTGGCCGCGCAAAGTGAAAGGCAGATAATTCAAAACCGGCAGAAGCCAAAAGCTGGCCAAAACGGCGCCGATAAAAGAAATCGAAACAAATCCTTTGAGCGCGCGGCCGAAAAATTTCCGTTCGCCGTTCCAATCGAGAAACAAAGCCCACAATAAGCCGGCAATCATAGTGTAAAAAACTACGTTCGTCATTCCCGACGCAAGGCCGAAACCGGCCGTTAAACCGCCTATGGCAAAAAACTTTTTATCGCCTTGAAACAATTTAAGAATCGATCCGAAAAAAAGCGGGATAAACAAAAAAACATTGCTGAAAACCGGTATCGAACCGTATTGAATATTATTGAAAGAAAGCATCCAGGCGAATCCCGCCAGAATCGCCGCCGATTTCGATAATTTTAAATTTCTTATAAGCCAATACATCGCCAGGCCGGCAAATAAAAAATTAACAAAAGCCAGCCAGTTGTACGCCGAAATGTAATCTAAAAATCCGAAAAATAAAATTCCCAGCGGATTAAAAAATCCGGCTTGGGTCAGCCAAACGGGAAAGCCGCCCATATAACTCGACCACCAAAGCTGCAAATGCCCTTTCCGCAAACTATCGCCGAAATCCTTGTAAAAATTATAACCGGTTTGGCCGACGGCATAATTGGTGACGTAATAATCGTTGAATATCTTCTGCCCGCCCAAAATCGGCCAAAGAACCAGCGCCAAGCCGAAAAAAAATACCGAAAAAATCGCCAATTTTTCGCCGATCCGATTCAAATTCATTATTTGCCACCTTATCATATTTTAAGGCATAATAAAACCAATGGCGCTCGAAAAAAAATTACAAAACGGCCTGGATAAAATATCGGATTTGCTGGGCGTCAATCTGCGATATGTTTTCAAAGGCGGTTATTTTTTGACTTTGGGCAATGTCGCTTCGATCGCCGCCAATTTCATTTTGGCGTTTTTTTTCGCCCGCTTATTGCCGAAAGAAACCTACGGCACATACAGTTATATTCTGGCATGGATTTCCGTTCTCGGAATTTTCGCTTTGCCGGGGATGGACACGGCGGTCATCCAATCCGTCAGCCGAGGATTCGACAGCTCGCTGGTCATCGGTTTGAAAAAGAAATTAAAATACGGCATCTGGGGCACTCTGGCCGCGATTATTGTCGGCGGCTATTATTTTTACGGCGGAAACGCGGCGCTGGCGTCGGCTTTTTTTGTCGGAGCGGCTTTCATTCCCATAATAAACGGATTCCAAATTTACAATGCCTATCTTTTGGGAAAAAAAGAATTTAAAACGTCGGCGGTTTATTCCGTCGCCGGCCAGATATTCATCGCGGCCGTTTTGGTATCGTCGGTTTTTTTGACGCGAAAAGTTTTATACATCGTAGCCGCTTATCTGGCCGCCAACGCTTCGGTCAACGCGTTTTTTTACATAAAAACGGAAATAAAATCGGCAAAAACGGCAAAAGACGCGCAGATAACCGGATACGCCAAACATTTGAGCTTTATGAATTTCATCGCGATAATCGCTTCGTATGCCGATCAGTTTCTGGCGTTTCACTTTTTGGGGCCGGCAAATCTGGCGAATTACGCTTTCGCCACATCGCCGCCCGAACAGGTCAAATCGCTTTTCAAAAGCCTGCCGGATCTGATTCTGCCGAAATTTTCGGAGCGAACCGAAGAAGAACTGAAAAAAACGATGACGCGAAAAATTATTATCTTGACCGCTTTTACCGCGACAATCGTCGGACTTTACATCGCAATCGCTCCGCTTTTTTACAAGATATTTTTTCCGCGGTATTTAAACGCCGTTTTTTTGTCGCAGATTTTCGCGCTGTCGCTTTTAAACACGCCGCCGGCTTTGATAAGCGGAGCGCTGACCGCGCATAAAAAAATCAAAAAACTCTACGCGGTCAACATTATCGGTCCCGTTTTCCAAATATCGATAATGGCGGTTTTGACTCCTTTGTACGGTTTGATCGGGTTGATCGCGGCCAGAATCGCCGCTCGGACGTTTAACAGTATAATTTCTCTCGCCGTTTATTACGGATCATGATTCAAAAATTGAAACGGCACTGGCCGATTGTTCTGATTATAGCGGCATCGGGCTTTTATCTTTCCGTAAAAGCCGCCCAAAACGGCTGGGACGGTTGGCGGGTCGGTTCGGCGCAAACCCTTCTTTCCGCGGAACACTGGGTCAAAGACGGATTTTTCCAAAGCCGCTTTTTGTTTCTGCCGCAGGGATACAGCAAATCAACGCGATATTTCGACGATCCCGAATTACGCCAACACGCCGAAGGCATCGCCACCGGCGGCTTTATCGGCAAACGCCTTTACTACACTCACTATCCGTCCGGTTATTCTTTGCCGACGGCGCTGATGATGAAATTCGGCGTTGAAAACCGGTTTTGGTTTCGATTTTTACAAATTTTATTTTCCCTTTGCGGCTTGGCGCTTTTGTATCGGATTTTTTTAAAAATTTCATCGAGCCGCCCGATCGCATTTTTGGGAACAATTTATTTCGCCGCATCGGTTTTATTTTTGGATTATGCCGATTCCCTCGCCAACCAACCGATCGATCTGCTGTTAAGATTCGCCATCGTCGCGGCCAGCTTCGGGCTTGCGAAAAAACGGGACGGAAAATTGAATTTCATAATCTGGATTCTTTATTTTATACTTTCTATTTCGTCGTACGATTCGACTTTTTTCGTTTTCGCCTGGCTCGTCGGAATGGATTTTATAATTTCAAAAAAAATCGAATGGAAAAAAATTCTGTTTTGGGCTTCGGCGCCGCTTGCGGCTTTTTCGGTTCAAATCATTCAAAATTTGTCGTATCTGGGCTGGCACGATATGTTCCTTGATTTTTTCGGCGCTTTCAAAATCCAGATTCTCGGTGCGAGAAAAGATTTTGTTTTTTCCCATATCGAAAGATTGTTCGACCCATTCGGCTGGTTTTTCGGCGTAAAATGGTTTTGGGGAATTCTGATTTCGCTTGCCGGCATCGCCGCCGTAAAATTTTTTAAAAAAGCCGTCAACGCGCTTTTTGACGAAAAATTCTTGTATTTGGCTTTTTTCGCTTCCGTTTTTAATTTTTTGTTTTTTCCGTCGCTTTTCTTTTATCAAGCCGGAATCGTTTCGATTTTCGGAGGGCTTTTAATCGGCTGCCTGACTGTTTGGCCGGTAAAAGCGTTTGCGGCCAAAAATCTTAAACCGGCCGGAAAAATTTTGGCGGCGGCGATTCTGGCGGGCATTTTAATTATATGGGTGGCGAAGGCGCAAAGAACTTACGCCTACGCAAAGCGATGGCCGAACAATGTCTGGCCGCGGGAAAAAATCGATTTTGATAAAAAAATGAAAAATATCGTTTCCGGCGACAAGATTATTTTCAAATTATATGCTCCGAGCGGCGGCGGCCGGTATCCGGCATCGGCGGCGGAAGACGAATACTACGCGGACGCGCCAATTCTCGGATTCACCGCCGCCACCGATCTTGCCCGCGATTTCGATTATTTGAAAAAGATTTCGCGATTCCCTTTCGCCGCCGTAATAGTCGCCGATAAAAAAGAATCTCTATTGGAAATAAAGAAAAAATTAAATTCCAAAAATCCGGTTTCGGAAATCGGCGGCTATGCCGTTTTGATAATCAATTGAGAAATTTCCGGTACCATTCCAGAGTTTTTTCGGTTTGGCTTTCCAAACTGAAAAAATTTTCCGCTCTTTCGCGGCCGGCTTTGCCCAAAATCGCCGCTTTTTCGGGATTTTCCAGCAAATCGACGATTTTCTCCGCCAATTTTTCTTTGTCGTACGGATTCACTATATAGCCCGTAACGCCGTCGATAATCGCTTCCGGCGTTCCGCCGAAACAAGTGCCGACAACCGGTTTTCCGGCGGCCATCGCTTCGAGATTGACCGTCGGAAACGGATCGAGATACAGCGACGGCACGGCGATCGCGCCGGCTTCGGAAAAAATTTTTTTCACCGCTTCCCTGCCCTGCCAGGGCATAATTTCAATGTTTTTATCTCGGCCGGAATCGAAATCTCCGTCGCCGACGATAATCAATTTTGCGCCGGCGATTTTCGACTTTGCGGTTTCAAACGCTTCGATTAAATTAAAAATTCCCTTCGCTTCGCCGACGCGGCCGATGAAAATAATTTTTTTTTCTCCCACTCCGGCGAACGGCCATTCCTTCGCATCGATGCCGTTATGGATAACTTCGATATTCGGAATCCCGTTCGTTTCGAGCGCGTTTTTCAAAGCATCGCTTACCGCAAAAATTTTATCGGTTTTTTTAAGCGCGCGCTTGATGAAAAATCTTTGAAACGGATTGAACGCCGGCCCGTCTTTTTTCAATCTGTCCAGCCAGGATATTTTGTAATCCCCGGAATCGCAACCGCAGATTTTTCTTTTGGGAAACAACTTGCCGTTATAAACCGCTTGCGCGTCGTGAAGCGTGATAAAAACCGCGCCGGCATATTTTTTTGCCGAGTTTATAACGCCGTAAGAAAACCTGTGATGCAAAGTATGGATGTGAACGGCATCCGGTTTGTAATTGCCGATGATTTTTTCCGCTTCGCGCAAAACCGGCCGGTTTTTTATATTTTTCCAGTTTCTCAATCGGCCGAACGGTTTGGTAAAAATTATTTTTATTTTGACGCCTTCTATTTCCGTTTCTCCCGCTTTTCGTTCGTCGTTTGTCGCCGTTAAAACCAGAATCTGATGGCCGGATTTCATGATGCCTTTTGCCAAACCGAAAGCGACATTGGCGGCGCCGCCGCTATTTTCCGGCAGGAATTCGTCCAAAATGAATAAAATTTTCATTTTTGTTTTTTGGCCACAATCAGCCAGCCAAGAGTATGCTTCGAATTCGCCTCGCTTTTATCGACGGCGTCGAATAAAATCGCCGCGCGGCCGAAAATGAAAAAAGCGGGATTAAAAATTATTCTCAACCATCTCCGTCGGTTCAACTTGAATAAATCAATCAAATATCGGATTTTCATTTGGGCCGTCAAAGTCCAAAAGCCACCGCACCGGTCGATTAAAACCGTTTCGAATCCGGATTTTTCGAACAATTTTTCCAAGCCAAATTTCGTGAATCTGAAATAATCGTTCGGCTCTTCGTGAAGCTCGCTCGATTGCGGCGCCGTAACAAGGCAATGTCCTCCGCGCTTCAATACCCTGTGGAATTCCTCGACGGCTTTCCGAGGATTCGATACATGTTCCAAAACTTGCGTCGAAATTATCGAATCGACGCTGTTATCGTGGAGCGGAATCCGTTCGACCGATCCGATTATGTCCGGATTGCTTTTCGAATCGATGTCCAAAGCGATATATTTTTCGAAATCGAAAAAATTTTTATAGCGCCGGCCGCCGCTACCCGCATCCAAAACGACGCCTCCGACGAAACCGGCGTTTTCTTTAATCTGTTTTTTCAATAAATAGCGGTCGGGCTGGAACATAGTTATTTTTTCTTCGCCACCACGAACGAATTGGTATAGATTTTTTCCGAAGAAAAAATCCTGTCCAAAAATCCGGCGATTTTTCCGATGGCGGCGGCAAAGCGGTTTGATTTGGAAAAATAAGGATTGAAAATCGAAAAATGAATCATTTCGTAAACTACGGTGAAAAATCCGCCGTAAATTCCGGATTCCGCGATTTCAAAACCCAGCGGTTCGAACAATTCTTTTAGGCCCGATTCGGAAAAACGGAAATTATCTTCCGGATCCGGATGAAACGGGATCATAAACGGCGCGGTAATAATCGCATAGCCGCCGATTTTAAGCACTTTTTTTATTTCAACGGCCGCCGCAAAGGGATTTTTTATGTGCTCGAAAACCTGCGTCGAAACAACCGTGTCGAAAGATTCCGGCTCGAAAGGCAAATCGGCAACATCGCAAACGACATCGATCGATTTTCCTTTTCTGGAATCGCAGGCGACATATTCGCCGCCCCGGCTTTTTAAAATCGTTTTGTATTTCGCTTCGCCCGCGCCCAAATCCAAAATTCTGCCTTTCACATAAGGCAGGCAATGGCGGATAACTTCTTTAGTGGCGTTTAATGTCGGCATTGTAAATTTCGGCGTATTTTTTTGTTATTTTTTCCCATGAAAAATTTTTCACCCACTCGCGGCCGTGGCGGCCGAAACGCTCCCTGATTTCCGGATTTTCCAAAATTTTCAAAATCGCTTCAGCGGCGCTTTCCGGATCGTTTCGAAGCGCCAGAATACCGTTGTAATTTTCTTCAACCGCCGAAACCGCGCCGCTTTTTTCCGACGCGACAACCGGCAAACCCGCCGCCGCCGCTTCCAGATAAACGATGCCGAAACCTTCGAAATGATGGTTTATTTCGACGGGCGTCAGCACGAAAAGCTCCGCATTTTTATAAAACTCCAAAAGCTCTTTGTCGTCAATGCCGGAATTTTTAAAAATCACCCTGTCCTTAACGTTGTTTGTCTCGGCGATACGTTTAAGATTTTCGAAATAAGCCGAATTATCATACGCCTGGCCGACGATTATATAATTGAGATTTTTTATTTTTTTGGCGACGATGCCGAAAGCCGCGATGGAATTATGGAATCCTTTTCTCGGCTTTAAAGCGCCGACACTTAAAATATATGGCTTCATTCGGCCGATATTTTCCGCAACCGCGCCGTTCGATGAACCGCTCCAAAAATCCAAATCGAATCCCGGACAGATCACGTCGATTTTCAAATCCGGTAAAATCTTTCCGATTTCCGATTTCGTGTATTCGCTGATGGCGATAATGCGGGAATTCCCGCAAGTCCAAACCGCGGCGGGGCGGCGGCGGGAATAAAAAGGCGCCACCGAAAAAGTGCCGAGAGCGGTGATTACAACGGGTTTTTTTAATCCCGAAGAAATCAACTTGGCATAAAATCCGTCCGGCCAGATATCGACGGCGTGAATAATATCGGAATTTTTAAAAATTTTTCTTATTTTAAAAAAATTGACAAGCGGATTTTTCAACAAATCCAAATGGGTTAAAACGGCAATTTCAAAACCGGCGTTTTTCAAATTAGAAACCAAATCGCCGGAAAATCTTCCGCCGCCGTCTTTCGGATTCAGATTTTGAGTCAAAAAACAAATCTTCATAAATTTTCTTTGTAAGTCGGAATGACGACGAAATTTTTCATAATTTTATCCGATAAAATTCAGGATGTTTTGCGCGCGGGCATCCCAGGTGTATTTTTTAACGTCGGCCAAAGCCTGGCGACTTAAATGATAACCGAGAGCGTCGCTGCCTTTCAATGTTTTGACCGCGCGGGCGAAATCGTCGGCATTGTCCGGTTTGAAAAACAAAGCGTTTTTGTCGTTTAAAATCTCCCTTAGCGAAGGCAAATCGGAGGCGATAATCGGCCGCCCCGAAGCCATATATTCGAAAAGCTTAAGCGGCGAAGTATAAAAAGCGTAATGCGGATTATAAGGAAAAGGAATCGCCAAAGCATCCATCGCCTTGATATATTTTATCATTTTCGCGTATGGCTGATAGCCGATAAATACGCATCGGCCCGAAACGTTGAAACGAGCGGCGACGTTTTTATAATCCTTTATTTCCGATTCTTTGCCGCCGACAAAAACCATTTTTATGACCTTGTCCAAAAGAGGCAGGGCTTCGATCATCGTCCGGATTCCTTTTTCCATACCGAGTGTTTTAAATTTTCCGACATAGCCGATTAAAAAATCACCGCCGGAAAATCCCAATTCGGTTTTCAATTCTTCTTGCGGCCGATCGATGGCGTTAAACGCTTCCAAATCGACTCCATCCGGAGCCGTTAGAATTTTTTCGACCGCCGCGCCTTTTTCAACGAGCAGGTTCTTCAATTTTTCGGTGATCGAGACAAGACGATAAGATTTTCGCCAAATCCGGCCGTACCAGCCGGAATGCCTCGGAAAACTGTGTATTTCATAAACGAATTTGATTTTCGAAAAACTCAAAAACCAGCAGATAAACTGATCGCGCGAATAAACCACATAGCCGTCCGGAGGAAGGCGGAATAAAACGGAAACAGCGAACGAAACCGATTCCGCAAAGCCGGCGAGCGGACCTAAAAATTTTTCAAGCGGCAAAAGATCGATGACCGGAATTTTTCTGACGCCGAAAATCGTTTTTGCGCCGTAATAAGAAAAAACATCGGATTTTATCGGATTGAATCTTTTGGGAATCCAAAGCTCCAATTCGGTTCCGGCGGCCGACAGCGCCTCGCAGGTTTTAACAATTTGAAAACCGTTGGCTTTCTCCGTCGGAATTCTTGAATTGGCGACATAAATGATTTTCATTTTTTTAAAACAAAAAATCTGTGAAGCGGATTTTCGAAAACAATAAAATTTTTTTCGATTTTGAAGCCGGAATTTCCGAAATCGTTTTTAACGCGTTTAAGCGGATAACTCCGCTTTCCTATTTCCCAATAATGTTCCCCTTTGAACCGGTGACGGACCGGCCAAGGCAATTTTATAACGAATTTCAATTCGGGAAAAAACGGGATTTTTAAAAGAAATTTCACCGCCGGCCCGAAATGCGGCAAAGAAACGACGGCTCCGCTTTTCACGACGCGTTTTATTTCTTTAAGCGCCGGAACAAAATTTTCATAAGACAGATGCTCCAAAACCTGGGCGCAAAGCGCAACGTCGAATTCGTTTTCGGCAAACGGCATCTCGGCGACGGAAGCGACGACATCCGGCTTGACCGCGGAATCGATATCCAGCGTTGTTATTTTTATGCCGCGAAGCCGCAGATATTCGCCGACAAGCCCGTCGCCCTTGCCTATTATCAAAACGCTCCTCGGACGGAAATTCAAAACTTCGTCTATTTGATGCCAATAGCTCGCCCAGCGTTTTGGATCCGAATATTTTTTGGAAAAATAATCCGTCATAATTTCATTTCGTGAACCATTTTTGAAATCAAACTGTCGAGATTGTGATTTTTCACGACGATGCTCCGCAGTTCCCGCCGGAAAGATTCGTCGTCGAACGGCTTTTCGTCCAATATCGATTTTAATTTCGATTTCAAATCTTCAGAATCCCCCGACTTGAAAATAAGATTGTCGGCGGCCGAAGCGGGAAAAACCGAAGCGAAGGCCCGATTCGAAGTAAGCGGAACGACTCCGGAAGCCATCGCTTCCAATACGACTTTATCGAGACCACCGAACGGCACGGCATTAATCATAATTTCCGCGCTCCGGAAAATTTCCGGCATTTTCGCGTAAGAAACCGCACCGGTGAATTTCACGCGATTTTCGATTTTTAAATCCGCCGCCAGCTTTTTAAGGCCTTCCGCATACCCGGCGTGATAATCCTGAATAACGCCGCCGACTATTTCAAGATTCAAATCATACCCCGATTTCACCAAATCGGCGACGGCGCGCATAACGATGTCATGGCCTTTCGACGGTGTGATTCTTCCGACGGATAAAATCCCGACACCGCGCCGATTCATAGTGGATATTATCCGGAATAAATCGGTATCGATTCCGTGGCCGGTGATTATTCTTTTCGGCGTGTCGATTCGCATCGCCGCCGGATGAGCGGTAAAAACTTTTTTGCAAAACAAAACGGCGAGCCGCAACTGCCAATGGGCGGCGACGCCGGTATACCACATATAAATCGGCTTGCGGTAAACAAAAGCGACGGGCGCCGCCAGAATAACGTATTTTGGAATCATATGGACCAAAATCGCGTCTGTTTTGCCGATAGTTTTTAAAAGACCGGAATAAAAACCGAAAATTTTTCCGAAAAATCCCGCGCCTTTTTCTTTACCCATGCCGATAACTTTTATGTTGGATTTTGACGGCTCCGATTGTTTTTCAAGGGCCAGGATATAAATGAAATCCATTTTTTCCGACAATTTATCCCACCACTCGGCAAACGCCCCGAGATTGGAATCGTTAATATCGTATTTTTGGGTGATAATCAGCAATTTCATATTTTTTCCTCATCGCTTCGGCGGCATTTCGAAATTCGCATCAGCCGGCCGGCGCCGAAAACGGCCAATATCAAAATCAATCCGTTAACCGGCGCTTTTGTTCTGCCGCCGCCGAGAGATGTCGGGCCGGTGATTAGCGCAAAATAAAAAACAATCGCCGCCAGGAAAATAATTTCGGCGCGAATATGCCGATAATTTTTATTGAACAAAAGATAGAAAAAGGATCCGAAGAACAGCAAGGCGATTGCCAGCCAGACGATTTTGCTTCCGGCGTAAATCAAAAATCCCGGGAAATCCAAAACGGCAAACGTTTTCGCTATCGATTTGAAATCGAATCGCAAAAAGTATTCGAACGGCACATAAGGCGCTTTGGCCGGAATCCCCAAAATATCTATAAACAGAGATTTGTAGCCGTTGGCGATAAAAAATGCGCCGACCGATTTGACGTAAACGTTAAGATAAGCCGCTTTATGATGCTTGATGCCGTTTAACGCATACTCAAACAAAGTATCCGATCCTTCGACGGTAAAAACTTTTTCCGGTCCGACGATCGACAGCGCTTTTTGTTGAACATCCGAAAGCGGTCCGGCTTGTCCCAAATACCTTAAAACCGAACCGTAGTGGTCTATGAAAAAAATATATCCCTGCATTCCGGTTATTTGCCAACTGTTGACGGCAATCTTGTTTCTTATCAGCCAAGGAGCCAAAATAACAAAAAAAATCGCGACGAAAATCAAAGCTTTTTTCAGCGACAGCCGCCAATCCGGCCTGGTTTTGTAAAAAATAAACGGAACGGCAAAAATCCAGAAATAAAAAACAATCGGCCGGATTAAAGCCGCAACGGCCAGCAGGGCGGCCGCATACCAAAGATAGCGATCTCTCGCTCCTTTAAGATATTTAACGAATAAAAGCGCGAAAAAAAACAAAACCGGAGTAAAAACGCCTTCCGTCAAAATAGACATTCCCAAAAATATCCCCATCGGCTCGATGGCGGTCAAAAAACCGGCGATAAAAGCGATTTTTTCGGAAAAAATTTCCTTGCCTATAAGATAAATCAAGGGCGCGGCGAAAGCGGAAATCAAAGCTCCAAAAAATATCGCTGGCGCAAACGAATGGAAAATCAGATAAATCACCGCCAGAAATAACGGATAGCCCGGCACCCGGAAATTTGTCGGAGCATACGGCGCCGCGCCACCGAACGATAAAGTGCCGTGTTCAACCAGATTTTTCGCAAGCAGCATATACCCCGGCGAATCGCCGCCTTGATAAAAATCAAAGCCGAATCGCCGCAAAACGATAACGGCAACGGCAAGTTCCAAAACCAACATCAAAAAATAAAGAAGCCAAAATCTTTTTTTTCTGATCTCCATTATTTATTTTTTCCTATTTCCGCCAGTTCGTAATCCGTCATTAAAGCGGCCAGTTCGGTAAATTTTATTTTCGGCCGCCAGCCTAAAATTTTTTCCGCTTTGCCGATATTGCCCACCAGCAAATTCACTTCGTTGGGTCGATAGTAGCGCGGATCGATTTCGACGTATTTCTGCCAGCCGCTTATGCCGGCGCGATTGAAAGCCGCGTCGAGAAATTCTCTGATGGCATGAGTTTCGCCCGTGGCGATTACGAAATCGTCCGGTTTCTCCTGTTGAAGCATCAGCCACATCGCCTCGACATATTCCGGCGCGTAGCCCCAATCGCGCTTCGCTTCAAGATTTCCCAAATAAATTTTATCCTGCAATCCGGCCTTTATCCGCGCGACATTTTGAACGATTTTTTTGGTAACAAAATTCTCGCCGCGCCGGGGCGATTCGTGATTGAATAAAATGCCGCAGGACACGAACAGTCCGTAAGCGTCGCGATAGCGTCCGGCGGTTTCGTGAGCGAAAACCTTGGCGATACCGTAAGGGCTTTGAGCATTGAAAGGCGTCGTTTCGCTTTGCGGCGTTTCTTTGACATCCCCGAACATTTCCGAAGTGGATGCCTGGTAAAATCTGGCATTCGGCGCATACCGCCTCATTGCTTCGAGCATTCTCAAAGTTCCCAAGCCGTTTATATCGGCGGTGTATTCCGGAATATCGAAACTGACGCGAACGTGCGATTGCGCGCCCAAATTATAAATTTCGTCGGGACTTGTTTTGGCAAAAATGCTGTGAATGGAATTGGAGTCGGACAAATCGCCGTAATGCAAAAATAATTTTTCGTCTTTATGCGGGTAGTTTAAAAGGTGCTTGATTTTGTCGACATTAAATGTGCTCGACCGGCGAATGATGCCGTGAACAACATAGCCTTTTTTTAACAAAAACTCGGCCAGATATGAGCCGTCTTGCCCCGTGATGCCGGAAATTAAAGCGGTTTTAACGTTGTTTGCCATAATGATTATTATTAAATTAAAATCGCTCCGAGTCAATCGCGCCCAAGCCATTCCGGATTGTGAACTGCCGGCCTTTTTTCGGGATATTCGAAAGGAATTTTTCTGGCGACGACGGTTATAAAAGAAGCGGCATTTTTTAAAATAGGATTGAACAATTTGTTCAAAAATCCGTTCGGCGGCAAAAAAACATTCGACTCGATGATTTCGAATCCCGCTCGCTCGATTGCAAATTCGATCGTCTTTCTTGTAAACGCGTTGATATGCTGAAGAGATTCGTATCCCAAAAATCCCAAAAAAAATTTATTCAGCAAAAAATAAAATCGGTTCGACGGAATAACCGGCACTCTTATAAAAACCAATCCGTCTTTTTTCAAGGCGCCGTGGAATTTCCTCAACAGCCGGTGGGGCGCGACGACATGCTCCAAAACATTGGAGCACCAAACGGCGTCGAACGATTCCGGTTTTTCATGCCATTCGTTCTCGAAATTATATTTCTCGACATCAAGGCCGGCGGCTTTTGAAAATTCAACCATCTCCGGCAAAACTTCGATGCCTTTCGAGTCGCGGCCGAAATGAATCAAAAACTCTCCCCAGGCCGATCCGACGTCCAAAACTTTTTTTCCGCCGAGCCGGTATTTTTCAAGCGGCAAAACCAGTTTCAGCGGCGTAAACCTGAAATACTTTTCCCATATTTTATCCGTCTTTTCGAAATCGAACGAAAGATTTTCGCCGGCGGCAAAAATCTTTTTCTTCGAACCGGCGTTTTCTTTCGAAAATATTTTTTTAAAAAAATCGGTGAAATTTTTCATATAATTCTTCAAATCCGGAAATCGATAATATAATCAGCGGCGCGACCGAAGGAATAAAATATCTTAACTGGCTTTGGGCGGCGACAAAAAACAAATAAAATCCGGCATCGAGCAGAATCCAAAACGCCAAAATAACCGATATGACATTATCGTTCCGCCAAATCCGCCGAAGCCCTAAAAATAAAATAGCCAACAGAATCGGCGAAATCAAAATCAGCGCCGGCAAATCCTGCCGGATCCTGTCGAAAAATGTAAGCGCATTGCCGAAAGAAAGCCAGCCGCCGGCGATTTTGGTTTCAAGGCCGTGGCCGCTTAATTCTTTAATCCGATAACCGTAGGTTAGCGGCGAACCGAAAAAATAAAAATTATAAACCCATTGCGGCAGGTAAACCAGAAAAGACGCGGCGGCAAAACCGGCGCTTTCGCGGTATTTTTTCAGCCAAATCAGAATCACAAAAATCAGCGGCAAGTAAAATATATTGGCGACCCGCGTCAGCGCCGCCAATGAAAAAACGGCGGCGGCGGCGACGGCCGAAGCCAAATTTATTTTGCCGTCGTTGTATTTTTTGATAAACAAATAAAATCCGAAATAAAGCAAAACGGCGGATAAATAATCGGCGCCGATATTTATCCACATCTGATAATGGAACGCCGGAATCCATCTCGAAAAATGCGCCAATCTCAAAACGATTAAAAGCAAATAAGGATAAAAAGTGAAGGCGGAAGCGGCGATAAGCGCCGGTTTGATTTTTTTAAAAATTTCATAAGCGATAAGGCCGGTTAAAAATATAGCCCAACTGAAAAAAACCAATGCCTGAACGATAAAAACGATTTTCGAGATACCGGCCGGATTTTGGGCGCCGGTGAAATAAACAATCGGCGCCAAAAACAACGGATAGCCGAGATTGGCGACATTCGGCGCCGGCGAAAACTTGGCGAATGACTCCGCCAATTCAAAGTAATGGACTTCATCGGGAAAATAAGAGCCGCCGTAATTCGGCCGAAATCCGTCGAGCCGCATATCGGTGAAAGGAATATTATGGACCAGCAAAAAAACCATCAGAAATCTTAAGACGATAAGCCCGATAATCCCCCGCCAAAAAATTTTTTTATCCACATCCGTCATTTTAATCGAAAAACCTGAATTTCAACAGCGTCAAAATACTTATCAATCCGTCTTTGAAACCCAGTTTCTTCCCCTCTTTTTTGGTTCTCGGGAAATAGCGGGTCCGAACCTGGACGATTTGTTCTTTTCTTTTAAGAAGTTTGACGGCGATTTCTTCGCAAATCTGAAATTTATCGCTTTGCAAATCCAAAGAATTCCACAAATCGCGGGTCATAACTTTGTAGCCGTTATTAACGTCTTTAACGTCGCCGCCATACAACAATTTGGTCGCCAAGCTTACCATCCGGCCGCCCCACCAAAACACGCTGGCGGGTTTTTTCGCCGCGCGATAACCGAACACCGCCCGGGTTTCGCCGTTTACAATCGGCCGGATTAGATTATAAATATCGTTCGGATCGGTTTCCAAATCGGCATCCTGAATAAGGATAATATCGCCGCTCGCCCGCATCAATCCCGATTTTATCGCCGCGCCTTTGCCGAGATTTTTTTTATGCTTAATCAATTCGATCAGATTTTCGCCCGCCAGCCGTTCCAATTTTCCCGTCGATCCGTCGGTCGAACCGTCATCGACGGCGATGATTTCTTTGTCGATATTTAAAGCCGCCACCTTGTCGATGATTTTTTCGACGGTTTTTGCTTCGTTAAAAACCGGAATGATAATGGATATTTTCATTGTTTTTCCGCCCCGACGAAATAACCGATCGGACAGGGCTGATTCAACTTTAATTTCTCGGGAATCAAATTGTCAAAAGCCGCGGCCAGGCAATAAGCGGCGAATTTCACCGGCCAGAATAATAAAAACGGCGCGACGAGCGAAGCGGCGGCGGAAAATCGCTCGCCCACCGGAATAATCGAAAATTTTTCAAATCCGGCTTCTTTCAAAATTTTTTCCAAACCCTGGCCGGTAAACCGCCAATAGTCCGCCGGCTCTTTCGCTTCGTTGAAAATAAACGGACTGGTGAAAAACAATTTGCCGCCGGGCTTTAAAATCCTGCGGATTTCACCCAGAGACGCGGCCGGATTTTCAAGAATATAAATCACATTGAAAAGAAAAACGGCGTCGGCGAAATTATTTGAAAACGGAAGCGGTTTATTCAAATCGGCGACGATATCGGGATTCGTTTTTTCGTTTATGTCCACCCTTATGAATTTTTCCGGATTTATCCGCCAAAATCTTTCATAACTCGGTTTTTTGCCGCCGCCCAAATCGATAACAACGCCGCCGATATTTTCGGTATGTCTTGCGATTTCCAGATTTAAAAGCGTTCGGGCGATGGTTTTCCCCCGCCGCGTTTCTTTCAATAAAATGCGGAATTTATTCATAATTATATTTTAATTTCATCATTTTAAAAATAGGAACCAGCGCGAAAGCGATTAAAAATCCGTTGACGGGAAATCGAAAACGTGGATCTATAGCAACTACAGAACCGCTCATTATTGAAAAATATAAAATCAATAGAATAAATAAAACCAAAACTAAACGTTGCTGGCGCACATTTTTAACGCTTGAGAAAACGCCAAAGAAACTCAGGATGGTTAAAATTATCCAAAAAACTCGCCCTAAAATTGGTATTATCACTTCTAACAAAGAAAAAGATTTCATGGAGTCAATTATTTCCTTAAATTTAAAATGAATGATAAGGCTCGAAAAATTAATATAGTTGGGTTTAATGTTAACAATATAAGAAGCCATACCTTTATAGCCATCGGTTATGAAGAAAAGCGCCGAATTGAATATATAAACTTTAATTGAAGAAAATAAATTGCTTCTTATTTCTTTCATTGCTTCTTTTGTTAAAATACTGATCGCCCGAGGAGTTTCAAAATTATCACCGACAAGATGATTGGCTAAATTCATGAGCTTTTGATGAGCTAATTCTTGGGGAGTGCCTAAATAAATTTCGAGAGCTTCCAAATGCCCCCAATAAAGCTGGACGCCGAAAAGCGACGACGACTGCCAGGTGCCGAGAGTCAATCTATTTCTTACAAGCCAGGGTGAAAAAATCAAAATAAAAACCGCGGTTGCTGCGCCGAAAACTTTTAAAATTTTCCGCACCGGCCATTTTTTATATGTTTTAATAAGAAAGAAAATCAAAAACAGCGGCCAAAGATAAAGCGAAATTCCGCGAACCAGTGCCGACAGGCTTAAAAAAACCGCGGACAGCAAAACAAATTTCTTTTTCCCGCCGCTTAGAAATCCTGCGGCGAAGAATACCGACAGCAGAAAAAGCGGCATAAAAATCTGCTCCGATAAAATAAATGGCGCCGAAAAAGCCATTCGCGGCTCCAAAGCAAAAATCATTCCGGCCCAAAACGCCAGTTTTTCCGAAAATATTTTCCGCATAATCAAATAAACCAGAGGAGCCGACAGGGCAAAAGCCGCCATTCCCAAAAAAATCGCGGGTTTAAGCGTGCCGAAAATCCAATATATGAAAGCGAGCCAAAAAGGATATCCCGGCGACCGGAAAAAGTTCGGAACCAGTGGCGGCGTTAAACTTTTAGAGAAAGAATGATGCGCGACCAAATTTTTGGCGATGGTCGAATATTCGATCGTATCGAAACCCGTCAGATACGGATTAAGCGACCAGCCGGTATGCCTCGCGACCAAAATCAAAATAATCAGCTCCAAAACAATCGCCGCAGAATAAATCAAAACCGATTTTTTAAGCGTTTTTTCCATTTAAAAAAAATTTTTTATTTTAATAAATCCATAAACCGCCAGCATAAACAAAGGTGCGTTGATTGCCAATTTGTAACGGGAGACATCGCGCGCACTGGCGGTTAAAAATGTAAAATACAAAATCCAAAAAATCAAAAACCAAGATAAAGCGTATTCGTCATTTTTAAACCGATAATAGATTCCGAAAACCGCCAAAAGAACAATCGCCGGCCAAAAAATAAACAAGAATACTTTTATAATTCGATACGGCAACCCCAAATCAAGCATAATATTGCCGTAAGAATTGCCTATCAAAAATAAAGGCGTATTTTTTAAAAAATGCATAATAAAAAATGCATAAGGATTGTCTGCGATGCCTTTAATGGCGAAATCGCTAAGTTTTTTTGAATTTTCAACGGTAGTTATAGCTTTATCGTCAGTTTTGGCGCCGGTGATTTTTCTGGCATATTCGTATAAATCGTTTTTCGCGTCGAAACGGCCAAGATATTTTTCAAGTTCAAAATAATCATTGAAAAGACTTAATCCGGAAGCCGAAGAAAACTGCCAAGTTTTCAGAATAATTTTATTTCTTGCCAGCCAAGGACTTAAAATTAAAAAAAATATCAAGAAAGCCAAGCCGGAGATTTTGATAGATCGCCAAAACGATTTTTTCAATTCAAAAACAAAAGCCAAAAATATCAGAATTGCTATAAAATACAATGAAATCGGTCGAATCAAAGCTGAAAACGCCAAAAAAACAGCCGATAAATAAAGATGGCGGGTTTTGTGATTCTTCAGATAAAGACAGAAAAAATAAATACTCAAAAGAAAAATCGGCATAAAAATTTGTTCGGCGGCAATGAAACCGGCCTGATATAAAGCCCACGGCTCAATAGCGGATATTGCCGCCGCGATGAAAGCGGTCTTTTCAGAAAAAATTTCTTTTCCGATGAGATATACAAGCGGCGCCGAAAAAGCGAAAACGGTTGCGCCGATAAAAATAGCCGGAATGAAAGAATGAAAAATCAAATAAATCAAAGACAGCCAATAAGGATAAAACGGCGGCCGGAAACTGGTCGGAAGATATGGCGGCTGTGCCGTGATAGCGAGAGTATGATGGTAAATCAGATTGTTAGCCAGATTTTGATAATCGCGGCCGTCGCCTCTGAAAAATATGTTTTCGAATCCGTTTTTATGGCCCAAAGCGAAAATCATCAAAAGCTCCAAAAAGAGCATTAAAAAAAATAAAAAAACGGATTTTTTATTGAAATATTTACTCAAAAATGTGGTTTTATTATATCTCATCCGTAAAGAATAGAAAAATTAAAAGCCCCCGCAAAGCGGGGGTATATCAATCAGTATTCTTTTAAAATTTCTTTCAAATTTTTGAATTCCCATGGGAAATCAATTTTTAATTTCGAAATATCGAAATTCAGATTAACCGGTAATTTTTCACTGGGTTTCAGATTGATTACTACCCGCCGATCTGAAATCTCAAACATAGTTTCTGCCAAACTTATCAAATCAATGCCGTTTCCATCGGCAACGATATTATAGTCGCCCGTTTTTGATTCATCGATCACCGACTTGATTATCCCGCACAAATCCGATTTATGAACCCAATATACCTTAGCCGAACCGTCGCCGTAAATTTCTATATCTTGATTCGCGCCGATACTTTTCATAAATCTGAAAAACGGACTTCTGATGTCGCCGCGACCGCAAATAATTCCCGGACGCAAAATCGTCAAATCAATTAACCGATTCGAATAATTTGCGCCCGAACAAACCAAATTTAAATTGTTTTCCCAGGCGCTTTTCGAAATGCCATACAAATCATCGGGACAATGCCTGTCGCCTTCTTGAACGGGATTTGCCGACAAATGACCGTAAACGGCAATGGAGCTGATGTAGATCAAATGCCGGATTTTCTTCGTTCGCGAAACCAGCGCGGCCAAATTCAGCATCGCATCTTCGTCGCGTTGTAAGGCGGATACACTTTTATCTTTTGACATCGCCGATGCCGCCATAATCATCGTTGTTTCTTCGTCTATAATCATTTCCAATTTCCGGCAATCTTCTTGCGACACAAGATTGATATCTTGCGAAGAAAACCCCTTGACGGTATAGTTCGCGTTTTTCGACAGATATTCATAAAGACAGCTTCCCAAAAAACCGGAATGCCCTAAAATAACAACCCTACGGATATTTTCTTTCATCTTTATTCCTCCTTTTATTAAAAATTCAAAGAACAGCTGTTATTGTAAAAACAAAATCAGTGCTTGTCAAAAATTGTATGTGATTCTAATAAATTCATCGCTGCTAATT
>JAJYIB010000006.1 GCA_021790275.1 bacterium
GGGGGGGTAATAGAATTATGATTAAAATTCAATCTATTCATACATACAATAATATTATTTCTCTTGAAAATATCCTCAAGGCGTGGGAAGAATTTATCGCTGGCAAACGGCATCGAAAAGATGCTCAAATTTTCGGGCAAAATCTAATGAGCAATCTAATTCGTCTTCATAATGATCTTACCACAAAAACTTACAGACATTCGCCATATATTCATTTCAATATTTTTGATCCTAAACCGAGAAGTATCCACAAAGCAACCGTGCGAGACAGATTATTACACCACGCGATTTACCGCATCCTCTATCCCTTTTTCGATAGGAAATTCATCGCCGATTCATATTCTTGTCGGATTGGTAAAGGAACGCATAAGGCAATCAATCGATTTAAGAGATTTTCATATATCATAAGCAAAAACAATACAAGAACATGCTGGATTTTGAAATGCGATATCAGGAAATTTTTTGCCAATATCGACCACGGAGTTCTTAAAAATACTTTGCGAAATTATATTGAAGATGAAAATATCTTACGGCTTCTTTCACAAATCATAGACAGTTTTAATATGGATAGAAAAAATGGCATCGGCCTGCCTCTAGGCAATTTAACATCCCAACTTTTTGTTAATATATATATGAATGAGTTTGACCAGTTCATTAAACATCGATTAAAAATAAAATATTATATTCGCTATGCCGATGATTTTGTCGTTTTTTCAAACAATCGAAAAGAGCTCGAAAATCTTGTTCCACCCATCGGAAATTTCCTTTTCGAGAAATTAAAGTTAGAATTGCATCCTCAAAAAGTTTTTATCAAAACTCTGGCTTCGGGAGTCGATTTTCTTGGCTGGGTCAGTTTTACGGATCATAGAGTGCTTAGAACCAGCACGAAAAAAAGGATGTTTAAAAAATTACGCGGCAGTTTAAAAAATGAATCCATTATGTCTTATCTGGGATTGTTAAAACACGGAAATACTAAAAAACTTCAAAATCGGATTTATAAAATATCTTTTCAGAATGAACTATTTGATTTATAGTAATAATCATAATGGAACTATTCAGCCCGAAAACAGAAGAAAAGATTCTGGAATTTTGGAAGCGGGAGCGGGTTTTTGAAAAAAGCGTCAAAAATCGCGCCGGAAAAAAAACTTTCGTTTTTTACGAAGGGCCGCCGTCGGCCAACGGCCGCCCCGGCATTCACCATATTTTGGCTCGGGTATATAAAGACCTGATTTGCCGCTACAAAACGATGGCCGGATTTCGCGTGCCGCGGAAAGCCGGCTGGGACACGCACGGCCTGCCGATAGAGCTTCAGGTGGAAAAAGAATTGAAGCTGAAAAACAAAAAAGACATAGAAAAATACGGCGTCGGCAGATTCAACGAAAAGGCGCGGGAAACGGTTTGGAAATACAAGGAAGAATGGGACCGGCTTACCGAGCGCGTCGGTTTTTGGCTGGATTTGAAAAATCCGTATATCACCTACGAACCGGAATACATCGAATCGCTCTGGCATATTCTGTCGCTGATCTACAAGAAAAAACTTTTGTATCGGGATTTTAAAGTCGTGCCTTACTGCCCGCGTTGCGGCACCGCGCTTTCAAGCCACGAAGTGGCGCAGGGCTACGAAAAAGTTTCCGAAAATTCCGTTTACGTAAAATTCAGATTAAAGCCCGGGCAGGAAATAAAAACGGAAAAAGGAAAATTTTCGGTCGGAAAAAATGTTTTCGTTTTGTCGTGGACGACGACGCCGTGGACATTGCCGGGCAATGAAGCTTTGGCCGTCGGAGTAAAAATAAAATACGAAATTTTAACGCTAGAAAACGGCGAAGTTTTGATTTTCGCCGCCGATCGCGAAAAAGACATCAATATAGAAGGAATGAAAAAAGCATCCGAATTTGCGGCCGGAAAAAATCTGGTCGGTCTGGCATACGAGCCGCTTTTCGATGCGCCGAAGCTGAAATCGAAAACATCGTTCAAGATTTACGCGGCCGACTTCGTGAATACCGAAGAGGGAACCGGCATCGTTCATATAGCGCCGATGTATGGCGTCGACGATTTCAATCTGGGCGCGAAAGCCGGCCTGCCGAAAATCCACACCGTCGATTTGGATGGGAAATTCACGGAAGATTGCGGGGCGGGGTCGAAAGGGTTTTCGGCAAAATCTTCAGAGGCGGAAAACAAAATTGTCGAGTGTCTGAAAGCCGCCGGCAATCTTTTGAAAATAAAAAAATACGAACACGATTATCCTTTTTGCTGGCGATGCCGCAGCGCGCTTTTGTATTACGCCAAATCGTCGTGGTTTATCGCGATGGAAAAACTGCGCGCGAAACTTATCGCCAACAATCAAAAAATCAACTGGATTCCGGCGCACATAAAATACGGGCGATTCGGCGAATGGCTTAACGAAATAAAGGACTGGGCGGTTTCCCGCGAGCGCTATTGGGGAACGCCGCTTCCGATCTGGCGGTGCGAAAAATGCGGTAAAGAAACCGCCGTTGGCTCTTTGGCGGAGCTCGATAAACTGTCGGCGCAAAAATTGAAAAAAGGCGAGCATAACTGGCCGGTAAACGAAAAAATGGAACTCGATCTTCACCGGCCCTATGTCGACGGCGTTTTTCTCAAATGCAAAAAATGCGGCGGAAAAATGGAACGGGTCAAAGATGTCGTCGATGTCTGGTTCGATTCCGGCGCGATGCCTTTTGCCCAGGCGCATTGGCCTTTTGAAAAAAATAAAAAAATCGATTTCAAAAATCCGGAAGCGGCGAATTACAAATTCGAATATCCGGCCGATTTCGTTTGCGAAGGCATCGATCAGACGCGCGGCTGGTTTTACACGCTTCACGCCGTCGGCGCTTTGCTCGGCAAAGGCGAAGCGTATAAAAACGTTATCTCTCTCGGCCATGTTTTGGACGAAAAGGGCGAAAAAATGTCGAAGTCGCGGGGCAATGTGGTGGAGCCGGCGGCGATAATCGAAAAATACGGCGCCGACGCTTTGCGCTGGTATTTTTTCACGATCAATCCGCCCGGCGAGTCGAAGCTTTTCGCCGCGCGCGATGTCGAAGAGCGTCTGCGCCGGTTTGTTTTGACCCTTTCAAACGTTCTGGTTTTTTATCGGACCTATTCGTCGGAAAATCCTAAATTAAAAATTCAAAGTTTGAAATTGGGTTCGCTGGATCGTTGGATTTTGTCGCGGCTCAATCAAACGGTTAAAACCGTCGGTAAAAATCTCGATAAATATGAAATAACGCAGGCGGCGAGAACCGTCGACGGTTTTGTCGACGACTTGTCGCGCTGGTGGCTTAGGCGGTCGCGCCAAAGATTTTCCGGCGCCGGCGGCGAAACCGCCTCGGCGGTTTTAAAATTTATTCTGGAAGAAGCGGCGAAGCTTGTCGCGCCGTTTACGCCGTTTTTGGCCGAGTATATTTGGAGCGAATCTGGCGGCAAAGAAAGCGTTCATTTGCAGGATTATCCGAAAGCGTCGATAAAAATGATCGATGCGGAATTGGAAAAGCGGATGGATTCGGCGAGAAAAATCGCCGCCGAAGGATTGGCTTTGAGAGCCGCGGCGGGAATAAAAGTGCGCCAGCCGCTGGCTTCGCTTAAAATTCGCGACGAAAAAATTAAAAACGAAACCGAACTCATCGATTTAATCAAAGACGAATTGAATGTCAAAGAAATAATTTTTGACAAGCGACTCGGATCGGCGTTGGAACTCGATACCAAAATTACCGCCGCACTTAAAGAAGATGGCCTTATTCGCGAACTGGCGCGGCAGATTCAGGGAATGAGAAAGGATGCCGGTTTGACGCCGAAAGACGCGATCAAAATTTATTTTGCCGCCACCGACAAAAATCTCGAAGCCGTGATTCAAAAACGCGCCGGCGAATTGAAAAACGAAACGGGAGCACGGATTGTCGAATTTATCAATGCGCCCGAAGACGGCTTGCTTGTCGATCGGCATTTCGAAATCGAAAACCAAAAAATTTGGATCGGTATTATTAAAATTTAAAAAATTATGGAAAAAGAGAATAAAAAACTATTGACACTTTGTGTTATCTATCAGCATCCAAAAGTATTACTCGGGATGAAAAAGCGCGGGTTCGGAAAGGGCAGATGGAATGGTTTCGGCGGCAAAGTTGCCGACGGAGAAACAATTGAGGATGCGGCTAAAAGAGAAACCCAAGAGGAAGTGGGGATTGAAGTGAACAATCTGGATAAAGTTGGCATTATAGAATTGAAGTTTCAGGGTAATCCGGAGATTTTGCAGATTCATATTTTCAAGGTAAATAATTTCTTGGGAGAACCAAGAGAGAGCGAAGAAATGGCACCGCAATGGTTTCACATCAATGATATTCCGTTTCAAAATATGTGGTCTGATGATATATATTGGCTGCCATTATTATTTGAAGGAAAAAAATTCAAAGGAAAGTTTTTGTTTGGCGAATCAGATATTATCCTTTCACAGGATTTATTAGAAGTACAAGATTTATAATATTTAATTGCAAGCAAAACGTTTTCATTTCGGGAAATGGCAACATATCAAACAAAAGCGATTATTTTGAAGCGCGAAAATATTTTCGAAGCCGATCGCGCTTATTATTTATACACCGAGGAATTCGGCAAAGTCAGGGCTATCGCCGGCAGTGTCAGGAAAATCAAAGCGAAACTGGCGGGACATTTGGAGCCGTTCAATGTAGTTTGGGTCGAACTGATGGCGAAAAAAGGCGGCGATTTGTTTATCACCACGGCGCTTTCGGAAAACTGTCTGCTGAATGAAAACGCTTCGCCGAATCAGACATATCTTTTGGCCAGAATGGCGGATTTTTCTCTGAAAATGATGAGGGGGCAGGAAAAAGACGAGGCGATGTGGCGGTTTATTCTGGGAAGTTTCGGGGCGGCCGGTAAAATCGAAAAAGACGGCGACAAGTTTTTAAGCGATTATAAAAACGGATTAATCTCGATTATGGGATTTGGGGATAACCTCGGCGAAGCGGCGTATTATCTCGGCGATTTCGGCGTGTTATAATTAAAGCGTTATGGTTATCATTCCCAATCCGAAAAATCCGCCGCAACTTTCCCAGCCGTCGCTGATTCAGGCGGTGCGTTTTTTCAGCCCGAAGCAAAAAAAGATTTTGATTTTTGCAAGCATTGTTTTTCTTGCCATTCTTGCCGTAAGCGGCGTCGCTTTTTATTTTTGGCTGACGTCGTTTCAAAAATCACAGGTTGATTTCAATATCTCCGGCCCGTCGCAAGTCGCTTCGGGAGAATCCGATGTTTATACGATTTCTTATTGGAACAACACCGGCCAGTTAATCCAAAACGCGTCGCTATCGGTTCGTTATCCGCAGGGATCGGTGGTCGGCAACAAACAAATCGTCCAAAATTTCGATTTGGGCGATATCAATGTCGGAAGCGGCGGGAAAAAAGAGCTGACTCTGGCCTTGATCGGTCCCGACAAAAGCATCCAAAAGCTGGCGGCGTCGCTAAGCTACAAGCCGCAAAACACCAGTTCCAGTTTTGAAAATGACGCCGAAAAAGAAGTCGCGATCAGCGGTTCGGTTTTAAGCGTCGATTTCAAAACGCCGGAAGCGTCTTTGCCTAACGTAAAAGGGACCTACACCATTCACTACAAAAACAATACCGACAAGGTCGTCCAAAATGCGGTCGTCGAAGCGGCGTATCCCGACGGCTTCAAGTTTATTTCCGCCGACAAAACTCCTTCGGAAGACAATAACAAGTGGAATCTCGGTGATTTGAATCCCAACGAAGAAGGCGATATCGCGGTTTCGGGAATTCTGGCGGCCGATTCCAGCGCCAATTTCGATATCGCCGTCGGCGTTGCCGCGGACGGAGATTTTTACAAATTCAGCGACGTTTCGTCGCAAATCAATCTGGCGGCCGCACCGCTCAAATTAACGATTTCGGCAAACGACCGGCGCGACATTTCCGTCAACGCCGGCGACAAACTGCAATTCAAGATTCATTACGAAAACAGCTCCGGCATTTCGCTTGCGAATGTCGTTTTGAAAGCCAAACTGGACGGAGCGATGTATGATTTTTCGAGTTTGGCGACCGACGGATTTTTCAGCGGCTCAAACGACACGATAACCTGGAACGGCGGCAACGTGGCCGGTTTTGCCAATCTGGCCGCCAATGCTTCCGGCGACGTCGAATTTCGAATCGGCGCGAAATCGCGTTATCCCGTCAAAAATTTTCGCGATAAAAATTTTGTTTTGCGCGTTTCGGCGCAGATGAACACGCCGACCGTTCCGTCGTCGCTCGACGTAAAATCGCTTTCCGCGGCCGACGATTTGTCGCTGAAAGTCAATACGCAAGTGTTGCTCAAAGCCAGAGGATACTATTATGATTCGGCAATAAAAAATTCCGGTCCTTTGCCGCCGAAGGTCGGCCAAACGACGACTTACACGATTCACTGGCAAATAACGAATTATTCGAACGACATCGATAACACGGTCGTCAAAGCGATTTTACCGGCCGGCATCGGCTGGCTTAATAAAAAAGCCGGCGCCGGAGCCGACACTTTGGAATATAATGAAAGGACGAACGAGCTGACTTGGAGCGCCGGAAAAATTTCGGCCGGAACCGGCATCTTGTTGAACCCTTACGAAGCGATTTTTCAGTTGGGGTTGACGCCGGCTGCCAATCAGGCGGGATCCATCGCGCAAATTCTGGGCGGTTCATCGCTTACCGCCGCCGATAATTTTACCGGCGCGGCGATTTCGGCCGCCGCCGACGCCGTCCAAACCGATTTGCCGGAAGATTCCGGTGTCGGCTATGGCCGAAGCCATGTCCAGCCGTAAAAATATTGACGCAAAAGATTGTCTTAATATAAAATCAAGGCTAAATATAATTGTAGGATTAAAAGAACTGCGCGAGAGTATCGATAACAAGAATTTTATTCTTGCCGTTGCAAGATGCCGGAAGGCGGCTGTATATTTTAAGAATTGAAATTGAAACATAAAAACGAAGAAAATCTGATGAACAAAATCGTTTCGCTTTGCAAAAGGCGGGGTTTTGTTTTTCCGGGCAGTGAGATTTACGGCGGCTTGGCCAATTCCTGGGACTACGGGCCGCTGGGCGTGGAGTTGAAAAACAACATCAAATGGCTTTGGTGGAAGCGCTTTGTTCATCGCCGCGGTGATATCGTCGGTATCGATTCGGCTATTATAATGAATCCCAAGGTCTGGGAAGCGAGCGGCCATTTATCGGCGGGTTTTGCCGACGAGCTTGTCGAATGCAGACATTGCCACGCGCGATACCGCGCCGATCAGATCGATCTTAAAGACGCTTGCCCGAATTGCGGCACGAAAGGAGATTTCACCGAGCCGAGATTATTTAATTTGATGTTTAAAACGTTTATCGGTCCGGCCGAAGAAAAAGCGGACATCGCATATTTACGGCCCGAAACCGCGCAGGGAATGTTCGTGAATTTCAAGAATGTCCTTGTAACTTCCAGAAAAACGCTTCCGTTCGGCATCGCCCAGATCGGCAAGGCGTTTCGCAACGAAATCACGCCCGGGAATTTTATTTTCCGCACGCGGGAATTCGAGCAAATGGAAATCGAATACTTTATACCCGCGCCGAAAAACGAAAAAGCATGGGGCGGCTATTTTGACCAGTGGCGCAAAGAGATGTTTGCGTGGATCAAGGAAATCGGCTTGGATTACGGAAAAATTCACGAGATGGAAGTGCCGGCCGGCGAACGGGCGCATTATTCAAAACGCACGATTGACTTTGAATACGAGTTTCCTTTCGGCGTCAAAGAACTTTACGGATTGGCTTACCGGACCGATTTCGATCTTAAAAACCATCAGGAAAAATCCGGCCAAAATCTTGAGTATACCGATCCCCAAACCGGCGAAAAATACATTCCTCACGTTATCGAACCGACATGGGGTGTCGATCGGTCAATACTAGCCGTTCTTTGTGAAAGCTACAACGAAGACGCGGAAAGAATTTTCCTTAAACTGCCGCCGAAACTCGCGCCTTACAAAATCGCGGTGTTCCCGCTTTTGGCGAACAAACCGGCGCTTGTCGAATTCGCCGAGAAAATTTATAATGATTTGCGCCGAGACTTTTCGGTTGTCTGGGATGATCGCGGCAACATCGGCAAACGTTATTACGCGCAAGACGAAATAGGCACACCGTGGTGCGTTACGTTTGATTTCGATTCTTTGGAAGACAAAAAAGTTACGGTTCGCGACAGAGACACGATGAAGCAGAAAAGAGTGGCGATTAAAGATCTTGCGGATTATTTTAAAGGTAAATTAAGCGAGTAATTAAAATTTTCAATTTACAATCAATTTACAATGTTCAATTTTCAATTTTCAAACATTGACGCATTGAAAATTTATTGAAAATTAAAAATTGAAAATTGAAAATTATAAATCTATGTACAAAAAAACGACACTGCCGAACGGGTTGAGAATTCTGACCATTCCTATGGCCAATACCAAAACCGTCACCGTTTTGGCGCTTTTCGCCACCGGTTCGAAATACGAAACAAAAGATATAAACGGCATTTCCCATTTTTTGGAACATATGACTTTCAAGGGAACCAAAAAGCGGCCGACGCCGCTGGCCATCGCCGAGCCGCTCGACAGAGTGGGCGGCCAGTATAACGCTTTCACCGGCCAGGAATACACCGGCTATTACGCCAAAGCCGACGGCCGCCATCAGGATCTTTTGATGGATATCATTTCCGACATTACCTTAAATCCCAATTTCGACCAAAAAGAAATCGACAAAGAAAGAGGGGTGATTATCGAAGAAATAAATATGTACGAGGATATGCCGGCAAGAAAAGTCGCCGACGTTTGGACCGGTTTGCTATACGGCGATCAGCCGGCCGGCTGGGACACCGCCGGAAAAAAAGAAATCATCAACCGGCTGGGACGCGCCGATTTTTTGAAATATTACGGCGATCATTATGTCGCCGAAAACACCGTTGTCGCCGTTGCGGGGATGATCGATTCCGACGAAGTTATCAACAAAATCAAAGTTCTTTTCGAATCGATCGGCGATGCTAAGGGTAAAGGCAAATTACCGACGAAAGAATCGCAAAAAAATCCGATGGCGAAATTATTTTACAAAAAAACCGACCAAACGCACATTATTTTGGGCGCTCGGGCTTACGACATTTGGGACGACAGACGTTTTGCCGCCGAAATTTTGGCGACTATTCTCGGCGGCGGAATGTCGTCGCGGCTTTTCGGCCTTTTGAGAGACAAGCTCGGCGCGGCTTATTACGTGAGAACGGCCGACGATGCTTCGACCGACGCGGGATATTTGGCGACCAGCGCCGGCATCGACAACAGACGGGTCGAAGAAATCATCAAAGCCATCTCCGAAGAATACAGAAGAATCAAAACGATCAAAGTCGGTCAGGACGAATTAAACAAGGCCAAAGAACATATGGAAGGCGGCTTGATTTTAAGCATTGAAACGTCGGATGAGACGGCGAGTTTTTACGCGTTTCAGGAAATCTTGAAAAAAGAAATTTTAAAACCGGAGGAAATAATCGAAAAAATACAATCCGTAACCGTCGACGACATTTTGGAAGTCGCGCAGGATATTTTCCGGCCGGCAAAAATGAATCTGGCGATTGTCGGCCCTTTTAAAGATGAAGAGCGATTTGCCAAACTGATTGAGATATAGTTTAATTAAGCCATAAATCGGATTTATGGCAGACGACAAAAAAACAATCATAGAAATTTCACCCAAAACCATTTTTTGGTTTTTGGCGATTATCGTGTTGGCGATTCTGCTGTACCTGATAAGAAATGTCGTCGGTATTTTGATTTTTGCCCTGATTATTTCCTCGGCGATTGAGCCGCTTTTGGAATACGGCAAAAAGAAAAAAATTCCCCGCCTTTTGACGCTGATTTCCGTCTATGTTTTTTTCGTCGTTTTTTTCGCGGCCTTGATGTATATCGTTTTACCGCTCATCCTCGATCAGATTCGGGATTTTTCTCAAAACTATCCGGCTTATTCCGGAAAACTGGAAGCGGCTACCGGTACGATCGCTTTTTTGCCCGGATTTTCCGCCAACATTCACGATTTGCTTAGCCAACTTACGGGACAAATTCCAAGTTTCACTTCCCTGATTTCGTATGCTTCCCAAATTTTCGGCGGCATCATTTCTTTAATCGTCGTTTTGGTGATTTCGTTTTATCTTTCGGTGTCGAAAGGCGCTTTGGATAATTTTTTGCGGTCTGTTTTGCCGCCCCGCTTCGAGGACTACATTTACGATCTTTGGACTCGCGCCCAGAAAAAAATGGGACTTTGGCTTCAGGCGCAGATTATCTTAAGCGTTATTATGGCCGTTATCGTCGGATTGGGGCTTTGGATTTTGGGTATGAGATACGCGTTTTTGATCGCCGTCGTAACCGGAGTTTTGGAAATCGTGCCTTTCGTAGGTCCGATAGTGGCCGGAGGTTTGGCGACACTGCTCGCGCTTTCTCAATCGGCCGTTCTGGGGATTTGGACTTTGATTTTTTTCGTTGTTGCCCAGCAGCTTGAAGGCCACATTCTCGTTCCGCTGGTTGTAAAAAAATTGGTCGGCCTCAACCCCGTCGCCGTTATTCTGGCTCTTCTTGCCGGTGTAAAGCTCGGCGGCGTTTTCGGGATTCTGCTCTCCGTGCCTCTTGCGGCCGTTGTCGATGAGTTTTTCGACGATCTTGCGAAACGCAAGAAAACCGCTTCAATTCGTTCTTGAATCAGAAAAATTTCAACGCGATAAAAACCAATGCTATCGTTATAATTTGATAAGCAAGCCCCGGCAGGGCGGTTTTTTTGGTTTTATTGAAAATCGAATGCGTAAAGGCGTGAATATCGGAGAGCCATTTTAAATACGGTGTTTTTGTTTTCCAATAAAGCAATTGAAGAGCGTCCGGCAGAACGCCGAAAACGGCGCCGATAAAAACCGGTGCGATATTTTCAATGTTATTTTGGTATATCCGATTCAGAAGAATCAAAAGCACGATAATGCCGCCGGCGACATCCGTTGCCAGCTTGGCAATATTCCGCCAAGCGTTTTTTGTTTTGAACAAGCCGGAAGGCGATTCCGGCGAGAAATCGTCGATTGAATAATCCCAGTGAGGCAGCGTATCCAATATGTAATGACTGGTAAAACCAAAAAAAGCGGCAGCGAAATAATTTTTTGCCGCCGATCCGACAAGACCCGAAACGATAATATGGGAAGCGAGAATCATTTGATGCAGGATATTATTTTATGTTAATTTTGGCGTATGGGCAAATTTTATATCACATCATCGATACCGTATATGAATGCCGGTCCGCATATCGGATTCGCTTTGGAAATAATTCAGGCCGATGTTTTGGCGCGTCTTAATCGCAATGAAGGACGGGATGTTTTTTTTCTGACCGGCGCCGACGAGCACGGCGCGAAAATAGCTAAAACGGCGGAAAAATTAAAAAAAACACCGCAGGAACTCGTTGATGCAAATTCTTCTAAATTCAAAAAGCTTGAAAAAACGCTTCACATTTCAAATGACGATTTCATAAGAACTACCGATAAAACAAGGCATTGGCCGGGCGTTGAAAAATTATGGGAAGCGCTTGTCCAATCGGGCGACATTTACAAAAAAACCTATCGAGGACTTTATTGCACCGGACACGAAGCGTTTATAACCGAAAAAGATCTGACAGGCGGCGTTTGCGTCGTTCATAAGACCAAGCCGGAAAATATCGAAGAAGAAAATTATTTTTTTCGGCTTTCAAAATATTCCAAAGAAATCGAATCGAAAATAAAAAGCGGCGAATTGCGGATTCTGCCGCTTTCGCGAAAAAATGAAATTCTTTCTCTTATCGGGCAAGGATTGGAAGATATCAGTTTCTCGCGTCCGACGAAAGATTTGAGATGGGGGATTCCCGTTCCGGAAGATGCGAGTCAGACGATATATGTCTGGTGCGACGCTCTTTCCAATTACATCACCGCTCTCGGTTATGGCGGCGCGGACGGCGATAAGTTCAAAAAATACTGGCCGGCAGACGTTCATATAATCGGCAAAGACATTTTAAGGTTCCATGCCGCCATCTGGCCGGCGATGCTTTTATCGGCGCGGCTTCCTTTGCCGAAAACCGTATGGGTTCACGGCTTCGTAACGATTGGCGGCGAAAAAATGTCCAAATCGCTGGGAAACGTTATCGATCCGATTGAAATAGCCGAAAAATACGGCGGCGATTCTTTGCGCTATTATTTGTTAAGGGAAATCCCCGCCGGCGAAGACGGCGAGTTCGATCTTGAAAAATTCAAAGAAAGGCATAATGCCGATTTGTCGAAAGGAATCGGAAATTTTATCAGCCGAGTTTTGGCGCTTGCCGAAAAAAATCCGGCAGTCGAGCCTTTGCCGGCATTGTTCGGCGAAATTTCAAAAAATGCGAAATCGAATGTCGCCGATTTGGTGAAAAATTTCAAATTCGGCGAAGCGCTTGCCGGCATTTGGCAGATTATCGCCGCCGGCGATAAATATATCGATGATAAAAAGCCGTGGACTCTTGATTCGAATTCCGAAGAATATCGGAAAATTATCGGTTCGCTTTTGTATCTGGTATCGGAAATCGGAAAATTGATCGAACCGTTTATGCCGTCGACATCGGAGAAAATCGCCGAGGCGGTGGAAAATAAAAAAAACATTTTGCTTTTTCCCAGAATTTCAATCGATGATTGATTCCCATTGTCATCTTCATTTTCCGCAATTCGACAAAGACCGCGCAAAAATGATCGGCGGTCTTCAAGAATTAAAAATGCAAGCGATTAGCGTCGGCGTCGATGCGCAAGATTCGCAAAAGGCGCTGGCGCTCGCGGAGCAATATCCCGATTTGATTTGGGCCTCGGCGGGCGTTCACCCGCATGACGCCGCCGACTCTACTGATTGGCGCGTGTTTGAAAAAATGGCTTATTCTCCGAAAATAATCGCGATAGGCGAGTGCGGTTTGGATTACTATAAACTCCAACCGAGAAGTTCAGACATCGAAAATTTGCAAAAAGATGTTTTTATCAAACAGATCGAATTATCGAAAAAGTTAAATAAACCGCTGATTATTCATTGCCGTCCATCGTCTCTCGGAGCGCAAGACGCTTATGAAGACGCTATTGAAATTTTAAAATCGAAAAATTTAAATTTATTCGGAGGTGTCGGCGTCGCCCACTTTTTCGGCGGTTCGAAGGAAATCGTCGGCCGGTTTCTCGATTTGGGATTTTATATTTCTTTTGCCGGCCCGATAACTTTCGCCGAAGAATACGGCGAGCTGGTCAAATTCGTTCCGTCAGATCGAATTTTAGCCGAGACGGACGCGCCTTTTGCGGCGCCGGTTCCGCATCGCGGCGAGCGCAATGAACCGGCTTTTATCAACTTTATAATCCGTAAAATTGCCGAATGGAAGTCGATGAGTTTTGAAGAAGCGGCGGAAACAACCGCCGCAAATGTCGCAAAACTTTTTCGTTTGTGATTTTCGGCCGATGTTTACCGCGGTAATACGCGGTATGGAGTTGGCGCAAAATACGCATTTGCTTAACGGCGCTTTTTTGAATTACAATAAGCGCAATGTATAACGCGGTCAAAATCGAAAACAAGTGGCGCAAAATCTGGGAAAAATCCGGAATTTACAGAACGAAGGATAAAATAAAAGGCAAAAAAAATTTCTACCATCTGGTAATGTTCCCGTACCCGTCGGGCAATCTTCATATGGGGCATTGGTATAATTACGCGCCGGCCGATGTTTATGCGCGTTTCAAAAGAATGAGCGGCTTCAATGTTTTAAGCCCTATCGGTTTCGATGCTTTCGGCCTGCCGGCGGAAAACGCCGCCATAAAAAACAAAATTCATCCCCGCGCTTGGACGTATAAAAACATCGCGTCGATGAAAAAACAGCTCAAATCGATGGGCAATGTTTATGATTGGTCTCGGGAAATAATCAGTGCCGCTCCGGATTATTACAAATGGACGCAATGGATGTTTTTGAAGATGTATGAAGCGGGCTTGGCGGAAAAAAAGAGAACTTTGGCCAACTGGTGTCCGAAAGATCAGGCGGTTTTGGCCAACGAACAGGTGATAAACGGCCGATGCTGGCGCCATCCCGAAACGCCGGTCATTCAAAAAGAAATCGAGCAGTGGGTGTTGAAAATAACGGATTACGCCGAAGAATTATTAAATGGCCTGGAACATATCGACTGGCCGGCACGCACCAAACTGATGCAGAAAAATTGGATAGGCAAATCGGAGGGCGCCGTCATTAAATTTCCAATCTCGCAATTTTTGAATAAAAAATATATCGAAGTTTTCACCACGCGGCCGGATACCGTTTATGGCGCGACCTATCTGGTTCTTTCTCCCGAGCATCCTTTGGCGGAATCGCTTGCGACTAACGATCAAAAAGAAAGCGTCCGCCATTACATAACGAACGCTCATTTGAAAACCGAACTGGAAAGAACGAGTCTCGATCGAGAAAAAACCGGAGTGTTCACCGGTTCGTATGCCGCAAATCCGGTCAGCGGGGCAAAAATTCCGGTTTGGATTTCAGATTACGTTTTTGTGACTTACGGGACGGGCGCCATTATGGCGGTACCGGCTCACGACGAGCGTGATTTCGAGTTCGCGAAAAAATTCAATTTGCCGGTTGTCAAAGTTATCGATTCCGGCAGAAATTGGCCGGATAGCAAGCCGTATGCGGAAGGCGGGCTTTTAATAAATTCCGGAGAATTTACCGGGTTGGAATCGGCGGAGGCGAGAAAAGAAATTACGAAATGGCTTAAATCAAAAAATCTCGGCGATTTTTCCGTTCAATACAAAATGCGGGATTGGATTGTTTCCAGACAGAGATATTGGGGCGCGCCGATTCCCGTTGTTTATTGCAAAAAATGCGGCATCGTTCCGGTGCCGGAAAATAAATTACCGGTAAGGCTTCCATCGCTTAAGAATTTCAAACCCGTTGCCGGCGGCAAATCGCCTTTGGCAAGATCCAAAAGTTTTGTCAACACGCGGTGTCCAAAATGCAAAAGCAAAGCCGTGAGAGAAACCGATACGCTGGACACTTTTGTCGATTCTTCCTGGTATTTTTTGCGATATGCCGATCCGAAAAATAAAAAATATTTTGCCGGTGCGGAAAAATTGAAAGATTGGCTGCCGGTCGATATGTATATCGGGGGCGCCGAACACGCGGTGATGCATCTGCTTTATTCGCGATTTTTCGTCAAAGCGCTTAAAACTATGGGCTATTTGGGCTTTGACGAGCCATTTGGCGCTCTGCGCCATCAAGGCATCATTTTGGGCGAGGATGGCCAAAAAATGTCGAAATCGAGAGGAAATGTGGTTAATCCCGACGATTTGGTCAAAAAATATGGCGCCGACGCCGCCCGTATGTATCTTGGCTTTATGGGGGAATACAGTCAGGGCGGGCCGTGGAGCGCTACCGGCATCCTTGGAGTCAAACGATTTTTGGACAGGATATACAATAAATTTTCAATTTTCAATTCCCAATTTTCAAAAGCTGAAAAAAATGGCGATTTCGCAAAACTGTTGAATCAAACGGTAAAAAAAGTCGGCGAAGATATCGAAAATTTCAATTTCAACACCGCCGTAAGCGCGCTTATGATTTTGTTCAATCGAATGGAAAAAACGCCGGTTTCCAAAAACGATGCCGAAACATTTTTAAAACTTCTTTGCCCGTTTGCGCCGCATATCGCGGAAGAGATTTGGCATATTATCGGAAACAAAAAATCGATTCATTTGAGATCGTGGCCGAAATTCGATTTGCGATTATTGGAAGTAGGCGATTACGATTTGGTTATTCAAATCAACGGCAAAATGCGCGACAAAATAACGGTTCCCAAATCGCTGGAAAGAATCGAAATCGAAAAAATAGTTTTAAACCGCGACGCGATTAAAAAGTTTACCGCGGGATCGGAACCGAAAAAAGTTATTTTCGTGCCCGGCCGGCTTATAAATATCGTTTTATAACAAAGTCCGAAATTTAGCCATAGCAGCCATCTGCCGGTCGAATTCAACCTTAACATCCGACGCCGAAAAAGCGCAGTCGCCCGCGATGCGCGTAAAAAGCGCATTGTTTTTTATTTTATCCTTGGCGAGGATTTTCCATTCGGAAGCGAGTCAAAAATTACGCTGTCCGGAAAGATTGTTCAACGTTTTTGTCGAATTCGCGGGTCTTGTTTGTTCGGTTTCTCCATTGAATTTATTAAAAACAGTTCGCGTATTTTAACGATCTGTTTCCGTCATCCCATATAATCTCCGCCGCGGCAGTTTTATCCGGCCGCATTATTTTACCGCCGGTCGAATTTTGGAAAACCGCGATCAATAAAATCACGATGCGTCAATGCGGACGGACGGTAAAATACGCCCGATGCGGCCGGTTTGGAAATCGGAACCGAAACACCGGCGCGAAAATACATCGAGATCGAAAAATAAAACAAAAACAAAAGAATTGCCGCTTGCCGCGTTTCAAGCCGCTTGAACGGCGGTTTCAAAATAAAAGATCGGGCCGTTTCGGCTTAAAAACCGATTTCGGCCGAGATTTTTAAGTTTTATTTTTACAGGCGATAAGGGAGGCGATATTGAATATCAAACAATTTACGGGCGGGCATAAAAAATTGGTATAAAGTATCTTGTAATTTCAAAATTTCGATTGCAAGAGTCGACGCTGACATCATATCGCGAATTATCCGCCAAATTAAGCGGATTTTTTGTTTTCGATTCATATCGCGGTTTGCCATAGCGAATGATCGGTGTATCAAACCAAGCATTTTTTGTTTGTTTTAGCCAAAAATCGTGGATCGATTTGGTATAATATAATCACTATCCGATCAAGATAGATTTGATATGATCTGGCCTCGAATGAATAGCGAAAATAAATCAATCAAATATCTGACTCTTTCCGAAGCGGCAAAAATTTCGGGAATTTCCCGCGACTATTTGAACGTATTGATTCGCCGCGGAAAATTACAGGCCGTCAAAGACGGAAAAAATTGGCTGGTCGCGGAAGAATGGCTCGACAACTGTAAATTGTATCGCAAAGAGGGAGGAAAAATCGAAAACGGTTATTTGTCTTTATTCGATGCTTCGAAAATCGCCAACGTCGGCGCCGGTTATCTGAATGTCGCCGTAAGGCGCGGCCGGCTGAAAGCCGTTAAACTCGGCCGCAACTGGTTTACGAAAAAAGAGTGGGTTGACGAATACAGGCAAGCGGCCGATATATTTCATTTGAACAAATTCGGCGGTAAAAATATCGCCGCCGAAATTTTGGCCGGCGCGGAAAAAGCGGAGCTGGAAAATCTGAAAGCCCGACTGATCGCCGAATCCGCCGCCGCCAAGGCCGCGGCCGACAAAAAAGAGCTGACGGAAAGATTGCATCAAGTCGAATTAAAAATCGAAAAAGCGTCTTCGCGCCGATTCGAAACCGAAAAAAATTTTAAAGCAGTTGCGGAATCGGGCGTGAAGCTGACGGCCAGAAATCTCGGCCTCGACGAAAAAAATAAAATTCTTGCGGCGGCGGCGCAATCGGCCTGGCTCGAATCTCCGGATGAACTCGAATTTCAAAGAGCGACTCGCCTGTTCGGTTCGAAAAGATTTTTAAAATCCTGGCGGCATTTTAAATTTACATTCGCTTCCGGTGTGGCGGCTGCGGCTGTTGCCGTTTTTATCGGCGTGATTTCCGGAGTTTTGATTTTTCCCGATTTCGGCGTTTCAAAATTTAATGCGGACATCGGTTCAAATAAATATCCGGCGGGAATTTTTTCCATCGCTTTCGGCGGTTTCGCAAACGATTTGCCGCCGTTTTATGATTGGCTGGCTTCCGGCGCCGATAAGGCGATCGCGTTTCTCAAATCCAAATCGGTTTCGGAATTGCAGATAGGCGAGGAGAATCTTGAAACGGGCGCGCCGCAAATCGCGAAGCCGCAGCCGGCGGCGCCGGCGATAAACACTTTGGCCGAGGCGGAAGCGCTTGATTCGCCGATGGCCGGCGGCGAGGCGTCCGGCATCGCCGGCGCCGCTCCGTCAGGCGCGACCGGCGTATCTTTCGCTTCCGGCGCGGAATTCAAGCTTCTTGAAAATCGCCTTTCGATCGTCGAAACAAATCTTCAAAATCAATCGGATTTGGCGAATGCGGAATTGTCCCTGCAAAAACAAACGATTCTCGGCGCTCTCAATGCTATGCTCGGCATTGCCGCGCTGACGCCGAATTATCCGATTTCCAGTGTCGTGGTTCAGGGCCAGCCGGCCACATTGACGACATATTCGATCGCGCCGCAGATTAACACCGGGTTCGACCGGCTTTCAGCCACGTATCTCAACATCGCGAGCGACGCGGCGATCAAAGGTTCGCTGACCGTAAGCTCCGGCATCCATACGAACACGCTCGCCGTTTCCGGCGATTCGACTCTTTCGGGCAATGCGACGATCGCCGGCACATTAAGCGTCGCCGGCGACACTTCGATGGGCAATCTTTCCTTGACCGGAACCGTCAACGGCGTGAACAGCCAGTTCAATATGGGCAACGCTTCGACGACCTCGAATTTATCCGTCGCCGGCAACGAATGGGTCAGCGGAAATTTAACCATTTCCGGCGCTTCGGCTTTCAACGGCGCTTCGACAACCAACGGCACGATAACTAATTTCTGGTCGACCAACGGAACGATCGTCAACGCTTCGACGACATATCTGACGGTCGGCAATAATTTTTGGGGCAATAACGGATTGTTTTCGAGCGCGATTCAAACGCCGCTCGTCTGGAACAGCGGCCCTTTAACGGCATCGACCACGGGAGCCAATCCGATAATTTTCGCCGCTTCGTCAACCGAGGCGATGCGCATCGCTCCGACCGGCTATATCGGCATCGGCACGACGACGCCCAGCCAAACGCTTTCGATCGTCGGCAGTCAATTTATCTACAACGGCGGCCTCGGCATCGGCGTATCGACAACCACAAGCGGCGCCTTTCAAACTACCGGCGACGCTTCAATCGGCGGCAATCTTTACGTGGCCGGCAATTCCGCAACCATCGGCGGCTCTTCCGCCAACACTCTTACCGTAAATTCTTCAATCAATTCGAATTTGATTCCCGATCAGAACATAGTGAGAGATCTCGGTTCGACGGCGAAATATTGGAACAACGCGTATATCGGAACTTTAACCGCCAATAATATCAGCGCCGCCTCGACGACTATCGGCGGGACCCAATCTTCGACTTTTACGATCAATTCGGACAACGCCAGCGCCGACAGCGAAAATTCCAGTCTGATTTTTTTCCGCGGCACCGTTGTGCCCAACGCCATTCTGGCCTGGAATTCCGCCACGTCCTCGAAAAGATTCGAATTCAATCAGCCGCTTTATATCGACAACGGCTCGGCTTCGACAACCAACCCGACGTTCACCGTCCAAACCATCGCCAATCAAACGGCCAACGCCCTGCAGGTGATCGACAACAATGCCGCCGGCGTTTTTTCCGTGAATCCCGTCGGCGATAACACGACGATGGTCAACGCTTCCACCACCAATCTGACGGTTTCCGGAAGCGCGTGGTTTTCTTCAAACGGCACGACAACTTTCGGCGGCGCGGTTTTATTGGGCGACGGATCGGCGGCCGCTCCGTCATTGGCTTTTACCAACGACACCGCTTCCGGCTTGTACCGGCCCGGCGCCGGCGAAATGGGTTTTACCACCGGCGGCACAAACAGATTGATCATCGATTCGGCCGGCAACGTCGGCATCGGAACGACGGCGCCGGGATATAGTTTAACGATAGGAAATAGTTCCAACAGCAACACTATTTATTTCGATGACACCCAGACCTATGCTCCGCAATTGAACATGAAAAATTCGGGCGGCACCTGGGTGACGTGGTCGGGATACCAGTCGAGTCCGTATATGGGCACTATCAGCGGGACCCCGTTCTACTTTGTCACCAACAATGCGTATCGATGGGGGGTCAGCGCCGCCGGCGGCGTTTCGATTGGCGCTAATTATTATAATCAAGATGCGGGAGCCAATAATTTAATCGTGCAGGGCAATGTCGGCATCGGTACCACCTCCCCGGGCTCTCTCCTTTCCGTAAACTCCACCGGCAATGTCTACTTTGGCGGCAATCTTACCGTTTCCGGCAATTCTATTTTCACCAACGCTTCGACCACCAATGGCACGATAACTAATTTCTGGTCGACCAACGGAACGATTGCCGATTTTACAACCACCAACGCTTCAACCACCTATGCGACGCTTCCGACATTCTGGTCTACCAACGGAACAATCACCAACGCTTCTTCCACATACCAAACCGTTTCCGATACTGCTTGGATTAACACTCTTAATCTTACAAACACACTCGCTGTTTCCAGTGGAGGCACCGGCGCCGCTTCATTGTCCGGCCTTCTCCAAGGCAATGGCACCGGAGCGATCACGGGAATAACGGGAACGGCAGGCCAGATTCCTTACTACAACGGAACAAATACTTTACTCGCTACTTCAACCATCTATCTTTCAACGGCCGGCAACGTGGGGATCGGCACCACAAGCCCCGATAATCTTTTGACTCTCGCGGGAGCGGCAACGCCGTCTTTGGGTTTTACCACCAATTCCGGCCTTTCCGGCTGGACGATGGGCATCGACACCGCCGACGCCAACAAATTCAAAATAGCGAGCTCCACCGCCGTCGGAACGAATACCAGATTGACGATAGACGGAAACGGCAAAGTCGGCATCGGCACCACTCATCCGGAACAAACACTCACCGTATTTCAAAACACCGCTTCCAATACGGCCGCTTTTATCGTCGACGCTTCACCTACCGGCTACGCTTCTTTGTATTTGGGCCACGCCAGCGCTTCTTCTTCCATTGCTTTTTATAATAACAATTATCAATCATCCGAATTGGCCAATAATCTGGTATTGCAGACAGGACTTACGGCCGGAGGAACAAGCAGTATTCTTCTAATGCCCCAGGGCAATGTCGGCATCGGGACGGCGAGTCCGGGAGGGAAGCTTGATGTCCTTGGTAGCGGTGAAAATGCTACGGATATTTTGACCCTGGGCAACGATAAAACAATCGCGCGATACATCCGCTTCAATTCCGGCAAGGGTGCCTATGACTATGCAGCTTCCGATAACCAACCATATGCGCTCGTACTAGGAACCGCCGGAGGTGTGAGCGCACCGGGTAGTTCGCTTTTTACCGCGGGTACGACTATCTTAGCGGCGAATACCGGCAACGTCGGCATCGGGACGACGAACCCGGGTAGGCTACTCACGTTACAGCCGTCAACGGGGGATGCTTATATAAATCTATCCAGACCGGCTATCGCTAATCAATCAACTCTGGAGTTTTCTACAGGAGCAACAGACGATTGGTTAATTAGGACAGTTACAAACTCGGATTTAAATATCTATAGTTTCGGCACTGGAACAAATGTCTTAACAATCTTACGAGCGAACGGCAACGTCGGCATCGGGGTGACGGGGCCTACCTATCAGTTGCAACTCTCTTCCGATTCCGCGGCAAAACCGGGCTCTAATACTTGGACCGTGGCTTCCGATATGCGGCTAAAAACCGATATTCAATCATTTTCCGATGGATTGGATGTAATTAAACAAATCAATCCGATTACTTTTAGGTATAATGGCCTTCTTAACTATCCCACTAATCAAACATACGTCGGGGTCATTGCGCAAAGCATCGAAAACGTTGCTCCATATATGATAAGCACTACCACTCAAACGCTTTATAACCCGTCTGTCGGAACATCAACCCCGGTTTTAAGCGTTAATGATGGCGCCTTATCGTATATATTGGTCAACGCAGTAAAAAGTTTGGCCAGCACTACTGTCAATTTGCAAAATCAGATTAACAATTTACAGGCCACTTCCACTCTGCAGGCGCAACAGGGGACTATCAATCTCTCAACCTTGAACGGCGATTTGAATATGAACGGATTTGCGATACTGAACGCCAAATCGATAATCGGAATGAGCGGATTGTGGAAAATAAACGAAGACGGAAGCATCGTTGCGCAAAGCGTAAGCACCCAGTCGCTTACGGTCGGCGGCGGCGCGGCTTCGGGCGTAACTATATACGACAGATCTAGTGGTGCGCCCGAATGTATATATATAGAAGGGGGAACGATAAAAACTTCCGCCGGAGCGTGCGGACAAACGACGAATACGGGAACGGCGGTGGTGATTCAAACCGCTCCGACAGCGTCGGCCGCAACAATGCCCGCTACTGCAACTTCGACTTCAACGACTTTTGTCGCCGCATCCGCTACCGTGGCGACGACAACGGCTTCCACCGCCGCGGCCACTTCGACGCCGATCGCCGGCGTCGCCACTTCAACCGCGAACATTCTTTCCGTTTCGACAACTCCCGCGCCGGCGTCGACAACCACTTCCATTACTTCGCCCGCCGCCGCCGCCGTTTCCGCTTCGACGACTTCCACTCCGGCCATTTCCGCGACGCCGGTTACTACGGCCACAACAACGCCATAAAATAATTCTTAATGAATGATTTAATGATTAAATTCAAGAAAATAAAAATTCCATCAGAAGATAGAATTTTTAACGTGGACCCGACGGGATTTGCACCCGTTTCTTCGCTTGCTAAAGGCAGAATTTTACTCCATAAACTACGAGCCCGGATCCACATCTTGATTTTAACAGATTTGAAAATAAAACAAAAACCCCTGAAATTCAGAGGTCTTTGTTTAGCAAGCGGAGAACTCGCAATTTATGCGAATACTGCCTTTTGGTCTCATTATATCAAACATCTAACCTTTGTCAAGAACTAATTTGTGGATAACTTTTTATGGAAAACAATCCAATAATGAAAAAAGAATAATAATGAAATATAGCGGCGATATTCAAATAGAATTTTAAATTTTAAATTTAAAAATCAAAATGGAAAATGACAGTATAAAATTCAAAATAAAATTTAAATGAATCAAGTTGCAAACGATAAAATCAGCAATAATTACGCTTTTATAGACGGACAAAATTTGTATTTGGCTGTTTTGGAATTGGGCTGGAAAATTGATTTTAAAAGGTTTCGGACTTATCTGAAAGAAAAATACAATGTCAGTAAGGCTTATATGTTTATGGGTTTTCTTCCATCCAACCAGGAGCTTTATAATTTTTTGCAAACCGCTGGGTTTATACTTGTTTTTAAGCCGATACTTAAAGAGAAAAACAGGGTTAAAGGGAATGTTGACGCCGAACTTGTTTTGCAGGCGATGATCGATTTTAAAGAATACGATAAAGCCGTGATTATTACCGGCGACGGCGATTTTTATTGTCTTATAAAATATTTGGATTCGAATGACAAACTAATGAGAGTGCTTGCGCCGTCTCCGGATAATTGTTCATCGCTTTTAACCAAAATAGCCGGCAAAAAAATCGCTTTCGTAAGCGATTTGAGAAATAAAATTGAGTACAAAAAGAAAAGAACCCCGCAAGGATAAAACCTTGCAGGGGGCCTTTCATGGTAACTATGATATATGTATAACATAGCGTTCAACAAAATGTCAAACTATCATTATCCACACAATCAAGAATCCGGCACGGCCACGTCGATGCCATTATGAAAATTTTAAATTTTAATTTCTAAATTTTAAAACAATGAATTTTTATTAAAATTTTGAGTTTTTATGTACTTTGATTATTATTAAACGATTAAACAAAAATAATGGATATCAATATCAGAAAAATCGAAGAGATGAAAAATAATTCCGCCGGAGAGCGTCCGAGATTCGGCGCCGCTTTTCGGCCGGCGCCGGCCAAACCGGTAGCGTCGCCGGACTATTGGTCGGCGGTTTCCCGCTGGGCTTTGATCGCGCTTGCCGCTCTCGCTCCGATTTTCTTTTTGCCGTTTACCGGTTTGCCGGTCGCGGCGCACAAAGAAGTTTTGGTTTTCGGTCTGGTTTTAATCGCTTTCTTCGCGCTTCTCGGCCGGATTCTCGTGGAAGGAAAAATCCGTTATCCCGGGCATTTGTTTGCGGCGTCGCTCGCGCTTTTGGTTTTGGTCTGGGGCGGGGCGGTTATTTTTTCCGCTAATCCTCTGACGGGCCTTGTCGGCGGCTGGTCGTCGCCGGACGGGTTCTTTTCTATTTTGTTTTTTGCGATTTTGGCTTTTTCCGTCGCCGCTTCATTCAATCGCCGCGATGTCGAAATTTCTCTGGCGGCCTTTTTGGCTTCGCTCTCGATTCTCGGTTTGTTTGAAATTTTTCAACTGCTGAAAATTTTCATTCTGCCTTTCGGTTTTGCCCAAAACGCCGGCTTTAATCCCATTGGATCGATTAACAGCGTCGGCGCGCTTTTGGCTTTCGGTCTGATTATCGCCTGCGGTCTGGTTTCGGCCGGCGCATCGCAAAGCGGGGCAAAATGGCCGAAGCGGCTTTTGATCGCCGCCGCTGCGATTTTTATTTTCAATCTTGTTGTTATCGATTTTTGGGCGATTTGGATCGGGCTGGTTTTGTCTTCTATTATAATGATCGCGTTTTTATCGAAAAATATCGAAGCGTCCGGAAGCGAAGGTCTTCAGTTGGCGTATTTCCGCAGGGCGTGGCTACCGTCGCTTGTTCTTTTATCCGCTTTGATTTTCCTTTTCGTTCCGTCTCCTTTTTCTAAAATAATTCAGACGCCGCCCGAAGTTTTTCCGAGTTTCGGCGCCACCTGGAATATCGCGCTTTTCAATTTTAAAGCTGGACATTGGCTTTTCGGTTCGGGGCCGGGAACTTTCGGCTACCTTTTCAATCTTTACAAGCCGGACGCGATAAATCGAACGATTTTCTGGTCGACCGTTTTTATGAGCGGTTCCTCCGCGGTTTTTTCGTGGCTCGGCACGGTCGGTATTTCGGGAATTTTGGCGGTTTTATTCCTGATTTTCGCTTTTGTTTTTTCCGGCGTTAAAAGCGCGGCGGTTTCGGATTCTTCCGGCGAAACAACGGGCGTTATTTCCAAATCCGTGTTCGCCGCCGTGATATTTATTTTTACGATGTGGTTTTTGTATTCCGCCGATTTTACGGTAATGGTTTTCGCTTTTTGGGGAATGGGAATTTTTGCGGCCGCTTCCCGCTCGTTCGCGGAAGAAAAATCGCCGCGAAATGGAACGACCGGCGCCGTTTTCGGAAATATTCCGCGGGCCGAAACCGCGAACTCGGGGTTTAAGGATTTGGAAATTTTTACGACGCCGCCGAGAGTATTCGTTTTTTCTCTTCTAACCGTCGCGCTTATGGTTGCCGCCGTCGCCGCGTTTTATTTCGAAGCGAACCGCTACGCCGCCGAAAATTATTTTACGCAAGGCGACTATGCTTCGGCGGTGAAATTTTGGCAGTATGACGACCGATATTACCGCGCGCTCGCTCAAAACGTTTTTTCCCAAATCGGCGATTTGCTGTCGAGAAAAGATTTGCCGGCGGATCAGCTGAAATCGCAATTTCAAAATGCCGCCGCCACGGCAGTGGCGGCGGCCAAACAGGCGCAAAATCTCGATCCGCAGGATCCGTCGAACGGCGTTTTGCTTGGAGGCATTTATGAAAATCTCATTCCGTATATGGCCGGCTCGGCCGATTTTGCCCTTTCATCTTACGCCGCCGCCGTTTCCGTCGATCCGCAAAATCCGGCATATTATTACGATATCGCAAGGGTCGAAATCGCGCAGGCCGATTTGGCGGCGAAGCAAAACGCGCCGGCCGATGCGATTACCGGTTATCTCGACAAAGCCGCCGCCGATCTTGAAAAATCGATGCAACTGAAAAACGATTACGCGCCGCCGCGATTTTTGCTCGTTCAGGTTTACGATCGCGAAGGAAAGCTGACGGATGCCGTCAAACGCGCCGAAGAACTTGTCTCGCTCGACGCGAACGATGTCGGTTCGCTTTTCCAGCTGGGATTTCTTTATTACAAAAACAACCAATTCGACCAGTCGAAACAGGTTTTGGAACGCGCCGTCGGGTTGTCCCCGAATTATTCCAACGCGCGGTATTTTCTCGGCCTGATATACGACAAGGAAAATCCGAAAGACAAATCCGCGGCGCTCGATCAGTTCGAAAAAATTCTCGCGCTCAATCCCGACAACACCGAAGTGAAAAAAATCATCGCCAATCTTTCATCCGGCAAGTCCGCTCTGTTCGGCATCGCGCCTCCGGCGCCGCAAAACCGAAACGAGCCGCCGGTTGGAAACGCCAAACCTCTTGTTCCGAAAATCAGGAAATAATGCTTGCGAAGTATGAAAAACCAAACCCCCGCATGAAGCGGGGGCTGGGGATTCCACCGAACGGAATTTATCCTTTGATTGCCATCAAGGTATTATAGCATATTTAAATTACATCGATGAAAATCACCGTTTCCCAATCGGACAAAAAAATATCCGTCGCATTTCGCCGCGGGAAAACTATCGATCGATATATCATCGGCAAAGCCGACGATTTTCTTGCGGCCGTTGACAAGTTTTTAAAAAAGCGTAAAATCCGATTGCAATCTTTAAAAGAGGCCGAT